>MPMW01000110.1 GCA_002238705.1 Acidobacteria bacterium bin61 | reverse complement strand
TTTTGGCGGTGAAGGCGATGTGCCAGGTGGGGTTCCCCGACGCTGCGCGCCGTTCGGTGCGTCCAGGTTGGCACCTGGTGGAGAAACCGCCACGACAGAGTGGGTTACGACCCATTGCGGTCCGCCCCGGGCCGTGAGTATGAGAAATCCGGGTTAGCCCCGCGGCAGTCCCCCGGGCGCCCGAGCGCGAGGAATCGCGCACCGCGACGGGAAGCAGCGGACGCTCGTTCAGTCCGTCACCACGGGCAGCTTCGGGAATGTCTGCCACCCACCGCGGGTGAAGTCGGGGAAGTCCAGCGGCCGGCTCCGGTCTGCTACCGAGCGCTCGCTGAGATCGGTGACCGCGGAGAGCGCCGCCGCGTCGTAGACGTTCATCTCGGTCGGCAGGCCCTGTTGGAGGCAGCGGATCAGCCGGTAGTCCTCGAGGTAGTCCATCCGCCCGTGTCCAAGCTCCTCGCCGGGGCTCGCGACGTTTCGCCAGAGCGGGTGCTCGTATTCCTCGCGCCACGTCTCGGCGTCGTCCCAGCGGTGCGATTCGCTCTTGCCCTCCACGTACACCCGGTTCGGGTACCCCTGAAAGATGCCGCGCGTGCCCTGGACCAGGTTGATCCGGCTGTAGGGCCGGGGCAGGTTCGTGTCGTGGACCACGGTGATAGTGCGGCCCCGGGCCGTCTTGATCAGGCTCAGGTTCACGTCTCCGAGCGAGAACTTCTCCGCCCGCTGCGGCGCGCCCTCGGGGAAGTGCTCCCGCGCGTAGTCCTGCAGGCCGCGCGAGGGCCCGCTCATCGAGACGAGATAGTCGAAGCGATCCCCGCGTCCGATGTCCATGCAGTTCGCCACCGGGCCGAGTCCGTGCGTCGGGTAGAGGTTCGCGTTCCGGGTGCGCGAGTGCGCCCGACGCCAGAGTCCCTCGCCGCGGTTTGAGAACTTCACCTCGCGGAGGTCGTGGAGATAGCCCCCCTCGGCGTGGAGGATCTCGCCGAAGATCCCCAGCCGGACCATGTGGAAGACCATCATTTCCCACCGGTTGTAGTTGCAATTCTCCATCATCACGCAGTGGCGGTTCGTCCGCTCCGCGGTCTCGACGAGCTGCCAGCACTCGTCGATCGTGGTCGCCGCCGGCACCTCGGTGGCGGCGTGCTTGCCGTATTCCATGGCGGCGACGCAGACGGGGACATGGAAACGCCAGGGCGTGGCGGTGAAGACGAGATCGAGCTCTTCTTCGGCGCACATCCGCTCGTAGTCCCGGTCCCCCCGGGTATAGAGCGTGGGCTCCGGGCCGCCGGCTTCCCGAATGAAGTCGCGCGCCCGCTCGGCGTGCTCCGGCACGATGTCGCAGACCGCCCGGATCTCGACCCCGGGCGAGGCCTCGTTCACCGCGAGCAGGTTGCGTACGTGAACGGTTCCCATGCCGCCCACACCGACGAACCCGATCCGCACGTTCGGAATCGGCGGCGCCGCGAGCAGGCCGGCGGGAGGGCTCTGGGCCCCGGCGAACGCCGGCACGGCAGGCGCGCCCCCCCCCGCCGCGGGCGCCCGCCCCCGCTGGGGGGGCGAGCCCCTGCCGGCGGGTCAGCCCGAATCGCTTCTCGGTCATGGTCCTACTCCTGACGGGGAACCGGATCCCAGAAGGGATCGGTCAGCCCCACGCCGGCGAAGATAGCGCGCACCTCGGCGGGCGTCCGGCGCGGCGGCTCGGGATCGAGCCGGGTTCCGTACCACACCACCGAGAGCCGCCAGAGCTGCTCGACCGAAACGGCCGGTCCCGGTTCGACCTCGCGCTCCCGGCACCAGGCCCGAAGGTCGTCTTCCGACCGGAAGAACAGCATGTTGGCTCAGGTGAAGACGATGTCGTCCCACCAGTGCGCGGCGGAGACCAGCGAATGGAAGAACCACGAGCACGGTTCGGGTCCGTCGTCCCGTACTGCGAGTTCCAGCGGTTTTCCCGAGTTCGCGCAGCGGGACCGGACGACACCGCTTCGCCCGAGGGCCGCCGCGACCCCAAGGGCGTCCCAGCCGCAGTTGGCGTAGTAGCGAACGCTTTCCGATGCGAACGTGTGGTCGGTGGGGACCCCGGAGAAGGGATTGGCCATCAGCAGGGAAACCCCGTCCTGCCCGGTGACGATCACCCGTCCCTCCCGAAGCCGGCGCCAGGCCCCCAGGACGGGCTCCACGACTTCGCCGAGCCGCGCGGCGACGTCCCTTGGGGTGGGAGCGATGCCGGTCTCGGCGAGCGTCCCGAGGATCGCGGAGCGGACGCGGAGGTCGAGGTTCACCGGCCTCGATAGCGGCCTGCTACCCGATGCGAGCCCGGTAGTCGAGATTCATTCGTTCTCGAAGTGCCGGGGAGTCTTCCCGCCATTCCACACGAGCGGTGTGCTTCGCCAGCTTCGGCGCCGCGAAGACATATCGCTGATCGTATTGGCGGTACATGCGGTCGAACGCGTCCTCGAACCGGAGCGGACTATCGGCCCCGGGCCACTCCTCCATGATCGATGGTGGGTTCGGGCGAACCAGGGCCAGAGCGAGGGACTCATACCGGGTGATGTCGTTTCGGATTCCGCGACGTCCGGCGAGACCGAGCAAGACATCGTGATACCGCTCGATGGAGTCCACGATGGCGCCATCCTTGCGAATCGCGATGTCATTGGATGCGACATTTCCGTCGGGACTCGCCTGGACGATGTCGGCCTCGTCCGTGCCTCGGAGACCCTCGCGGTTGCCCCTCAGAACATGCAGGAAGGCGTACACGAGGTTCGGATAAGCGATGTGCAGGTTCGTACAGTCCCCGACCGCTTCTTCCATCCGGTTCGTCAGGTTGCGAAATGCGTTCATGGTTCCCTTGACGGAAACTGCGAGACATGGTCCGACTTGGGGCTTGCCCACTGTCACATCGATGTCCTTGGTCTTGAGCCCACCCAGAACCGTTTGCTCTCCCGCGCCGCCGAGGTCTGGAACGTGGTGCAGAGTCAGTCCGGCGCCGGTGCTGTCCACTCTGAAAGGAGGTCGCGGGGTGATGTCTTCCGGTAGAAAACCGCCCTCGACAACCAGCCGGCAGGCGACATACCAGTGAAGAGGTCTGATGTGTGCCTGGCTTTGGGTGCGCCCGGTTGGGTACGTGAACCCCGAGAGGGCGTCCGCGAGATTGATCCACCGGCAGTGATTCCCGGAACTAGCCACGGTGCCTCCACGCCCCCATGAACTCAGTCCCCTCCCGTAACAGACGGGCCGTGGATGGGCTCGGATCCTCGCTCGGCACTGCCACGCGCAACGCTTCGCGCGGCTCCAGCTTGAGTACTCCGCCTCCGAGGGGATGCCCTTCGATCTCGCAACTGAGTGCCGTGAGTGGGGAGTTCCAGCGGCGGCGGAGCGCCGTCCTGGAGGCACTCTTCCGGAGGCGTACCGCGTGGACGGCGTTCGTGCACGCGCACTTCGCCCGGTTTTCGACGAGGGCCGGCGCTCCGCTGCTCATGTAGGACAGGAAGAGGTCGGGAGCGGTCACGTTCGGGACCGAGTACCAGGGATTGCGGACGCGGCACTTGTACCGGAGACGCGCTTTCCTTCCGGCGTCGGAATCGAGATGCCGGCGCACACTTGAGGATGGGGGTGGACCCGCATCCAGGCGCAAGAGGAAGTTCGGGGCGTCTTTCCTGTGCCAATCGGACACGGTTGCGGAGGTGATCGGCCCGTTCTGGAGGTCCCGCCCCCGCCGCACCGTCGGCTTGAGGCAGGCGTCCGGGATATTGAGGTCCCGAGCCGCTGACGGACGCAGGTGGAAGAAGTCGTTGTCACCCGAGACATACCCGATCCCCACGCTCCCGAAGTCCCCCAGCGTACTGGTGGTCTTCTGAGCGACGAGCCGTCGATACTCGCTCCGCACCCGATCGGGAAGGAGCAGGGGGCGGAGCCGACATCGCCAGTTTCGCCACTCCTCCAGGGAGATTGTGGTTCCGGCCGGGGGGCTCGTGCTGCCGTTGAAGCGATCCATGACGGAGAGCTCCAGCGCCTCGGTGGAACTGCCGTACCCGTCGGCGAAGAGCAACCACACGTCCTCTGAGAGTTCGCGGAACACCTTCTCCCGAATGGCCACCACTCGGACCGCCTCGAATCTGCTCGCAAACCAGGAGAGGAGCGGTGCCGCGTATGGGGCATGCCCGATCTCCGCCGGCACGACGAAGGCGATCCGTCCGCCCTTTCGCAACAGCGATGCGGTAACGATCAGATATGGCACCCAGGAAGAGGTCAGTCTGGAAACCTGGGCCCCGAGCGATCCGCAGATCCTGAGAGCCAGTTCCCGCGTGAGGCCTGTGAAGCGCTGATATCGGATAAACGGGGGATTCCCGGCCGCGCAGTCAAACCGCTCAGAGCGCGTCAGCGCCCATTCGAAGAAGTTGGCGGCGTGGATCGCGCTTTCCGGGGCGGCTTCGGTCGCGGCCGAAATCGCCGCGTCGTCACAGTCCACTCCGGTGCTGTTCGGGTGCCGCGCAAGGAAGCGTCCGTCGCCGCAGGCCGGGTCAAGGAGACGCTCCTCCGGCCGGCGCACCGCCCAGCGGACGAGGGTGGCCGCCACCTCTGGCGGTGTGTAGTAGGCGCCGAGGGACTTGCGGTGGGTTCTCGTCATTCGGTCCGGTGAATGTCGTGACGGTACCGCAAGAGGCGGTCAGGAACCGTCACCCCGCCACCGCCCGAACCTGTAGCGCGCTGGCGCACTCGGGGGGCGCGCTGGCGCGCCCGCCGCGCCGAAGAGGCTCGGCGTGGCGTGGGTTCGCTCCCCGCGGGGAGCTGCGCCGGCCGGAAGGCCCGGTCTCCAGACCGGCACCCGCGGCGCGACAGCGCCGCGGAACCGCACCACGCTACCGAGTGTCACGGTCCACCCGGTACGGGAACGCCGACCGCTGGTCGGCATCGACCGCCGAGAGGCGGTCGAAATCGACCCTCGTCCGGAGGTGAGCGGTCCCTCAGGGACCGGGCAGCGGCCCGTGGTGGGTCTGCAGGACGGTCTCGATGCGCGCGACCCGCTCGGAGAGCTTCCCGATGTCCGCTCGGAGATGGCCGATCTCCTCGTGCATCTCGGTGCGGAGCTGACCGATCTCCTCGTGCATCTCCGGGCGAAGGCCACCGACCTGCCGCTGCATACCCACAAGCTGACCGCCGATCGTCACGAATCCGACGAGCGTACTGCCGAGGAGCGTCGCGAGCAGGCCGACGATGTACCGGTCCGCTCGGCCCAACGATTCTCGCGGGCGACCGCCACGCCGCTCGGGGTGCTGCACTTCCGCGCCTCTCATCGATTCCGGCTGCCCGGGCTCCCGGGCAGCCGATCGAGGATTCTTGCAACCCGTTGATGCAGCGCGGGTACCGCGAGCAGCGGGGATCCCGACCGACGGGACGACGTGTCGCCTCGGAGCGCCGGCCTCTGGCCGGCATCGCTCCGCGCCAGCGGAGCGAAACCGGACATCGCTGCTCCTCCCGGATGGCGCCTGCACTCGGCATGCCCTCCCTCTTTGTTGGCAACGTGCGTTTCGCTTCGCTTCGCTCCGCGATGCCGGCTGGAAGCCGGCGCTCCGAGGGCCCGACGGAGACAGCGCTGACGGCTCAGACACCGGTTCAACGGGGGCTTCCGGTATGAGAAATACGGGCCAGCCTGTGAAGCGCTTCCGCAAGCACTGATTGCAGCGGCGGCTGGAGCTTGCCGCAGTTGGTCGGACGACGGGGAATGTGGCCGGACTTCCGCTTGGGTGTTTGCTGTGGGCGGGGACGGAAGGGGAGTGTGCAGGAAGTCATGGAGTGCCCTCGCCCCCTCGGCAGCTTCACGGCAGGCGGGTCGCGCGCGGTCCGGGGTGGGCGTGTTCGTCACATGTAGGGCGCCGCGGCCTCCGGCCGGGTTCGGTACGCCTGGCCGGGATTGCGTGGGAAGTCCGGATACTTGAGCTCGAGCAGGCCGGCCTCCACCAGCTCGCTGAGATGGCGCTGCACGAGGCTCGACCGGTGCATGTCGAGGTAGCGGGCCATTTCTTCGCTGGTGGTCCACTCGCGCTGGTTGCAGATATTCAGGATCAGAGCGTGGAGCGAGGCGCGCCGGGGCCGCTTGGGGAGGTCGCGGACCCACTTGTGCAGGATGTCCGGCAGGCCCTGGAGACGCGTTTCCCAGTCGACGGGGCGGGGGACCGCCGCGGTCGCGGGGGGCCGTCTTTTGGGAGCGCGGGTTTTGGGAGCGCCGGGTGCGGGTGAGGGGGTCTCGGGAGAGTCACGGCGTGGAGGCCGGGGTTCGGGGGGCTCGGGGGGGGCTCTGGGGAGAGTCACGGCGTGGAGGCGGGGTTTCGGGGGCCTCGGAGGGAGGCGAGTGGGTTTCGGGGGCGTCGGGCGGGACAGGCTGGGGAGGAGGCTCTTTCGGCGGCTCGTCGGAAGGGAGAGAGGGGGGCCGCGGTGTGGGGCGGGGTTGGGGCTGCGGCGGTGGCTGGGGCGTGATCGCGGGACGGTCCGCCGGGACGGGGGCCGGGTCGGGGACGGGGACCGGGGGTTCAGCGGGGAAGAGATCCGCCAGGCGGTTCAGGACGGAAACGACGATCGCGACGATCCTCGCGCCGAGCGTGACCCGTTCGCCGAGGCGCCGGACGGTCTCCCCGAACTCATCGAGTTCGCCGGATTCTCGTCGCGCCTCGCCGCGGGGATCGCGGAAGGCTTGGGCCGCAGCGTCGAATTTGACGGCGGTCTCCCGGAGCAGGTTGCCGGTCCGTTCCAGGACCCGCCGCACGAGGGTGCCTTCGGCGGCGATCCGGCGCAGGCGCTTCGAGATGCGCGGGCCGTGCTTCCTGAGCCACTGCCAAGCCGTCGGAGGCCCGGAGAGGATCCACGCGATCCAGAGCCAAAGGCCGTGGAGCCAGGGCCGGGGCTTGTGGAGCCAGCCGCGGATGGCGTCGAGTCCCGGGGGAGTCTCGGTGAGACGGATCTCCTCGTCGGGGCCGGCGGGGGTCTCTTCGTCGGGAGCGCCCGGGGGCTCTTCGTCGGGATAGTCGACGAGGTTGAGAACCGACATACCCGGGCGAGACTACCGAACGAGGACGGGAATGGATCGGTCTATTTCGGCTTCGGAAGGAACTTATAGTTTGTGATTTTCGTTAATGTTACGGAGTCACTTACGTTTGTAACGGGTTCGGTTCGGTGCGTGTCACGGCGCGCGGCGGATTGTGTGCCGGCGGCTCGCGGGATCGGGAAGTCCGGGTCGCGGGGAACTCCAGGCGCCCGCAGGGTCGGGTGGCGTTTCGACCCTGCGATAGCGGGGTCGGCTGGTGTTTCGACCCAGCGATAGCGGGGTCGGGTGGTGTTTCGACCCAGCGATAGCGGGGTCGGGTGGTGTTTCGACCCAGCGATAGCGGGGTCGGGTGGTGTTTCGACCCAGCGATAGCGGGGTCGGCTGGTGTTTCGACC
Source organism: Acidobacteria bacterium bin61 (assembly GCA_002238705.1). Lineage (GTDB taxonomy): Bacteria > Acidobacteriota > Vicinamibacteria > Marinacidobacterales > Marinacidobacteraceae > Marinacidobacterium. The sequence continues at coordinate 1,878 of MPMW01000110.1, read as the reverse complement.
CAGCGATAGCGGTGTCAAGCGACATCTAAAACTGGGCCACTTGGCGACATTTAAAACTGGGCCACCCCCCCGGGTTGCGGGAGAGGAGGAGAGGTGACTCGGGAGGCATGTACTTTCGTTCCGGCGCCGGAGCACGGCGTCGGGAGGGAAGAGATGCGGACACCGGAGGATGTTTTGGAGATGCGTCGGCTCCACGGATTGGGCTGGGGCACGCGGCGGATCGCGGCCCAGTTGGGATGTTCTCGGACGACGGTTCAGATCTGGCTAGGTCGAGGCCGCTGGAGGAAGTCGGGACGCCGTCAGCGGCGTCGCGCGCTCCGGGGGTGGGAGGAGTGGCTTCGTGACCGGTTGTCGCAGCACAGGGGCAACGCGGATGTGGTCCGCCAGGAGTTGGAGGCCCTGGGGGTGCGGGTGAGCCTGCGCACGGTGCAGCGGGCGGTGGAGCCGTTTCGTCGGGAGTTGCGCGCGGCGGAGGTGGCGACGACGCGCTTCGAGACGCCGCCGGGGTATCAGTTGCAGATCGACTTCGGCCAGCGGCAGGTCTGGATCGGCGGGGAGAAGAAACGGGTGACGCTGTTCGTGGCGACGCTGGGATGTTCTCGTCGGATGCACGTACGGGTGTTTGTGGGAGAGCGACAGGGGCACTGGTTCGAGGGGCTGGAGAGCACGTTCGAGGAGATCGGGGGTGTTGTGGAGACGGTGTTGCTGGACAACGCGCGAGCGCTGGTGAAGCACCACAACGCGGCCACTCGGGAGGTGGTGTTCCAGGATCGTTTCGCAGCTTTCGCGAAGCACTGGGGGTTCCGGCCGCAGGCGTGCGCGCCGTATCGGGCGCGGACGAAGGGGAAGGATGAATCGGGGGTGGGGTATGTGAAGAAGAACGGGATCGCGGGCCGTCAGTTCGCCAGCCTTGCGGACCTGGAGGCCCATCTGGCCTGGTGGACGCGGGAAGTGGCGAACCGGCGGATCCACGGGACCACCGGCCGGGTTCCGATCGAGCACTTCGCGGAGGAGGAGTCCTCGCGGTTGCAGCCGCTACCAGCCTACGGGCGGTTCGAGCAGGTTCGGGAGTTGACGCGACGGGTTACGACGGACTGCTCGGTGGTCGTGGACACGAACGCTTATTCGGTGCCGTGGCTGTTGATCGGGGAACGGGTACGGGTCCTGGTGAGCGCGACCAGGGTGCGCATCCACCATGGCGCCGGGGAAGTTGCGGAGCATTCCCGGAGTTCGGGACGCCGACAGCGGATCACCGATCCGGCGCACTTCGTGGGAGTGGCAGGCGCCGAGGGGCGTATGGTCCGGAAGCTCGGAGACGAGGAGCCGGCGCGCTCCGACTCCGAGAGCCTGCGGCGGCCGCTGGCGGAGTATGCGGAGATCGCGGGAGGCCAGTGGTGAGACGGAACCCTGCGGTGGACCCGCTGGATCAGATGCTGACCCGCCTGCGTCTGAACGCGATCCGGGATCAGTTGGACACCCTTTTGGATGAGGCGGCGCGCCGCGAGCTGACCCTGCGGGACGCGTTGCAGTTCCTGTGTGAACGGGAGATCGCGCGCAAGGACGAACGGCGGGTGGCGATGGGGATGAAGCTGGCCAAGTTCCCGGCGGTCCGGGAGCTGAGCGGGTTCGACTTCGGGGCGCAGCCCTCGGTGGACGAGAAGCAGATCCGGGAACTGGCAACCGGGCGGTTCATCGCCCACGGCGAATCGGTGCTCTTCCTCGGCCCGCCGGGCGTGGGCAAGACTCACCTGGCGGTCGCGGTGGGGCGCGGCGCGATCCTGTCGGGCTACACGGTGTTGTTCACCACCGCGGCGGCCCTGGTAGCGAACCTGGCCAAGGCTCACCTGAGCGGTCGCCTCGACGAGCAACTCACGCTCT
>MPMW01000109.1 GCA_002238705.1 Acidobacteria bacterium bin61 | reverse complement strand
CGCCTCGTCCACTGCCGCCCGCGGGATCCTCTCGCTCAGCACCCCGAGGCTGATGTAGTCCGTGATCCGGCTCCCTTTCGGAAGCTCCGCAACCGTTCTCGCCATGGGCAACCTCCCGGTCGAGCCGGGGAAAGCATAGCGAAGAAAATACTCTAAGTGAACAGTATTGGGGCTAGCCCCGGATCTCGTTGTACGAAAACGCCGCCAGGGCGGTCTGATCGGTCGCGGGCGCGAGCGCTTCTTCTCCGATCGCCTCGTAGCGCCGGAAGTTCCCCCAGACCCCCAGCCGGCTCTGGACCCGCCCCGCCGGCCGCTTCAGCTCGGCGCGGACCACCAGCGACTGGTTCTGGAAGTTCGTTGCGACTTCGTCGAGGGTCGTCCCCACCGGAGTCTCGACCTCGTCGTGCTCGTAGTCGCTGTAGCGCACGGTGGTCTCCAGGCTTTCGAAGACGCCCCCAAGGTCCCCGATTCCGAAATCGCTCCGGAACTGCCGGCGGTTCGCCACCACGTCCACGGCCAGCTCTTCCCCATGATCGTCTTCCCCCTCGTGATGCCCGTGCTCATCCATTTCTGCTTCTTGCCCGTGTCCGTGCTCGTGCCCGAACGGCACGCCGAAGCGCGAATCGTCCATCTTCACGCTGCCCGAGAACCAGGCGCGCTCCCCGAAAAGGCCGAATCCCGCTTCCCCCTGGGTCAACGAGGTGGCGGAGTTCTCCACGACGCCCGCCGGCGAGTCGTAGTCCTCGGTCCGGTTCGAATTCCCGCCGCCCCAGGCGAACCAGCCCGAGCCCGCCGCCTGGGCGCGGACCCCGCCGCGGAGCCCCTCGTCGGCGGTGGAATAGTCGAGATTGGCCTGTCCCCGGAATCCGGGCGGCGGCGAATGGGCCAGATGCGATCCCATGGAAATGACGTTCACCGCGCCGCCGATCGCGTTCGACCCATAGAGCAGGGTCGCCGGCCCGAGGACCACCTCGACCCGCTCCGCCTGGAGCGGATCGACCGGGACCCCGTGATGGCCGGAGGTGCTGCCCAGATCTCCCGTCCGGGCGCCGTCCTCCATGACCAGGACGCGGTCGCCCTCGAAGCCGCGCAGGATCGGCCTGGCCGCGCCGGGCCCGGAACTGCGCATCGCCACCCCGGGAGCGGACTCCAGCAGTTCGGCGATGTTCCGGGCGGCCTCGTTCTGGAGGGCAAGACCCTCGAAGGACTGCACGGATCCGAAGGCCTCGAAGGGCGAGGTCCCGCTGGCCGAAGCCGTAACGGTCACGTGTTCGTGAGTGTGGTGCCCCGCCTCCAGCAGGACGGGTTCCGGAAGCTCGAACGCGGTGGCGTCCTCATCCACCTCGAAGGTCCGCACTCCCGTCAGGAAACCGACATAGACGTGAACGGTCACGGTGGAGAGGGGCTCCGACAGCTCGAATCCGAAGCGGCCGCTCTCGTCGGAATGGGCGGCCTGGTCCGTTTCCAGGAGGACCAGCTCGGCGTCGTGGGCCGGTTCTCCGTTCTCGGCAATCAGGACGGTTCCCGAGATGGTCGTCTGCGCGCCGGCGACCGTCGCGAGAGCCAACGCAGACCCAAGAAGCGCGAACCGCCGCGCCAGATGGCGTGCCCAACACCGAGGCTGCGCTGAACGTGGCGCGTCGGCGACCATGAACACCTCCTGAAACCCCGAAAATCGTATTGGATCGGGATGCAGGTGTCCCGGAACTGCCGTGCGAGGGCCGCGAAGTTCTCCTGTCTGCCGGACGTTACGGCCCGCACGCGTCACGCGGCAGGACCCGGGGGCCCTGCCGCGTGCGCCCCTAGAAGAACCTGAGCGAGTAGCTGATCCGGAACCCGCGCCCCATCTGCGCCGCCAGGTCCTTGATCAGCGAGGTGTGGTGCCGGTATTCGGCGTTGGTGAGGTTGTAGCCCCTCAGCGAGATGTTGTGTGTCGTGTGCCCTCCGACGAACACGTAGGAAGCGGTGAAGTCGAACAGGGCGTAGCCGTCGGTCGCCGTCTCGCCCCGAAACAGGCGGTCCATGCTCGATGCCCAGCGCATCCGGGGAGCGAGGCGCAGCTTGCCGACCGGTACATCCAGCTTCACCTGTCCGCCGAACGGGGGGATGCGCGGTACGTACTCACCGGTGGTGAGTTTCGCGTCCACGTAGGCGGCGTTCGCCACCAGCTCGGCGGCGCCGAGGCTCAGGTGTCCTTCGACCTCGAATCCCTGGTAGATCGCGTCCGACTGCAGGAACACGAGGACGGGCAGGCCGCTGATCATTCCCTCGTGAGCCTCTCCGAAAATGAAGTCGGCGATGTCGTAGCGGAAGGCGCTGACGCTCCCGGTGAGCGCTTCCGAGCTCTGCCGGAGGCTCAGGTCGAACCCCCGCGACCGTTCCGGGTCGAGTCGGGGATCGCCGATCTCGAACGCCAGGTTCCCGACGTGGGGGCCGAAGTTGTAGAGCTCCTCCAGCGAGGGGGTGCGGGTGGCGAGGCTGGCGACACCGACCACGGCAGTGGAGTCGCCCAGCGCGAGGCGGGCGCCGGCGCTCGCCGAGGTGCCGAGGAAGTCGCGGTCCATCACTTCCGCCGGCCGGAGCGGGTTGCTGTCTTCCCCGACGTCGTAGGCGTTTCGCTCGACGCGCGCTCCGAGGAGCACATCGAGTCCCTCGGTCGCCGCGATCTCGTTGTAGGTGAAGGCCGCGAGCGCGTTTTGCTCCGTACGGGGCGCCAGGGCCTCCTCCCCGTATGCCTCGTACTCCCGCAGGTGTCCCCAGACCCCGACCCGGCTGTTCACCCGGCCGGCGGGCTTCTTGAGCTCACCGCGGAGCACGATGGATCGGTTGTCGAAGTGGGTCGCGACGAATTCCGTTCCACTGCCCGCGAAGGCCTCGACCTCGTCCTGGTCGTAGTCGCTGTACCGGATCGTGAATTCCGCCTCGTCGAACACGAATCCGAGGTCGCGGAGCCCGAAGTCCGTGCGGAACTGCCGCCGGTCCATCGTGACGTCCACGGACAGTTCCCCCTCGTCCTCGACCGGTCCGTGGTCGTGCCCCGCGTGGCTGGCCCCGTGGAAGTCTCCCGCGAACGGAACGCCGTAGCGCGAGTCGTCCATGCGCACGCTGCCCGAGAACCAGGCGCGCTCGCCGAAGAGGCCGACCCCGGCCTCTCCCTGGTTCATGGAACTCTCCGAGTTCTCGACCACCCCGACGGGGGTGTCGTACTCCTCGGTCCGGCTCGAGTTGCCCCCGCCCCAGGCGAACCAGCCCGCGCCGGACGCCTGGGCGCGAACCCCTCCCCTCATTCCCGCGTCGGCGGTCGAGTAGTCGAGGTTGGCCTGCCCCCGGAATCCGGGCGGCGGCGAATGCGCCAGGTGGGACGCCATGGAAATCACGTTCACGGCGCCGCCGATGGCGTTCGACCCGTAGAGCAGCGTCGCCGGTCCCCGCACGACCTCGACCCGTTCGGCCTGAAGCGGGTCCACCGGAACTCCGTGGTCCGCTGACTGGCTGCCCAGATCACTGGTCCTCACGCCGTCCTCCATGATGAGCACCCGGTCCCCGTCGAAACCGCGCACGATCGGGCGCGCGGAGCCGGGTCCGAAGCTGCGCATCGCCACGCCGGTGGTGCCTTCCAGCAGTTCCGCGAGGTTGCGCGCCGACTCGTTCTGAAGGTCAAGCCCTTCCAGGGAGTGCACGGAACCGAAGGACTGGAACGGCGACGAATCGCTGGCGGAGGCGCTGACCGTGACCCGTTCGTGCATCCGGTGCCGCGCCCCGAGGACGATGGGTTCGCCGATTTCGAAGTCCTCCTCCTGATCGATGTCGATCACCACGGTCCGGACGGCGCTGAGGAAGCCGAGATCCACGTGGAGGGTGACGGAACCGACGTGGTCCACGTCCGCAAACGCGAAGCGGCCGTCGTCGTCGGTATGGACGACCTGGCCGGTCTGGATCAGCAGGACTTCAGCGTCGTGCGCCGGTTCGCCGGTTTCGGCGATGACCACCGTGCCCGAGATCGTCGGATGAGCCCAGGCGGCGGTTGCGAAGGTGAGGCAGACAGCGAGCAGGCCAGCCCGCCGGATGCCGCGAGGAAGGGCCGAGAAACGTGGAAGGAAAGATTTCCGAAGCACGGTGGGATCTCCTGAGGAACTCTGGGTGCGGGGGAACCGGACGTTCAGAGGCCGCCGACGAGGCCGAACGGTTCCGGACCGGGAGTGCCGACCGTCAGGAGGGTGGTGCGCGGGGGGCTCCGGCGGCCGTGGCCGGCGGAGCCGGAACGAACTGGACGCCATGGACCTGGAGTCCGGCATCGCGCTCGGGAGCCGGCAGCGCGGGTCCGTCGTTGAAGACGGCGGTTTCGGACCCCGACAGCTTGCAGATCCGGCACTGCGATCCGGCCTGGTCGGAATGCTCGTGGGCGAGCACCCCGATCGGAACCGCGAACAGCAGCGCGCACACCGCGACCACCGCCAAGAATCTGGAACGGAAGCGGACGTGTTTCATTGCCGTGTGATCTGCAACCAGCGATGCTAACACTCGCAGGGGAAGCAGGCGACTACGGCCCCAGGGGAACGCGGGAATCCGTCACCGCGGAAGCGGCCTCCAGGTCGAAACGTGGCCCGCAGGCCGTGCCCGGATGGGCACGGAGCCCCTGACTACGTATTTCGTTCTTGCAGGCGTCGGCGCAAACGCGTGACGCGCGTCTTGACGCACGTCCGTATCATTCCCGGGAAACCAATGCCTGAACGCATGGAGACGGGGGTGCCTTCCGCGTATGCCGAAGGCCATGCCAAGGCTGCTGCCATCGACAAGAGGCGCGCCGACACCTACCTCCACCACACCCGGATCGGCGATCCCCTGGCGGACGCGGCGGTGAAGGACCTTGCCTCGCTGTCCCGAGCGGAGGCGTCGCGGTTCATCAAGGCAGGCATGGACCAGGACGAGGACGTTTTCCGCGACGCGCCGAAGTCGCTGCGCGATCTCTTCGCCGAACCTGAGCCGCCCTGGCTCGACCACGATGCCTTCCGGCCGGGCGCCCGCGCCTTCCTGACCAACGTGGTCTATGTCTTCGCCGCGTTCGTTGCCGGAACCCTGATCGACGGCTTCTCAACCCTGATCAGCGAGTCCTTCTTCCAGACGGGGCGCGTCTTCGACTACGGCGTCAGGCGGCTCAGGCAGAACAACCGGCACCAAGTGGAGATATTCTGGCCGGAGGGGCTGCAACGGGACGGCGAAGGCTGGAAGCTATCGGTCCGAATCCGTTTGGTTCATGCGCAGGTCCGGCTCCTGCTGAGCCAGTCCCCGGATTGGGACTTCGACAGGTATGGGACACCGATCAGTGCCGCTCACATGGGCTATGCAGCCGCCTGTTTCTCTGCGCGGACGCTGAGGCACTCCGAGACCCTGGGCGCGGTCTACACCGGGGAGGAGCGAGAGAGCTTCTGCGCCGTATGGCGCTATGCCGGACATCTCATGGGCGTTCCCGAAGCCGTGCTCTACACCGACGAAGAGGACGCTCTGAGGTGGTACGCAATCGGGTCTGCCTGCGAGCCGCCGCCCAACGAGCACGCCGTCATCATGGCCCATGCGCTCATCAACTCCGCGCCCCTGGTCGCGGGGACCACGGAACCCGCCGCGCGGGCGAAGCTGGTCGAGAAGACCATCTACCCCGTCACCCGCTACCTGGTCGGCGAGGATCTCGCGGACCACCTGAAGATCCCGAAGAGTGGAAGGCTCAAGATGCGGCTCGCCCTGTATGACTTCCGCCTGGACAACATGCTCGGCAAACTCCTGCGGAGAGAAAACAGGGGGCTGGCGGCCGCCTTCGGCGCGTCGCTGTACGAAAACAGCGGCCTGCGCTACGACATGCCTGACCATGCGCGCGCCGACCAATCCTCCCAGTGGTAGTCGCCCTCGTCCTCTCGGGGGTGCTCGTTGCTTTGCCCGCTTCACTCCCGCTCAGAAGAACCGGATCGAATAGCTGATCCGAACTCCCCGTCCCACTTGGGGCGCCACGTCCTTGATCACCGAGGTGTGGTGCCGGTACACCGTGTCCGTCAGGTTGTGGCCCACCAGGGAAACGTGGTGCGTGGCGTTCCCGGCCAACCGCAGCCATGACAGTGTCACGTCGACGACCGCGTAGCCGTTCGTGGGCGTCTCCCCGGCGTAGAGGCGATCCATGCGGTCGGCCCAGCGCAGGCGCGGCGCGATCCGGAAACCCCCGATCGGGACGTCCAGCTTCACCTGCCCGTTGAGCGGCGGGATTCGCGGTGCGTGCTGGCCGAGTCCGGGGAACTTCGCGTCCACCCAGGAAGCGCTGGCGGTGAGGTCGGCGGACCCGAGACGCAGGAGCCCGTCCACCTCCAAACCGAGATGGCGCGCATCGGCCTGTTCGGTCGAGATCACCGTCACTCCGCCCCGGCCTCCGCTGGCCGCCCCGTAGGTGAAGCCCGCGATGTCGTACCAGAAGACGCCGGCGCTGCCGGCGAAGTCGTCGGTGTCGTGCCGCAGGCCCAGGTCGAAACCCCGGGACCGCTCCGTCTCCAGTTGCGGGTTCCCGATCTCGAAGGCCTGAATGCCGGCGTCGAGACCGAAGTTGTAGAGCTCTTCGAGCGCCGGGGCGCGGGTGGAGACCGTCGCGGTCCCGACCAGCGCACTCTCGGCACTCAGGTCCAGCCGGATGCCGGCGCTGGCGGAGTTCCCCAGGAATTCCCGGTCGACGACCGCGGGAGGTTCGAACTCCTCTCCCTGCTCCTCTCCTTCTTCTTCTTCCTCCTCATCGTCGTCATCGGGCTCGCCCGGCTCCGGACGATCGTTCGCGTCGTAGGCGTTGTTCTCGATGCGGGTGGCCAGCAGCACGCTGATCCGGTTCGAGGCCCGGAACTCACCCAGGGCGAAAGCGGCCAGCGCCGTATGACGGGTATCGGGAGCCAGCGCCTCCGGGCCCGCGGAGGTGAACTCCCGCAGATTTGCCCACGCTCCCACCCGACCCTGGAGGCGGCCACGCGATTTCTCCAGTTCGCCGCGAAAGACGAGCGACCGGTTGTCGTGGTGCGTTTCGAGTTCCGGGGGCCCGTCCCCCTCCTGCTCGATCTCGTCCTGCGCGAACTCGCTGTAGCGGATGGTGAACGCCGCCGACTCGAAGATGTCTCCCAGGTCATGGAATCCAAAATCCGTGCGCACCTGCCGGCGCTCCATGGCCACGTTCACGGTTTCTTCCTCCTCTTCCGCCCCGTGCAGCATCCCCGCGAGCGGGACTCCGTACTCGCTGTCGTCGAGCCGGACGCCCGCCGAGAGCCAGGCGCGGCCGCCGCGGCGCCCGGCGGAGAGCCAGGCGCGCCCGCCGCGGAGCCCGAAACCGGCCTCCCCCTGGTCCATGGCGGTCCGGGAGCCGTCCACGGCGCCGAGGGGCGACCGGTAGTCGCCGGTCCGCCGGGCGTTGCCGCCGCCCCAGGCGAACCACCGGTCCCCCCCGGCGTGAACCCGGGCGCCCCCGTACCGTCCCCCGTCCGCGGTCCCGCCGCCGAGGCTCCCCCCGCCCCCCCCCCCCCAGGGCGCCCCGCGCCCCCCCCCGGGGCCCCGGCGAAGCACACGCCCCCCACCCCCCCCCGTCCGCGGTCCCGCCGCCGAGGCTCGCGCGGCCCTCGAACCCGGAGGTCGCACCGTGCGCCAGTCGGGAGCCGGAGGAAACCACGTTCACCACGCCGCCGACGGAGTTCGTCCCGTAGAGCAGCGCCGCCGGGCCGCGCACGACCTCGATCCGCTCCGCCTGGGTGGGATCCACGGTGATTCCCTGTTCGGCGGCCTGGCTGCCGATGTCTCCGGTGCGCACGCCGTCTTCGGTGACCAGCACCCGGTCCCCGTCGAAACCCCGGATGATGGGACGGGCGGCCCCGGGGCCGAAACTGCGGATCGCCACCCCGGGCGCGCCTTCGAGCAGCTCGGCGAGGCTCGGAACGCCTTCCAGCAGATCGAGACCCTCGAAGGAGGACACGGACCCGAATACCGCGAACCCCGATGATTCGCCGGAGGCCGCGGTCACCGTGACGTGTTCGTGGGTAGCGCCGCGAAACGCGATCCGGACCGGATCCGGGAGGACGATTGCGGGACCGGGGCCGGTGTCGAGCGTCAGGCCGGCCTCGCCCCACAGGAATCCGAGGTGGGCGTGGACCGTGAGCCGGGATTCGAGGCTCACGCCTTCGAATCCGAAACGGCCCTCCGTATCGGTGTACGTCGTCGCGCCCGTTTCATGGAGCGTTACTTCGGCTCCGCGCGCGGGAGCCCCATTGCTGGCGACGATGACCCGGCCGGAAATCCGGGTCTGGGCAGCGGCAGCGCCGCCGGCCGCGATCAGCACCCCCGCGAGCGCGACGCCGATCGAACGTCCGGTCAAGGCTTTCCTAGCGGGGAATCAGCTCGATGACGATGTTCCGGAGCGGCGCGTCCCCGATGTTCTTGACGATGTGCACCACCGGCGGGTTGAACTTGATGGTGCCCGGGATCTGCGTCTTGAAGACCTCGTCGGCGCCGTCGGGCCATTGCTGGAGTTCGGTGGCGCCCATGACGAGCACCACCCGCTGCGCGTGGGAGTGCCGCTCCCGCGTGTCCCCCGGTTCGAGCCGCTCCTCGAACACGAAGTAGTCCGTGGCGTCGTGGAGCCGCTCGTTCTTGCCGGCCTCGATGGCGACCGCGGGACCCTCCACCGCCGGCGGATTCGGCTTCAGGTTGACTTCGGCGAAGTCCCCCTCGACCTCGTAGGAAGTCCCCGCCTCGGCCACGAAGACCTCGGCGTAGCCAAGCTTGACAGGGGAGCCGCCCGCAACAACCTTCACGTCACCGAACGCGACCACAACGCGGTCCCCGCACCCGGCGCCGCCGCTCGCGCACGGGGCGGCGTTCCGGTGCACCGCGGCGTAGTCGTTGTCGAGGACAAGCGTGTCGTCTTCAGCCGCGGCGGGCAGGGCCAAAAGAAAAGCGAGAGGGAGGAGTCGCAGGCTGGGCATCGCCGCAAATTAACAGGATCAGGGACCGCCGGCCTCCAGGCCGGCACGCGCGGCCCGAGAGGGCCGCGGAACCGGATGACGCTCCCCTCGCTCACCGCAGCAGCGGCTCGGAGCGCCGGACCTTCTACCTTTTGTCAAGGGGGTAAAGGGGGGCTGCGGGCCGGTGGCTGGTAGCGGTTGGGAAGTGCGGTCCCGGGGAGAACGGGATGCGAGGTGGTTGGGGGTTTGGGAGACTGGTGGGAGGGGGAGCGAACTCCCCGGGCGTTGGGAAACGCGGCGCCGCGTCGGCGGTTGTTCGCCGTCCGCGGCGGAGAGGAGCGCGTTTCCCACACGTTCCACCGGCTCACG
>MPMW01000108.1 GCA_002238705.1 Acidobacteria bacterium bin61 | reverse complement strand
CCAGCTCGCCGGCGGCCGGATCCGGATCCGCGACTTCCGCTCCCTCGACGAGCTCGCCGGCCTGGCGGAACGCCGCGTGGTGAACTGCACCGGCATCGGCGCCCGGGATCTGGTCGGCGACGAAGAACTCGTTCCGCTCAAGGGGCAGCTCACCGTCCTGCTGCCGCAGCCCGAGATCCGCTATATCGCGCTGTACCAGGGGCTTTACATGATGCCGCGTGCGGACGGCATCCTGCTCGGCGGAACCCGGGAGCGGGGCGAGTGGTCCCTCGAACCCGACCGGGAGGCCGAGGAGCGGATCCTTGCGGGTCACGCCGACTTCTTCGGCAGAATGGCGAAGGCGTCCGGCGCCTGAATGCGCAGGTGTCTGTCCGTTTCGCACTCTCAATGTGACACTTGCGACGATGCCGCTGCGGCTCCACAATCTGCCTGGCCGTATCCCGTCCGATTTCTTGAATTCGGATCTTGGCCGCCGTCCGGGCCGGGCCGTTGTCAGTAATGAACTCAAGGATCAGTAAAGTCAAAGACTTACCATCGATTCTCGGTGGTTTGGGTTGTGCGGCCCAACCCTTGCCTTCCCCGATACTGGAGAAATATGACCGGATCGCCTACAGTTGCTGCCTTGGACGCGTGGACTTGTCGCTTCGGCTCTTCACAATCAATTCAGCTTGGATCGCCCGCGGGTATGGGCGTCAGGACTCATGTACTCATACGAAACAGGAGGGACTCATGAGATCACTATTGCTTAGGACCGCCGCGGTGCTCGGTGTCCTTGGACTCGCGTCGGGCGCCTTCGCCCAGACGTTCCAGGGCGGCATCCGTGGCGTGATTCAGGACGCCGATGGGGGCGTCCTGCCCGGCGTCACGGTGACCATCAGCAACGACGACACCGGCGTCTCCCGGACCGCGGTTGCAAACGCGGTCGGCGAGTACAACTTCGCGAACGTCCAGCCGGGCACCTACACGCTCCGCGCTGAACTGAGCGGCTTCGCACCCTACGTGAGCGAAGGCCTCATCGTCGGCGTTTCTTCGTTCCTCGTCGTGGACGCCCAGCTCGCGATCGGTGGGATCGAAGAGACGGTGACGGTCATCGGCGAGACCCCGCTCATCGAGACGGCGACCGCCTCGGTTTCCTCGGCAGTGAGCCGGGCGGAACTCGAAGTGCTTCCCACTCCGGGCCGCAACGTGTTCATCCTGGGTGTCGGAACGCCGAACGTGGTCCACACCGGGAACCCTGTCTGGGTGAAGCAGTCCGACCAGACCAACTCCTCGCTCCTCTCGCTGGGAGGCGGCCCGCTCCGCGGCAACAACTACACCGTGGACGGCGTCTCCACCACGGACCTGCGGAACCGCACCGTGATCATCCCGGTGTTCGAGGCGGTGCAGGAAATGAAGGTGCAGGTCAACACCTACGATGCGGAGATGGGCCGCACCGGAGGTGGCGTGTTCAACGTGATCCACCGCAGCGGCACGAACAACTGGGCGGGCAGCAGTCTTTACCAGCGGCGTCCCGGCACTCGGAACACGCTCTGGCGGGCGCTGTCCTATACGGACCAGTTGGCGTACGACTCGGGTCAGATCACGGATGACGATCTTGCGAGCCAGCCCTTCTGGCTTTGGGGCGGCTCCTTCGGCGGCCCGATCCTTCGCGACCGCACGTTCTTCTGGTTTTCGGCCGAAGGAAACAACGATCTCCTCGCGGAGAACACCCAGGTCATCCTGCCGACGGCGGCCGAGGCTGCAGGGGACTTCTCCCAGAGCGGGGTGACGATCTACAACCCCCATTCCCGCGATGCCAACGGGAACCGCATGCCGTTCCCGGGGAACCGCATCCCTGCCAACATGATCGATCCGGCGGGCTCCGGCCTGGCCCAGTTGCTGACGACCCTGGGGCCGGGCGGCGGAATCAGTACGTCCGGAGCGCAGCGGACGACGGCCCTCCAGTCCACCGCGAACCTGAGTCATTCGTTCTCGGATTCCTGGCAGGCTACGGCGACCTACCTCTATTACACGTCCAGCGAAGGGGCGTTCCAGCAGTACACGGACCTCCTGAACGCCGATAGCGCCCCGGATTTCGGGATCGGCGCCGCGGAGTTGATCCGCGATGTGCACGCGGTTGCCGTGAACAACACCTTCGTTGTTGGCGGCACCTCGGTTCTGACGTTGCGCTACGGCCAGACGTTCTTCAACGACTCGGTTGTCAACCCGGCGTTTGGGGCGGACCAGGTCCAGGGCCTCGGAATCCAGGGAGGCTTCATCGATCAGCTCTATTCGCAGGAGGGCTATGGGGGGCAGTTCCCGTCCATTTCCGTCTCCGACTTCGGCGACGGCGGCTCGACGCACGGTTCCTGGTCCAACACCGATGTGCAGTGGACATCGCGCGAGGTCAGCGGCACCTACTCGATGTTCCTCGGCAATCACACCGTGAAGTACGGTGGTCAGTTCCGGAGGATGGGGCTGCACGCCGCGAGTTTCGGAAACGGGTTCTCCCTGAGCTTCAACCAGAGCTTCACCCAGGGGCCGAGCCCCACCGCGCCGGACAGCGGTTCCGGCAGCGCGATGGCCGATCTGCTGCTCGGCATTCCGAGCGGTGGGAGCGCGACCATCGCGGAGCCCGCCGATGTCTTCATCAACTACTACGGCGGCTTCATCCAGGACGACTGGCGGCCCAGCCAGAACCTCGTGCTGAACCTCGGACTCCGCGTGGAGCACGAAAGCGGCCTTATGGAAGACGACAACGGCTTCGCGGTCGGCTGGGACCGGACGAACCCCTTCCCGATGCAGGTCGGGCTTGACCCGACCATTGAGGGCAGCCTCCCCGGCTTCCCGTTGCGCGGTGGACTCATGTATGCCGGCGTGGACGGCAACCCCACCCACCAGTGGGATCCCCCGGGCATCAAGCTGGGACCCCGCGTCGGCTTCGCCTACACCATTAACCCGGAAACCGTAATTCGCGGAGGTTACGCGGTCTTCTGGGCGCCGTACGCCATTCCCAGCGGCACGGGCGCCAGCCATCTCGGGACCTATGGCTACACGAACGTCACCTCGCTCGGGACCAGCATTGACGGCATCACCCCGCCGGCGGCCACTGCCTCGAACCCGTTCCCGAACGGCATCCAGAACCCCGTCGGCAACAGCAACGGCCGCCTCCAGAACATCGGCGGTAACGTGTACTTCAACGAACAGTTCCGCGCTTCGCCCTACATCAACAAGTGGTCGCTCGACTTCCAGCGGGACATCGGGAACGACCTCGCGCTGAAGGTCGGCTATGTCGGCAGCCAGGGCGCCGATCTCGGCATTGGCGGCACGAACAACTCGTCGATCAACATCAACCAGTTGGCTGACCAGTACCTGTCGCTCGGCGACCGGTTGAACGACGAGTACCCCAACCCGTTCTACGGTGATTCCCGTTTCGGGGCTTTTTCGGGTGCGGAGACACTGCCGCTCGGCCAGCTCCTTCGTCCGTATCCGCACTTCCGGGATGTCTTCGCCCGCCATGTGAGTTCCGGCAAGTCGCTCTACAACGCCCTCCGGGTGGAGTTCGAGAAGCGCTTCCGGGGCAACTGGGGCGCGCGGATCAACTACACCTTCACGAAACACGACGACAACATCTACGAGAACAACCAGTTGCTCGAGAACGAGACGAGCGTCATCTACAACACGCCTGACGAGTGCGCTTTCAGCAAGTGCCCGGTGCTCGATGCCGACTACGGACCGTCGCGGGTCCATGTGCCGCACCAGTTCAATGTGAACGGCACCTGGCGCACGCCTGGTGACAACCCGATCTTCGGTGGCTGGGCGCTTTCGGCGGTCGCGATCATGCGGAGCGGCTTCCCGGTAGTGGTCACGCAGAACTCGAACCCGCTGAGCGCCTACGGCTTCGCCTACCAGCGGCCGACGAGTTCGAACCTGACCGGCGGCGGCAACCCGAAGGGGAACCACACCAGTTACCTTTCGGCCGGCGACGCGCAACTCACCCAGGGACTCACGCTGAGCAACTCTCCGAACAACACGGCTTCGGTGCGCAGCCCGGTCCTCATCAACTGGGATGTCGCGCTCGAGAAGACCACGCGGATGTACGAGGACATGAACCTGACCCTGCGGTTCGAGTTCATTGATCTCTTCAACCATGTGAACTGGCGCGGTCCCCGTACCGTACTGGGAGCGTCCACCTTCGGAAGCATCCCGGGTACCCGGGGTTATCCGCGCACGTTCCAGTTCATGGCGAAGATCACCTTCTAGGCATTCTCAGTCCAGAAAAACCTTGGGGGCGGGCCTTCGGGCCCGCCCCTTTTTTTGTGGGAACGCCGGGCCTCCGGGCCAGCTACCCGCTGCGCGAGAGCGCAGCGGAACCGCACAACCTCCCCTTCTTGACAGCCGACCCGGTACGGGAACGCCGGCCTCCAGGCCGGCACCCGCGGGCCGGGAGGCCCGCGGAACCGGATCACCCCACTCTCCGGTGAAGGGACCACGCCCCGGAACGTTCCCCCGGCGGGACGCCGGCCGGTTGGTCTATTCGAACCGGCGGTAAGGCAGATCGGTGCTCCTCCAGACTTCTCCTTCCCGATAGAGGGTCAGCCGCTCCCGCGCTTCCTGTGCGAACGCTTCCGCGCCGGCGGTCTCGGCCTGGGAAACCGCAAACTCAGCCGTTCTGACGGCCAGCTCAAAGTCCCCATCGGCCGCATACACCGCCGCCAGCAGATCGAGGGAATACGGTTCCTCGTAGCCCCCGAAGCCCGCGAGGCGCTCCGCAAGCCGTCGCGCCTCTGTGACGTCCCGCACCTCGGGGTCCGGATCGAGCGCGAGCAGCCGCGCCAGGGCGTCGAGCACGGGGGGCGCGTCGGAATCGAGCCGGTGCGCGGTGCGGAGCGCTTCATCGGCCTTGGTCAGTTCGCGGCGCCGCCAACGGGTGAGCCCGAGTTCCAGCCAGGCGGTCATTGATGACGCGGCCAGTTCCACCGCGGCCAGTCCCTCGCGAAGCCCCTCGTCGATCCGTCCCGCCTCCCGGTAGGCGGCCCCCAGCCGGGCGGCCACGATCGTCGAGGTCGCGTCCAGTTCGCGCGCCCGCTCGAGCGGTCCGACGGCTGCCGTTCCGCGGCCTTCGGCGAGGCGGAGGTCGCCGAGGTCGAAGAATGCCTGCGCCGCCTCGGGTTCCATCGAGGTCGCGCGGGTCAGTGCGGCATCGGCCGACTCCGCTCGTCCGGTCTGGCGGAGGAGCGCCGCCGCCTTGAGGAGTCGTTGGTAGTCCGGCTCCGCTTCCAGCCCGCGCTCCAGGGTCTCGATGGCCGTGTCTCCGAGGCCCTGGGCGAAGAGCAGTTCCCCAAGCGCCACCAGCAGCCTTGCTTCCTCGACGGGATCGTGGTCCCCGGCGAGTTCGTTCCGGTAGAGCAGTTCCAGGTATTCGATCTCGGCACGTTCCTCGGAAGAGCCCGGCGCTGGCGGGGTTCCCTGGACCCGGATCCAGTGATCGGTGAAGCCGGCCCCCGGGAACACCTCTTCCCGCTGCGGCAGGTGGCAGGCGAGGCAGTCGGACGCCGCCGTCACCCGCTCGTACCGATGGGCGGCTGCCGGATCCTCGTGGCAGCGCCGGCACACGGCGCGGCTTCGCTCCGCGACCGACGTCTCGGCACGGTGGGGGTCGTGACAATCCGTACACGCAATTGTGGTCTCCGCGGGAGAGGCGCGGAAGCACGCGCTCATCATCAGGCTGCCGCCGGCGTGGCGCGCAAGTCCGAGTTCCCTCCGCAGGACCTCCAGGGGTTCGAAATCCGCGGGCTGGCGGTGGCACTGGCCGCAGAATCGCACTTCCGCGGCGGGATCGAGCCGGCCCGGATTGAAGACCAGGCCGCTGTTCGCGGACCGGGCGTGCGCCTCGCCGGGGCCGTGGCATCGCTCGCAACCAACGCCCCACTCCGACTGCTCGAGATCCGGCGCCAATCCGTTCCACACCACCGCGGTAGCGTGGCAACCCACGCAGTTCCGCATCTCCCGCGGGGAATCCAGGTCGCCCAGCGGATGCCGATCGTTCTCCGACCCCGGGGTCTCGATCCAGGAACCGAGCCCGTGCGACCAGGACACCCGCAGTTCCCGCATGGCGCCGTCCGGTGCGAACTGGACGGGCGTGACGCCCCGCAGACCGGAACCGAAGACGGCGTGGACCGGGGCGCGCTCGCCGGCGGGGTCCACGAGATCGATCCCTTCTGCAGCCGCCCGGTAGCGGGGCCGTTCCGCGGCCTCCGGGCCTTCGCTCCTCCAGAGGACAGCGGGCGCCAGCCGATCCGCCGAGAACCAGGAATCCACGGCCTCGGCATCGAGCGGCCTCCCGGTGCGGGCCATCGGATGAGCCTCCTGCGCCGCCGCGATATCGGCATGGCAGGCCCCACAGATTTCGGATCCGACGGGGTCTCCGGCCGGCGCCCCCGGCGCCCACTCGCCGAGCAGCGTTCGGACCGGACCCTGGGGGACGGGCAGGGCCCCCATCCGGAAGGTGGATCCCGCCAGGAATCCCGCCGTCGAGGCCACAAGCAGACCGGAAAGGAGCAATCTGGGCAGGAAAGGACGATTCACGGGAGAGCCGGGCCTTCGGCCATGGTACCCAGCGTTCCCGTTCCCGCTGCCGACGCGGTCGCTACGATTCGAGGCAAATGCGGTTTCCTGCGCGTACTGTAGGCGGTCGGTGGCTGGCCGGTCTGGGCCTGCTGTTTGCGCTCGCAGCCCCCCTGGCGTTCGGGCAGGAAGCGGATCCGCCCATCCCGGACAGCCGGGGAATGGAGCCGCAGGTCGCCGAACTGCTGGGCCGCCTCCGGGAGGAGGTGGCCCGGCGGCCCGCGGAGGTGGCAGCGTGGCTGGAATATGCGGAGACGCTTCACGCCCACGGTTTGGTGCGCGAAGCGGCCGCGTGCTACGGAGAGGCGCTGGAACTCCTCCCCGCGGGCGACGTGACGCGGCTCACGGCTCGCTACCTGCTCGCCCACGCGGTTCGCGGCAGCGACCCGGCGGCGGCGGCGGACACGCTCGCCGCGGCGGTTGCGGAGCATCCCGGGTATCCACCGAGCCTTATCGTCCTGGGAGAGTTGCAAGAAGAACTCGGCGACCGTGGCGACGCCGCGACCGCCTACCGGGCAGCGCTCGACCTCGATCCGGGCTCGGCGCTCGCGCTCTTCCGGCTCGGCTCGCTTCAGTTGGCGGGTGGGGATCCGCGGGAAACGATTTCCCTCCTGGAGCGCGCCCTGGCGCTCGCGCCCGACGCCGGGGCGGTGCGGTCGGCTCTCGCCCAGGCGTGGAACCGGGCCGGGGATCGCGACCGGGCCCGGGAAGTGCTCCAGGCCGGCGAGGGGCGCCTGGAACGCGGCCTGCCAGCCATTGAGGATCCGATTCACTTCCGGATGAGCGAACGGGACATCTCCTCGCCCCGTCTACTCGAACGCGCCCGGGTGGCGCGCGCCGACGGCCGGCTTGGCGATGCCGAGAGCCTCTACCGGGATCTGACCCGGATCCGTCCCCGGGATGCCGGCATGCTGGCCGAGTTCGGCGCGGTGCTGGATCAGCGGGGCAGGCCCGGGGAGGCGGAGCCCCTCTACCGCGATGCGGTGGCGCTCGAACCGCGGCAGGCACTCGCCCGCTTCGGGCTCGGCGTACTCCGGGCGCGCGAAGGAGATCTTCCCGCCGCGGAATACGAGTTCTCGGAGTCGCTCGAGTCACGGCCCGACGAGCCGCAGACGCACGCTGCGCTCGGTGACGTGCTGCTCCGCCAGCGGCGCTTCGAGGCCGCGCTTGCCGCGCTCGAGCGCGCTCGCCAGCTCGATCCGCGGGACGGCCCGTCCCGCGTACTGGCGGCGGTGGCGCTCGCCGAACTCGGCCGATTCGAGGAAGCGTGGACGGCCATCCACGAAGCGCAGGCTCTCGGCGCCGAGGTTCCCGAGGGTTTCTTGACGGCGCTGCGCGCGAAGCACCCCGAACCGGGCCGCTGACGGGGATCCTTGGTCCGTTCGATGGGGGCTCGCCGCCTGGCGATCGTGGTTGGGGTCGGCTTTTGTTGGGGGTCGCCCCCCCCCCCCCCCGGGGGGGGCCGCCCCGCCGCGGGGGCCGCGGGGACGGGGGGGGGGGGGTCGTTTTGGCGGGCGCTTCGCCCCCAGCCGCTCAGGAGGCGCCCCGCCTCGAGGACGTGACCGAGGAGTCGGGTGTCCGGTTCGTCCACGATCCTGGAGACCTGTCCCGATTCCCGCTGCCCGCGATCATGGGTTCGGGAGCCGCGCTCTTCGACGCCGACGGGGACGGGGACCTCGACATCTATCTGGTCCAGGCCGGTCCCCTGCCGGAGGATCGGAACGGGATCGCCGATCCGGAAATGCCCGGCAACCGTCTTTTCCTGCGGCAGCCCGACGGCAGTTTCCGGGATGATGCCGGTGTGCGCGGCCTCTTCGACCGCGGCTACGGCACCGGCGTCGCCGTGGGTGATGTGGACGGAGACGGCGACAGCGACGTCTTCGTCGCGAACTACGGGGAGGATGCCCTCTTCTTCGGTCAGGGCGGGTCGTTCCTGCGGATGGATTCCGCTGTCTTTGGCGAACGCTGGTCCAGTTCGGCGGCTTTTTGCGACTACGACAGCGACGCGGACCTCGACCTCTACGTGGGCGGTTACCTCGTGAACGATCCGGACCGGGACTGTGTCTCGGCCTCCGGCGAACCTGACTTCTGCTCGCCGCAGAGCCTTCGGTACGCGGGCGACGCCCTCTTCCGGAACCGCGGCGACGGGACCTTCGAGGATGTTTCGGGTGAGGCGGGGATCCTGGCGGAGCGCCGCCCGGCGCTCGGGGTCCTCTGCCACGACTTCACCGGGGATGGGCGGCTCGACTTCTACGTGGCGAACGACGGCGAGCCCAACCTGCTCTGGGAACAGGCCGGGAACGGGACCTTCTCCGACGCCGCGCTCTTTCTGGGCGTCGCGCTGAATGCCCAGGGACGCTCCGAGGCCAGCATGGGGGTGCTGCTTGGGGACGTGGACGGGGACGCGGATCTCGACCTCTTCATGACCCACCTGCGCGCCCAGACCAACACGCTCTACCGGAACCAGGGCGGGGGATACCTCGACGACACTCCGGCGCTCGGCCTGGCGCTGCCGAGCCTCCCCTGGACAGGCTTCGGAACGCGCTTCCTGGATCTGGAAATGGACGGGGACCTGGATCTCCTGCTGGTGAACGGGGCCGTTGCCCGGGAGGGCGGCACACCCTCAACCGGCGGGCTCGACGCCTATGCCGAGCCCGCGCAGGCCTTTCTCGGTGACGGGAGCGGACGATTCGAGGAAGCGGGCATCGACGGCTTCACCGGCGTTCCGGCCGTGGGCAGGGGCCTCGTGACGGGTGACTGGGACCGCGACGGGGACCTGGA
>MPMW01000002.1 GCA_002238705.1 Acidobacteria bacterium bin61 | reverse complement strand
CAGCGGCAATCAAGGTGAGACTGGATCGTGGGAAGTTGGCGGGAGGGATGATGGCGTTGCGGGAGTCGGAACGCAAGGGTGATGAGGAGGGAGAGATGGGGTGTCGGAGGTGCGGACAGAGCTTGCCCCGCTGGTGCGGCGTTCCGCACCAGGGTGGCGCCTCGGGCCTGGGTTGAGGGGTTGTTGGCTGGTTGGTTCAGTCGGAGGTGTGCTGGGCTTGTTGTCGGTTGATGGCGGCGCGTCGGCGATAGCTTTCGACGTTCATTTCGAGGATGGTGGCGTGGTGGACGAGGCGATCCACGGCGGCGACGGCGGTGGTTTCGTCGGGGAAGACGCGGTTCCAGGCTCCGAAGGGCTGGTTGGCGGTGATGAGGAGGGAGCGTTGTTCGTAGCGAGCGGCGATGAGTTCGAAGAGGACGCTGGTTTCGGCTTGATCCTTGGGGACATAGGCGAAGTCGTCGAGGATGAGGAGTTGGAATCGGTCGAGGCGTCGGAGCAGGTTGGCGAGGGAGAGGTCGCGTCGGGCGCGCTGCATCTGCTGCATGAGGTCGGTGGTGCGGGAGAAGAGGACGCGGTAACCGTTTTCGACGAGGGCGCGTCCGATGGCGGAGGCGAGGTGGCTTTTGCCGGTGCCGGGGGGTCCGAAGAGGAGGAGGTTGGCGCCTCGAGGGAGCCAGCCGTCTCCGGCCGCGAGGGCCATGACCTGGGCCTTGGAGAGCATGGGGACGGCGGAGAACTCGAAGTTGGCGAGGGTTTTGCCGGGGAGCAGGCGTGCGTCGTGGAGGTGGCGTTCGACGCGGCGTCGGGCGCGCTCGGCGAGTTCGTGTTCGGCGAGCGCGGCGAGGAAGCGTGCGGCGGGCCAGCCCTCGGTATCGGCGCGTTCGCCGAACGCGCGCCACAACTGCTTCATGGTGGGGAGGCGGAGTTGTGTGAGCATCAGCTCCAGGGTGACGGGGTCGGTGGGGATGGCGGGCGGTTGTTCCCGGGTCATGCGAGACCTCCTGACAGTTCGTTGTATTGGTTCAGGCGGGCGGCGCGGATGGCGACGGCCGGTCGGGCCTGTTGCTGGCGGGTGAACCGGGCTTCCAGCGCTTTGGGATCGGGGAGCTGTCCGGCGTTCAGGCTCCGGGTGATGGCGGCCGCCAACTCGGCCTCGCAGCCGGCTTCGTGAGCCAGCGCCAGGAGGCGTACCGCCAGCCGGCAGGCGGCGCGTGGGTCGGTCGCTTCGAGGGCCTGCTCGAAGCAGCGGCGGTAGGCCTCGCGCGGGAAGAGTTCGTCGCGATACACCAGCCG
This sequence comes from Acidobacteria bacterium bin61, assembly GCA_002238705.1. Taxonomy (GTDB): domain Bacteria; phylum Acidobacteriota; class Vicinamibacteria; order Marinacidobacterales; family Marinacidobacteraceae; genus Marinacidobacterium. The sequence goes on along the minus strand of MPMW01000002.1, from coordinate 70,687 downwards.
TAGCAGCGCCATCGGCTTCTTCTTGAGGCTGTGGATCACATGCCGGTAGTTGACCACCTGGCCGCGGCGGGAGGCGGAACGGCGATGGCCGCGCGGCAGGGTGAGATGGTGGCGTTCTCCGAGGAACACCTCCAGCCGGTCGTCGAAGACGCGCACGCCGAGCCGGTGGCCGATGAGCCGCGACGGGACGGTGTAGAACACCCGCTTGAGGACGAAGCCCCCCGAGCTGGTGACGCGCACGCTGGTCTCCTCATAGTCGGGGGCTCGCCGCGGCGGCAGGGGCTTGAGCGCCCGGCGCTCGGCCTCGATGCGGACTGCGCGGCGCGCGTTTGCACCCTCGATCACGGCGGAGAGGAACTCCCGGTAGGCGTTCAGGTCCTCGAAGTCCTTCGACCCGCGCAAGGCCAGCGCGTCGGCGATCTCCCGCTTGAGGTGTCCGTGCGGGCCTTCGATCGCGCCGTTCTCGTGTGCCAGCCCGCGGTTGTTGCGCGTGGGAGTCATCCCGTAGTGCCCGCACAACTCCCGATACCGGGCGGTCAGGTCCTCCGCGTCCGCCTTCGACAGGTTGCGAAAGGCCGCCGACAGACTGTCGGTCCGGCTCTCCCGGGGCGCCCCGCCGAGGCGCCGCAACGCATCTTGCAGCCCTTCGGACAGCGCGGTGAAGCTCTCCCCGCCCAGCACCACCCGACCGTGCTCGAAGCCCGACCAGGCCAGCCGGAAGTGGAAGAGCCGGTGATCCAGCGCCTCCCCCGCCACCCGAACTCCCAGATCCTTCATGTCCACGAAGTCCGACAGCCCCATCTGACCGGCTTCCGGCCGCTGGCGGAACATCACCTCCCGCTCCGGGCCATGCTCCGCACGCCACGCCCGGATCCGGCGTTCCAGAGTCCGGCGCACCCCGGGAGAAAGGCCCGCATGCCGCCGAAGCAGCTCCCGGTACACCGCAACCGGCCGGAGGCCCGGGCAGCGCGTCAGCAGCGGAACCACCTCCGACTCCCACACCGACGCCAGCGGGTCCGGACGCCGACGCCCCCGAGGCTTCGGCGCTGCGCCCGACTCCCCCCTGATCCGGTAGCCCGACGCCCGGCTGATCCCAGCCCGCGCCGCCGCCAACTCCGTGGTGCTCCTCCGCCGTTCGCTCAAAAACAGCCTCCTCTGACAGTCGGTGATGTGGCGACCAGGCATCCAGCCCTCCTCTGTCCGCGGACAGATAAGAGCCTCCCCCTGAACGACCTCGTTCCCCAAAAGGCCCCGCTTCCGCGAAGCCTCTTCCCGGACTACGAACCTACCGGCCGGAACACCCCAGCCGGATCAGCCCACCGAACGATCCAGTCTCACCTTGATTGCCGCTGACGTCTCACCCTGATTGACGCGCGACAATGCGCGCTTCGGCGAGTTCCGATTCGTCGGGTTCTTGTTTTTCTGTGAAAGGGGAGTGCCCCCTTTCACAGTTTCCCCCCGATCACGCAGGCAGCGAACATGGTTCGCTGCCATCGGCTCTTGCTCACCTGACCAAGTGCCAACTTGGGGCGAGGGGCGCTAGAGAGGATAGGTCCGGGCCTCGCACCCTGAAACGGAGGGTGCCCCGCTCCGGGAGGCGTGCCGCGCTCCAACCCGTAGGAACGCGGAGCCCCGGCCGGGTTTGCCGGTGGGGAATCGACCACCGGTTTCCCATGCCATCTTGCTATACCAGACAAATGTCTGTTATGCTGTGTGCATGCCCAAAACCCCTCCGGGACAAACCCGGAATCGAATTTTCCGCTTCGTCCGCGACCGCCTCCTGGAGGGGGATTCCCCTTCCCTTCGTGAAGTGCAGCGGCACTTCGGTTTCCGGGCTGTCGAAACTGTGCGCTCCCATCTCAGCGCTCTGGTGGAAGAAGGACGTCTGATCAAGAAATCGGGCCGCTCTCGCGGCTACCGGTTGCCTTCTTCAGCGTCAGACTGGTCTTTCAACCGTCTTCAGCCAGTCCCCCTCCTGGGTGAAGTTGCCGCCGGTGGTTTCGAAGAGGCCATCGAAAACCCGGAGGGGAATCTCCCGGTGGAAATTCCTGATTCCCGGGATCTCTCCGACTACTTCGCCCTCCGGGTACGAGGGGAAAGCATGTCCGGCGCCGGCATCCTGCCCGGAGACACGGTCATCGTCGAACGGCGAGCGGCGCCCGTTTCCGGTCAGATCGTGGTGGCGCTCCTCGAAGAGGAAGCCACGGTGAAGCGACTTCACCTGGGGCCGGGCGGGATGGAGCTGCGGCCGGAAAACCCCGATTTCAACATCCTCCGCCCACCTCCCGGCTCCTGCCGGATCCTCGGAAGGGTCGTGGAATTACGACGCCAAATTCGCTGAATCCCCCTGGTTGGAATCTCCCTACTGAAAACCTGCCCGTCGAAACCTGCCTGTCGAAACCTGGCCTTGAACCTGATGTCCACCGAGAGAAAACCGTGATGCGACAAAACCTCGCCCCAGTTCACGATGTCCTCTCCAGGCGGCAAAGACCTCTCCAAAACCCCGCCCGGATCCAGGAAACGTCTCCTGATACGGCACCCGCAAAGTGGGGACTCGCCCGGCTTGCCGGCAGCCTGGTGGAAATCTCCGGGACGGCTGATTCCGGCGTTTTGTCTTCGGCGCTGGCGCTTGTTGCCGAGGCCCAGCATCACCAGCTCCGGCACGAAAAACACCGCCGGCGCCCCGCTCCGAATCCCAATCCCGGGTTGCATCCGGACCCTGCCCTGGTTGCCTGGATAGCGACGACCCGCAGTCTTTTTTTCCCTCCGGACGCGGTGGAATCCGGAATCGCACTGGACCAATTGGTTTTGCTCCGGCTGGAAACCCCGGTGGCGCAGATCCGCGCCGCCACCCGGGTCGTCCACTCAGGAGCTTTTGGACTGGTGGTGGTGGACCTTGCCGACTCTCTCCCACCGGAGAGCCCCGGTCATCGCTCGGTCGGCCAATCGGTTCGGAAGTCGGAATCGCACTCCGCGAGATCCAGGAGGCTTCCCGGGCGGAGCGCCCCGAGCCTGATGTCCCGTCCAGGCACTCTCCCGGAGTTGCCTCCACTCTCACGGCTTGCCGGACTCGCACACAAATACCGAACCGCTGTCGTCCTGCTGACCGACAAGCCACCAGCCGCTCCATCGCTCGACCCTCGAGTGGGAAAGCGCTTCGACGCGAGTCGTATGGAGAACGACATCGTCATCACCGTTCTCAAGGACAAGGGGAACGGATTTGCCCCCTCTTCGGGACGTGCTCCGCTCCGTGGCAGAGACCGCTTTCTCCCCGGAGTCCGGTTCCAAAGGAAATGCCGTGAGCCGGCTGGCATGTGTTGACGTTCCGGCGCTGCCGCTTCAGATCCTGTTACGGCGACACCCCGAATGGCGATCCGAACCGGTCGCGGTGGTTACCGAGGACAAAGTGCGGACACGGATTTGCTGGGCAAACCGCCGGGCGATCACTCTTGGGGTGCGCCCGGGAATGCAGCAGACCGCCGCCGTCGCCTGCTGCCCCGCACTTCGGATCGACCATGTCCGTGCTTCGGAGATAGAGCGGGAAGTCCGCCGGCTGGCTGAGCGGCTCCATCGTTGGAGCCCTCAGGTTGAAATGGCTTCATCCTCTGGTTTTCATGGTCTTCAAAGTCCTCAACTGTCCGGGTTCGGCGCTGCCGGAACCTTCTGGCTTCGGGCATCCGGCCTGGCCGGGTTGTTCGGCCCGCTCTCGGATTGGATCAACGCGCTCTCGAAAGATCTCCAAGAAGACGGGTTTCGCGTCTCGATCGCGGTGGGCTTCAACCGGTTCGACACCTTTGCAGCGGCGCGGGCCACTTTCGGACTGCAAATCTTCGAAAGTCCCGCCGAGGAAAAAACCGCCGCTCTCAGGGCTCCGCTCGTCCGCTTCGGGTTGCCGGAGAAAACCCTTGCCGGGCTGGCAAAGCTCGGCGTCTCATCGCTTCGAGACTTGCTGCGCCTGGCCGAAGAAGGACGGTCGGGAAAGGGACTGGCGAACCGCTTCGGGAAGGAGGTCCAGCAACTCCACCGCCTTAGTTCCGGAGAGAGCTCTACGCCGATTTCCGAGACCTTCCGCCGGGAAACGCCGGTAGAACACCGGATCTCCTTCGAACCGCCCGAGACCGACACCGAGCGGCTCATCTTCCACGCAAAGCGTCTTCTCGATCAGATCCTCGCCGATCTCGGAAAACAGGGCCTTGCGGTTATCGAACTCGCTTACCGGGTGGAATGCGAGGACGCACCGTCAATTTCCGGCTCGCTTCGTCCCGCGCTTCCCACTGGAGACGGCGTGAAGCTCCTCTCCTTGCTCCGCCTGCGATTCGGGGCCATCTCGCCGGGAAACCGGACCGGCGGCCGGCAGAAAATGCTTCAAAACCCGGATGTACCAGGGAGAAGGATCATCGGCCTCGTTCTCCGCGCACTCGGTGGGGTCCACGTCGCTGAACAGCCCGGTCTGTACCAAAATCCCGGGGAAGCTCTTTCTACCGGTCCGAAAAAAGCGTCGGAGGCGCTCGCCCGGATCCAGGCCGAATTCGGTGAAGACTCCCTGGTCCGGTTGGAAACCCGGGATGCGCACCTTCCCCGGGGCCGTTATCGATGCCGGCCGGTTTCTCCGGAAGAGGCCACCGTCCGGAATTTTCCGGGCAAGAGCGTTCCGAAGGATTTTTTCGAAACCCGGACCCCTCGTCTGATCCGCCGCATCTACGACCAGCCGCTCATCCTTCCTCATCGAGGTTCAGACGAACCCGATGGTTGGCTACTTCGGGGAATTGAACACGGCCCCGTTCAGAGTTTCACCGGTCCCTTTCGTATCTCCGGAGGTTGGTGGCGACTCCTTTCGGGACGGCCGGTTTCTCGTGACTACTTTTTTGTCCGCCTGAAACGCGGCGATGTCTGCTGGGTTTTCTTCGACCGGGAGCGGCGCTCCTGGTTCCTCGAAGGCCGCGTCGAATGACTGGATGACCAGCAGCCTGTGAAAAACCCCGACCTTGTACTTCCCCCTCTTCTGCAAGAGCAACGCTTCCTTCCTGGAGGGAGCGAGTCATCCTGAGGAACTGGTCGAAGAGGCCCATGCCCTCGGCCTTCCCGGAATTGCGCTCACCGACCGGAACGGTCTCTATGGAGCCGTCAAGGCCCATGTTGCAGCGCGGGAACGGGGCATCCGGCTGCTACTCGGCGCCGAAACCTCGGTGGCCGCCGCTACCGCCGGGGGAGGCCGGCAGGACGAACCGGAAAGCATCCTCCTGCTCGCCCGAAACCACACCGGCTACCGGAATCTGTGCCGGCTCCTGACCCGGGGACTGCTCAGAGGCCCAACGGTCGTCGCCGGCCGGAACTCGGGAAAAACCCTGTCCGAACCTGGCGGGCGGTCATCCCGGAAGGGAACGTCCGGAGTTTCCTGGGAAGAGATCGCCTCGCATGCCAAAGGCCTACACGCGCTCTGGGGAGGCGGCGCTTCTGCTCTCAAGCGGGAGATCCCTCCCGACCAGCCAGCGCATCAGCTCCGGGAAGCCTTCGGGGAAAATCTCCACGTTCTCATTACCCGGCACCGGGCTGACGGCGACGTTCCCGAAGAGGCCCTTCTTCGGGAGCGGGCAAAGAAGCACCGGATCCCTGTCGCCGCCGCCACCGAAGTCCTCTACCACCGTCCGGGACGCCGGGAATTGCAGGACGTACTCACTGCGATCCGTCACGGAGTGCCGCTTCGGGAAGCAGGCCGACGCCTTCGCGGAAACGCCGAGCACTACTTGCTCTCCCCTGCCCTCTTCGCAGAACTTTTCGCGGACGATCCGGTCGCGGTCGCCCGAACCCTGGAAATCGCCGAGGACTGCCGCTTCTCGCTGGACGAACTCCGCTATCGCTATCCCACCGAAGACCTCCCCGGAGGAATGGACTATTCCAGCCGGCTTCGGGAATTGACGTTCGAGGGCGCCGCCGGGCGTTATCCCGAAGGGATTCCACCAGCCGTCAGACAGCAACTGGAAAAAGAACTCCGCCTGATCCACGAACTCGACTACGGCGGGTATTTCCTCACCATGGTCGAGATCGTCCGCTTTTGCCGCGAGCGGGAAATTCTCTGTCAGGGACGAGGTTCCGCAGCGAACTCCGCAGTCTGCTACTGCCTCGGAATCACCGCGGTGGATCCGGTTCGGATGGGGCTCCTGTTCGAGCGGTTCCTGTCCCGCGAGCGCGCCGAACCGCCCGACATCGACCTGGACATCATGCATTCGCGCCGGGAGGAGGTCATCCAGTTCGTGTATCGCCGATATGGCGAAGGACGCGCTGCCATGGTGGCCAACACCGTTTGCTACCGGACGCGATCCGCAATCCGGGACGTGGGCAAGGCGCTTGGATTTTCCGAGCGCGCCGTGGATCGACTGGCCCGCGCCTTCTCCCACTACGAACCACTTTCAAACGACCGCCTGACCGCTGCCGGCTGGACTGCGGAGGGTCCGGCGATCCGGCACTTTCTCCGTCTTGCGAACGAAATCCAGGGATTTCCCCGGCACCTCTCCATCCATCCCGGCGGGTTCCTCCTCGGAGAAGAGCCGGTGTCCCACATCGTGCCGGTCGAAAACGCCGCGATGGAGGGAAGAACGGTCATTCAGTGGAACAAGGACGACATCGAGGAGTTGGGGCTTTTCAAGGTGGATCTGCTGGGGCTCGGCGCCCTTACCCAATTGGATCTTTGTTTCCGGCTGCTCAAGGAGTCCCGGGACACCCAATTGTCCATGGCCACCATTCCCGCCGACGATCCCGAAACCTTCGCAATGATCCGGAAGGCGGCAACCGTCGGGGTTTTCCAGATCGAAAGCCGGGCGCAAATGGCCATGCTGCCGCGGCTCGAACCGCAGAACTACTACGACCTGGTGATCGAAGTGAGCATCGTGCGGCCCGGGCCCATCGCCGGGGGCATGGTGCACCCCTACCTTCGCCGCCGCCGAGGTGAAGAAGCCGTGGAATACCCACATCCCTCGCTCCGGCCCGTTCTGGAGAAGACCCTCGGGGTGCCGCTCTTTCAGGAACAGGTCATGCGACTCGCGGTGGTTGCTGCCGACTACACCCCCGGCGAAGCCGATCAGCTCCGCCGTGACATGGCTGCCTGGCGGCGCACGGGACGCATGGAACGGCATCGAGGCCGCCTGCTTTCGCGTATGTGCGCGAAGGGGATCGCTCCCGAATTCGCCAAACGGGTGTTCGAGCAGATTCAGGGATTTGGGGAGTACGGCTTCCCCGAAAGCCACGCCGCCAGCTTCGCCCTCATCAGCTATGCCGGCGCGTTTTTGCTCCGGCACTACCCGGCGGAGTTCGCCTGTGCGCTGCTGAATGCGCAGCCGATGGGGTTTTATTCCCCGGCAACGATCATCGAGGACGCCAAGCGGCGGGGCGTGCGCTTTCTTCCGGTGGATGTGACGAAAAGCGCCTGGGACTGTTCTCTGGTTCCAGCCTCCACATTTTCAACCAAAACCGCAAAACCCAGGGTTCGCATCGGGCTTCGCTACGTGAAGGGACTCGGCTCCGCCGATGGAGAGAAGATCATCGCGGCCCGCCGGGAATCCCCCTTTCCTTCCATCGCCGCCCTGGCGCGCCGTACCGGTCTCGGGAGGAAAGCGATGGTGGCGCTTGCCGAGGCGGACGCGCTCCGGAACCTGGGGCCGAAAACCCGCCGCGAAGCCGTCTGGCAGACCCTTGCCCTGGCGCCGAAAGAACCGCCGCTCCTCGAGGAAGCCATCCCCGGCTTTGCCCCGCTCGACAGCTTCGAAACGATTGCGTGGGATCACCGGACGACCGGCAGCAGCACCCGGGGACATCCGCTGTTGCCGCTCCGCGGCCGGCTGGCTGCCGCAGGACTCCCTACTGCCTGTGAGGTATCGAAGCTGCGGAACGGAACGCGCGCACGGTACGCGGGGATCGTAATTTGCCGGCAACGGCCGGGAACCGCCTCCGGGGTGGTGTTCATGACCCTTGAAGACGAAACCGGGTTCGTGAATCTCGTTTTGTGGCCGGACGTCTTCGAAGCACACCGTCATCTGGCCCAGACCTTTTCATTTCTCGGGGTCTCGGGAAGGGTTCAGGCGGAACAGGGCACCACCCACATCGTGGTGGACCAGCTCTTCCATCCGGAGATCTCCAAAACAGTTGCTCCCCCCGAGATTCCCAGCCGGGACTTTCACTGAGGGGTACGGCGCCGGGCGCCGCAACGGGTTTGGAACCCTTTTCCCGCGAACCGGTTCCCGACGCCGGACCGGAACCGCCGAGCGAAGGTGGCTATCCCGATTCCCCGCCCGAACTCCTTTCCCGCTCGGCCCGCAGCACCCGGGCACGTACCCGCCGTGAGGTGGTCAACCGAACGCTCTGCTGCGCGATCTCCTCCGCTCTTCGGGTGTCTTGAGCCGCAATCAGGCGTTTCATTTCCGGAATCGCATTGGGACTCATCGAGAACGTCCGCACCCCGAAGCCGAGCAGCAAGGGGAGCATGAGCGGCTCGGCGGCCACTTCTCCGCAAACGGCGAGCGGCAGCCCACTGCGGCGGGCGACGCGGGTCACGAAGCGGATCGTGCGCAGAAGCGCCGGATGGAGCGGATCGCTGAAGTGCGCCACCCGTTCGTTCGCGCGATCCACTCCGAACAGATACTGCATCAGATCGTTCGTCCCGATGCTGAGGAACTCTGCCTCCTGCCCCAACAGATCCGCCGTGGCCGCCGCGGAAGGCACCTCCAGCATGGCGCCGACCGGCACTTCCCGAAACGGCGCATCCCGGTAGCGCAGCGCCCGGACCGCCGCCCGGACATGCGTCCGCGCGGCCCGGAACTCTTCGAGCCCGCCCACCATCGGGAACATCAGCTGAACCTTCCCGTATGCGGCCGCCCGCAGGACGGCCCGAATCTGGGTCTCGAATATCCCCGACGCCATCACCAGCAACCGCGCACCGCGCAGGCCGAGCGCCGGATTCAGTTCCGGCGCTCGGCCGATGTCGGTCGCCGTGAGATCGAACGCGCGGATTACCAGCGGATGCGGATCGAGAGCCTGGGCCAAATCCCGGTAGATCCGGAACTGCTCCTCCTCGGAGGGGATTTCCTGGACGGCAATCCGCTCCGTTCGAAAGAGGCCGACGCCCTCCGCTCCGTTACGGCGAACCAACTCGATCTCCCCCGGCTCATCCATGTTGGCCATCAACACGACCCGCTCGCCGTCGCTGGTCCGCGCCTGGGAGGCGGTCGCGGCCAGCAGGCGACGGCGGCGCTCCCGTTCCCGCTCCCGCTTCCTTCGATACTCGGCAACCGTCTCCGGGGTCGGATTCACGACCACGATCCCCTCGGAGCCATCCACGACTACCGGGAGATCCGTGTGAATGTGGTCCAGGAGGCCGGGAATCCCCGTAACGCACGGCACATCGTGGGTGCGCGCCAGGATGGCCGTGTGGTAGGTGGGCCCGCCCGCCTCCATGATGACTCCCCGGATCTTGGTCCAGTCCAGTTCGGCGGTATCGGAAGGACGCAGATCGTCCGCGGCCACAACATGCCGGCGTTCCCAGCGCTCGAGCGACGGGCGGGTGGCTCCACCCAGGTTTTGGAGCAACCGTCCCCCGACATCCGCGATGTCGCCCTTTCGCTGGCGCAGGTAATCGTCCGCAAGCCCGTCGAAGACGGCTTCGAGTTCGCGAAGCACCGTCCGGACACCCCATTCCGCATTGACGCGTTCCGAACGGATCACCTCCTGGACGCGGTCGACCAGGAGAGGATCGGCGAGCATGAGTCGCTGCGCCTCGAAGAGATACGCCCGGTCCTGACCCAGCGCGCGCCGGGTGGATTCGCGGATCTCGCGGAGTTGTTCCGCGGCCCGGTCGCGGGCGTTCGTGAACCGGCGGATTTCCCGGCCGATTTCCCGCCTGCTGATTTCCACCCGAAAAACGGGAACGGCGCGCCGTTCGAAAACGATCGTGGGCGCTACCGAGATTCCGGGCGCCGCGGGCTCACCGCGCAGGACGCTCTCTCCCCCACGGGGCCGCCCGGCATCACTCCGGGAGGCAGACGCGATCATCGTCCGTCACCCGGGTGGGCCCCGTCGGTCCCCGCCTGGGACGGCTCTCCGATTCCGTCGTTGACCAGCCGGGCCAGCGCTTCGAGCGCCGGCTCCGCCTCGCGCCCCGAAGTGTGGATCCGCAACCGGCTGCCCTTGGCCGCCGCGAGAAACAGAAGTCCCAGAATGCTCTTCCCGTCAATGGTGGTCTCACCCCGGGTGACGGTCACCACCGCGTCGTAACGCGCCGCCGTCTTCACGAAGCGCGCCGCCGCCCGCGCGTGCATACCCAACTGGTTCCTGACCAGGACGACCCGCTCCGGCACGCTCCCTTCCTGACGACGCCTTCGGGAGTCAGCAGCCTGTGGTGCAACCGGCGTGAGCCCCGGAGCCCTCACCGGGAGAACTGAGCCCGCCGGGCCTCGCTGACCCCCACCGGGAGGACAGGCTGGGTCTCCCGGTGGGGGCCAGCGGGAATGCAGCGGGTACCGCTTCGAAGCGACCTTGCGTTTCATCCCGGCTGAACCGCTGCGCTCGGCGTTCCGAATCAGTCGGAATACACCCGGTATTCCTCCCGATTCGCGCCGCCCCGACCGGGAGAACTGGGTCAGCCGGGCGCCGCCCCCACCGGGAGAAATGTCCATGATCGGTCCGTCCGCTCACCCCGCCACATGTAAGACAGAGTTCGTTCTTCCATAGCAACTGGGCCGCTCTCGGTGACTCGCACGATTTACGGGACACCACACTAGTCCTGGCCCGGCCCGACCTGATTCTCCACGGCCGTCTCGGCCGCTTCCTCGGACTCCTCCGCCGCCGGAACTGCGCCAAGCCCGCCACCGAGCAATTCGGAGGCGAGATAGATGTTCTCCTTGCCCTGAAAAAGCGCCGCCCGCGCCGCTTCGGCGGGTCCGACCCGCTCCTCCTCGCGGATCGAGACGAGGCGGATCAGCATGGGCAGGTTGACTCCCGTCACAACTTCAACCTGACCCTCCTTGAGCAGACTGAGGGCGAGATTGGACGGCGTGCCGCCGAACATGTCCGTGAGGATCACGGCCCCCTCCTTTCCGGAGACCCGTTCGACCGCCGTCACGATGGCTCGCTGCGCATCGTCCGGCGCGTCGTGCCAACCGATGGAAACGCTGGTGGCGTTGGGAATGTCCTCGCCGGTGATCATTTCGGCGGCAGCAACGAGTTCCCGCGCCAATTGCCCGTGGGTGACAACGACAATACCGATCATCGCCGGGCAGTATCGGGGAGCCGCCGCTGCCGGTCAACTCCTGGCGGGTCCCCAGCCGGGAATCCGTCCGGGAGCACGGTTGCGATAGCGGGCGCGCCGTTCGTTGGAAGACGGAATCTTGAGGGATTTGCGGTACTTGGCCACTGTACGGCGGGCGATCATGATCCCCTCGCGGTCGAGGAGCTGAACGATCTGGTCGTCCGCCAGTGGGTGCTGCGGATCTTCGCGTTCCACGATCCGCTGAACCCGGGCCCGGACCGCCTCCGACGACACCTGACGTCCGTCGCGAAGGGAGAGGGCGCTGTGAAAGAACCGCCGGAAGGGGATCACTCCACGGGGAGTCTCCAGGAACTTGTTGCTCACGACGCGCGACACCGTGGACTCCGCCCGTCCGATGTCCTGTGCGACGTCGTTCAGGACCAGCGGCCGGATATGGGCGATTCCGCGATTCAGGAAATCGGTCTGCTTGTGCACGATGTCCTCGGCGACGAGTCGAACGGTCTCCTGGCGTTGCTGCACCGAGCGCTGGAATCCCTTGGCGCGGACCCAGGCATCGCGCGCAAAGGCCTGTTCCTCAGGCGTGTGCCGGTCGGGAGTCTTCAGCACCACCCGGTAGGCCGGACTGGTGCGGAGCTTCGGGATCCCGTCACTCATTTCGACGCGCCATTCCCCGTTGAACTGGTACGCCCGGGCATCCGGCACCACGACTTGCTCCGGACCCGGCGAAAACTGAGTGCCCGGACGAAAGTCCAGCTCCCCGATGCGGCGAACCCAGCGCATCACGACCGAAATATCGCTGCCCATGACGCTGGCAAGTTCCCGAAAGCGTTCCCGGATGACGAGATCCAGATGTTCCCGCACGATTCTGCCGAGCGGCCCACCGGACTGGCCGGCCGCCTCGAGCTGCGCGAGCAGGCATTCCCCCAGATCCAGAGCGGCGACGCCGGTGGGATCGAAACGCAGGATACGCCTCCGCATCGACTCGACTTGCTCTTCCGCGACACCCAGGCTGCCGGCAATCTCCGGGACCGAGGCATCGAGATACCCCCTCTCGTCGAGGTTTCCGATGATTTCCAGGCCGATCGTTCGCTCGAGTTCCGTCTCGACGGACGGACCGAGTTGCTCGATCAGATGCAGGGCGAGGGTGCGTCCGGCGGCCAGGGTCCGCTCGAGGGCGGGCGGTTCCTCGCCGAGGGCGAGCCCCCCGGTGTTGTCCTGGTTTTCCTGGAAAAAGTCCTCGGCTTCGATCTCCGCCATCGGGTCGGGCTCGTCATCCGGCGCACTGTCGTCCGTTTCGTTCTCCTCCCCGGCCTCCGCCTCTTCGGATTCGGACTCCTCCTCCTCTTCGGCCACCTCTTCGAGCGCCGGGTTCTGGAGCAACTCCTGTTGCACCCGAACCCGGAGTTCCGTAAGCGGCAGCACGAGCATCTCGATGGTCTGCCTTACCTGTGGCGTCAAGGTGAGGCGTTGCTGCTGGCGAACGCCGACTCGCAGTTCGGTTCGGGTCCCGGACTTGGTGCTCACTGCCACTCGAAGTCCTCGCCGAGGTAGGCGCGGCGTACCTCGGAACTGCGGACGAGCTCCCCGGGGGTGCCCTCAAACAGAATCCGGCCCTCCTCGATGATGTAGGCCCGGTCGGTTACCCGGAGCGTTTCGCGAACGCTGTGGTCGGTCACGAGCACGCCGAGCCCCCGGTCGCGCAGACTCCCGACGATCCCTTGCAACTCGGAGACCGCGATCGGATCGATCGCGGCGAATGGTTCGTCGAGCAACAGGAACCGCGGATCAGGCGCGAGGGCCCGGGCGATTTCAGCCCGCCGCCGTTCGCCGCCGGAGAGGGAATGTCCCAGGTTGCGCCGGCGCTCGGTGAGGCCGAATTCCCGAAGCAGCTCCTCGGCCCGCTCGCGCCGTTCCCGCCGCCCCATCCGTGGCACCTGTTCGAGGATTGCCAGCACGTTCTCTTCGACCGTGAGTCCACGGAAGATGGATGGCTCCTGCGGGAGGTATCCGATTCCCGAACGGGCGCGGCGATGCATGGCGAGGCCGGTGAGATCCCGATCATCGAGGAACACGGTGCCGTGATCAGGCTGGATCGATCCGACGATCATGCGAAACGTAGTGGTCTTCCCCGCTCCGTTCGGACCCAGCAGGCCGACCACTTCGCCGCTTTGCACCCGGACCGTCACCTCATTCACGACCCGGCGCATTCCGTAGGTCTTGATCAGGTCTTGACAGGCGAGGACATGTCCGGCGCCGGACTCCTGCTCGGCTACCGCCGGCTCGGCGCCCCCCGGCGAGGCCGCCGCCCCGGCCCCCGCGGCCGCGCCCCCCGCCGGCGAGGCGCCCGCCGGCGAGGCGACCGGCGGATCACCCGTCGGGGGCGACACGGGCAGGCCCGGTGCGGAATCGGTCACGACGTGCTCAGCGGCGGGAGGGCTCTTCCCTCCTGGTGATGCGGGCGCGCGTGATGGCGCGCCTGACCCGGGTCGGATGGATCTTCGTTCGGTTGTCTGCCAGCGCCAGTTCCAGGAGCCCTCCCTCCGAGGTTCTTCCATCCACCTGCACGACGGCCGGCGCCCCCCAGGCCAGCAGAATGTCGGCCCCGGGCTCGTAGCGGATCCGGAATCCCCGCACCAGGTTGTCGCCGCGTTCGAAACGCGCTCCCTGGACACCTCGCAGCGCTCCGAGAGATCCCGTTGGCGTCAGTTCGGCCTCGATTTTTCCAGCAACGAGTCGACTGGGCTCCCCCGATGGCCCCTGGCGTTCCAGTTCCGGGGATCCTCCGTACGACAGGCGCGAAGCGTTCGCGTCGTAGCGAAATCGCTCGGCCCGGGCGGTAAACACGAACGGCGAAGCGGGGGACGCGCCGGCGGCCGCGGGATCACCCGCACCCACGACCACGCTTCGGGCGGCGCCGGGTTCGGCCTCCGCCGGAAGGGCGTCCGCATCCGGAAGGCCCGCTTCGGCGTCAACTCCGGCGCCGGCCTCGGCATCAGGGGCCGGGATTTCGAGCTCCAGCGACGTGACCACCTGCCCCGTGGCTTCCAGCGTTCTCCCTTCCGCGTCCACGCTGACTTCGTCGGACAGCAGCCGGTTCTTGCCGAACAGCAGCCGCACCGCTCCGGTGAAGACGCCTTGCCCGCTGCCCGCCTCCAGGACCGCCGACTCTCCAGTCAGTACCACGCCTTCGAACTCCCCGGGGAGCCAGTCGAGACGGGCCGGAAGGAAGCGGGCGGTCACCGCAGCGGCTGCCTCGATGCGGCTCGGCGCTCCAATGACCAGCCGTAGATCGCCACTCTCGAGTTCGACGAGGGACGAATCCACAAGCCGTGGATTCCCCTCCAGCACGAGCGTGTCCACACCGTCCCAACGGGCGTTGTCCGCGGTGGCGGACGCTCGACCGTGGCGCGCTTCTACCTGCCCCTGGAAAGACGCCTCGGTGATGTTCCCGGAGGGATCGAACTCCACCGCCAGACCGGCCGACTCAACCGAAACGAGGTATTGCCGGCCCGGACCGCCGGGAAGGCGGGACCTGACCTCTCCGGTCATGCTGAGGCGTTCCGGGGTGCCCTCGGAATCAAGGGCAAACATAGCCGCGTCGCCGCGGAGTTCGACCCCCGCGCCCCTCCGCAGCAGGGGGTTCTCCTCGACTCGGATCCGGCGGGGAATCCGTCCCTCCTCCAGGTCGATCTCCAGTTTGTCTCCGCGCAGCACCAGTCGCTCTTCGACCGCCTCGTCCACGCGAACGTCTCCCGCCTCACCAGGCGGATCCAGGAATACAAGCTCCGTTCCGAACCCGGCTTCGATGGAGCGCATCCGGTTTCGCTCCAGGTCCCGACGGGCGATCACCGACTCTTCCGAGAAAAGGGTGAGCTCATCCGACGCGATCTCCACGTCTCCGAAGAGTGAGGTGTCGGACGTGTTTCCATCGAACCGCACCCGCTCCGCAATCACTGCGAACCCCCCACCCGCCGCGGGCAACGCCACCACGCCCTGCAAGGAGACGTCCCCGGCAACGATCTCGAACTGCATCGAAGCGGCGATCCCGACGAAGTCGTCACTCTGGAACTGCACCGGGTCACGCGACCAGAGGCGGTCCGGTGCACGCCGGAAGTACAGATGCGGCCCCGAGAGTTCCAGACCCTCAACACGCAACAGGGCATTGCCGATGAACTCAACCGCCTCGGTCTGTGGGTCGAGAAGGAGTTCGTCGGCGGCAACCACGGCATCTCCATCGGCGAAGACCCCGACCAGCCGCACTTCGACCTCCAGAAACCGCTGCTGGCCGTCACTGCGGCCGAGGGCCTGCTCCGCCCGGCCTTCGAGAACCAGCCGGCCGTGTTCGTCGAACCGGGAGAACTCGACCTCCATCGAGACCACTTCCTCCGGCTCGACCGGCACCTCATCGGCGGCCCCGAACCATTCCCCCGCCCTCCTCTCGAATCCCTCCTGAAGGCGCAGAACCAGGAAGACCGTGAAGCCCGCGAACGCGAGCACCGTGACCGCCGGAGCAATCCACTTCGAAAGGCCCGAGCCTTTTCCGGAGGACGCGCCGGAGCGGGTGCGGGATCGTGCGGACATCGGAATCAGCCCGCGTGAGCCGGCCGGAAGCCGGTGGACCCGCTCGGCCCCGCCCCCTTGTCGGTCGGGGGCGACAGATCCCCGGGCGTCGAGGACGGGGCGTCCTCAAGCCCGACGTTCCCCATGCTCCGGAACTTCCGATAACGCGCTTCCCGGCGGTCCGACGCGGAGAGTTCCGAAAGCGCCCGCACGGCAAGGCGCAGCTTTTCTCCGAGGAGCGCCGCCGCGGCGTCGTGATCCGCGTGAGCCCCTCCGGCTGGCTCGGGAACGATCTCGTCAATCAGGCCGTTTCGGAGATGTTCCGGAGCGGTGATGCGCATTCGCGCGGCCGCCTCTTCCGTCGCCGCGTAAGCCCGCTCCGGGTCTTTCCACAGGATCGCGGCACACCCTTCCGGAGAAATCACGGAATAGATGGCGTTCTCCAACATCAGGACCCGGTCGCCCACGGCGATCCCGAGCGCGCCGCCACTGCCTCCCTCGCCGATGATGGCCACCACCACCGGAACCTCGAGCCGGGCCATTTCGCGCAAATTGCAAGCGATGGCCTCCGCTTGGCCCCGTTCTTCGGCTTCGATGCCCGGGAATGCCCCCGGGGTGTCCACGAGCGTGATGATCGGCCGGCCGAACTTTTCCGCCATCTTCATGAGACGAAGAGCCTTGCGGTACCCCTCGGGACGAGGCATGCCGTAGTTGCGATGAATTCGTTCTGCCGTGTCACGCCCCTTCTGTTGTCCGATCACCATGACGGGCTGACCAGCCAGCCACGCCGGCCCCCCGATGACGGCCGGATCGTCCGCGTAGCGCCGATCCCCGTGAATCTCCGTGAAACCGGTGAAGATGCGGGCCACATAGTCGAGCGAGTAGGGACGCTCCGGATGCCGCGCCACCCGCACTCGTTGCCACGGTGTCAGTCCGGCGTAGGTTCGCTGGCGCCGCCGCAGCAGTTCCCGCTCCAGGCCGGCGATTTCCGCCCGGTGGCCATCCGGATATCCGGTAAGTGCTTCGATGCGCTGGACGATCGCCTGAATATCGGCTTCGAAGTCGAGGAACTCGCGTTGCACGATTGGAAGTGTAGCGAGGCGCAGTCAGGCAAATCCCGTACCAGCGCACGCGCGGAGCGTGACGCAAGGACTGGAAGTCCGGGCGGTTAGTGCGCGAAGGAAGGGGGCGCTCGACCGTCGAGGAGCAACGTGTCCGGCCCCAGGAGTTCCCGGGCGGCGCGGGCAAAGGCCCGGCTTGGCCGGATCGGAGTTGCGGTTTCGAGCAGGACCTCGACTCCGCGAACCTGAACCCGCAGGAGCAGGGGTTTTTGCCCGGGGTGCTCTCGGATCAGGTCTCTTAGATCGTTGCCCAACCGTTCCGGCTCCTCCACCAACAGTTCCACCCGGTGGGCCAGCAGGTAGGGCGCTTCGTCCGCGAGCAGGATCTCGGAAGCGGCCAGTTCACCCCGCTGGCCACGGCGGCCCCCGCCCGAACTCCCCGTGGCGTCTCCCCTGAGGTTTCCCTGGACCACCACGACCGGCTCGCCGTCAAGAGAAGGGCAGCCTTCCCACAGATCGGGAAAAACCACGACCCCGACCGTTCCCGTTTCGTCCTCCAGGGTGAACTGGCCCATCGGCCGCCCGCCTCTCGTCGTCCGCTTCCGCAATTCGCGCACGAGGCCGACGACCCCCGCCGCCGCCTTCGGCTTCGCATTGAGCGCCGCCTTCACCGGCCCCGTGACGATGGTTTCGAGCGCCGCCCGGTATTCCGTGGCGGGATGTCCTTCCCAGTAAAAGCCGAGCGCCTCGCGTTCGCGCCGCAGGCGCTCCGCATCGACCCACGCGGGCGCCTCCGGAAAAACGTCCACGGGAGTCGCGGCCTTGCCCCCGAACAGCGATTGGACTCCGGCCTCCTTGCGGCCGCGGGCCCGGTGCGCGGCTTCGAGGGCCTCCCGGATCGCCGGGAGGATCCGCCAGCGGGGAACCCCGAGGAAATCGAGAGCTCCCGCACAACAAAGCGACTCCACGACGCCCCGGTTGAGCGCCTTCGGCTCTACGGCCTCGAGAAAGTGCCTGAGCGACTCGAACCGGCCGCACGCGCGACGCGCCCGCTCGATCTCCCGCGCGGCGCGCTCCCCCACCTGCTTGATGGCCCCGAGTCCGTAGCGGACCGCGTTCCCCTCGACCAGGGCCTCGGCGCCGCTTTGCTGGATATCGGGCGGCAAGACCTGAATCCCCGCCGCCTCGGCGCTCTGCCGGATCCTCGCGATCCGTTCGTCCTTGTCTCCGGAACGGTGCTGGGCGGTGAGCAGTGAGGCCAGGAAGTGCAATGGGAAGTGGGTCTTGAGCCAACCCGCCACGTAGGCGACCAGCGCGTAGCCGACGGCGTGCGAACGGTTGAATCCGTAACCGGCGAACTTCGCGATCTGCTGGAACGTCTCCTGCGCGACATCGCGGGACAGGCCGCCGGCCACTGCCCCCTCGACGAAGCCCCCTTCCTCCTTGGCCATGGCCTCGGGGTCCTTCTTCCCCATCGCCTTCCGCAGTCCGTCCGCCCGGTTCAGCGAAAAGCCGGCGAGTTTCTGCGCCACCAGCATGACCTGTTCCTGATAGACGATCAGCCCCCGCGTTTCCGGGACGAGCTTGCGCACCCGCGGGTCCAGCTTGTCGGAAAGACGGCCCTTCTTCTTTGCCGCCACGAAGTCGTCCGCCATCCCGCTCTCAAGCGGGCCGGGGCGGTAGAGCGCGTTCATGGCGGCCAGGTCGTCCAGGTCTTCGGGTTTGTACCGGGACAGCAGATCGCGCATCCCGGGACTCTCGAACTGGAAGATCCCGTCGGTGTCCGCCCGCGCAAACAGCCCGAAGGTCTCGGGATCGGGGGGCACCTTCTCGAAGTGCCCGGCGCGGATGAGCACGAGCGCCTCCGCTTCCTCGGCAGTCCGGGACGTGTTCGGGTCCTCTTGCACCCGGCGGGCGCAGTCCTCGATCTGGGTGAGATTCCTCAGGCCGAGGAAGTCCATCTTGAAGAGCCCGGCGCTCTCGCAGTCCGTCATGTCCCACTGTGTGCGGCGGCGAACGGTCACCGCCTGACCGGACGCCGCCGCGGCCCTGCCGGATCCCGTACGCTTCGTCTCCACATCGCGGTAGAGCGGCAGAATGTCCTCGAGCGGGTGCGGGGCAATGACCACCCCGGCGGCGTGGGTCCCGACGCTGCGCGGCAACCCCTCGAGTCTCCCGGCGAGTTCGAAGAGCCGCGCGAACTGGGGCGCGCGGCGCGCCTCCCGAAGCTCCGACACGCTCTCCACCGCCTGCCCGAGGCTCATTCCGTCGGGGATCAGCTTGGCGAGACGATCCACCTGTGGCGGCGGCAACTCGAGCATCCGGCCCACGTCGCGGACCACCAGCTTCGCCTGCATGGTCCCGAGCGTCATGATCTGCGCCACCCGGTCGCTGCCGTAGGCCTCGGTCACGTAGTCGAGCACCTCTTCGCGCCGAATCTCGCAAAAGTCCACATCGATGTCCGGCGGGCTGATCCGTTCCGAATTGAGGAACCGCTCGAACAGCAGACCGTGAGCGAGCGGGTCGATGTCGGTGATGCCCAAGGCGTAGGCGACGAGGCTGCCCGCCGCCGAACCGCGCCCCGGGCCCACCGGGATCTGCCGATCCTGGGCGAAGCGCACGAAGTCCTGCACGATGAGGAAATAGGCCGAGTACCCGGTCCGCCGAATGACGTCAAGTTCCACGCCGAGGCGCTCCTCGTAGTCGGAACGCGGCGGCCGGGAACCGTGCACCTCGGGGGATGCGAGCCGCCGCTCCAGACCCTGGCGGGCATTCTCCTCGAAATGGCCGTCCAGCGTGCTTCCCGCGGGCACCTCGAAATCGGGCAGCAGGCTGTGTTCGTCGACCAGAGCGAAACTCTCGACCTGCTCCGCGATTTCGAGCGTGTTCCGGTAGGCGTCGGGGCAATCGTCGAAGACCGTCTTCATCTGGTCGGACGTCTTGAAGAAGAACTGGTCCGAATGGAACTTCAGGCGCCGGGGATCCCGGACCGGCCGGTTCGTGCTGATGCACAGGCGCAGGTCGTGGGCATCCGCGTCCCCGGCCGAGGCGTAGTGCGAGTCGTTCGTGCCCACGAGCGGGATCCCGGTCTTCCGGGCGACCTCGACCACTCCGGTCCGAATCCGCTGCTCCAGATCGGAAAGGCGGGCGCCTTCCGGAGTGGCCCCTCCCGGCGGGGTGTGATCCATGATCTCGAGGTAGTAGTTGTCCTTGCCGAAGACTTCCTGGTAGCGGCCGGCCCACTCCACGGGATCTCCGCCGGTGATCACTTCGCGCGGCACGATTCCCTTGGGACACGCCGAGAGCGCGATCAGCCCTTCGTGGTGTTCCGCCAGGAGATCGAAGTCCATCCGCGGCTTGAAATAGAACCCCTCGGAGTAGGCGATCGAGCTGAGCCGCATGAGGTTCCGGAAACCGATGCGGTTCTTCGCGAGCAGAACCAGATGCTGGTTCTCCGAATCCGGGTTTTGGTCACGCCGGCTTCCCGGCGCGACATAGGCCTCGCACCCGAGAATGGGCTTCACGCCCACCTTTCCGGCAGCTTCGTGGAACTTGAGGGCGCCGATGAGATTCCCGTGATCCGTAATCGCCACCGCCGGCATCCCCTCCTGCGCGGCCAGCTCGACAACGTCGGAAAGGCGGCTCATCCCGTCGAGCAGCGAGTACTCGGTGTGCGTGTGGAGATGAACGAACGGGCGGTTCCTCCCGGCCCCGGAACCGGCGCCGCTCACGGGAGCCTCACTCCCACTCGATCGTGCCCGGCGGCTTGGAGGTGATGTCGAGAACGACCCGATTCACCCCCCGCACCTCGCCGGTAATCCGGTTCGACACCCGGACCAGGAGTTCGTGGGGCAACGCGGCCCAATCGGCAGTCATTCCGTCGCGGCTCTCCACCGCGCGGATGACCGCAACCCGCTCGTACGTGCGCGCGTCCCCCATCACCCCTACCGTACGAAGGGGCAGGAGCACCACGAACGCCTGCCAGATGCGGTCGTAGCAGCCGGCGGACCGGATTTCCTCCTCGAGGATCGCATCTGCCTCGCGGAGGACGTCGAGGCCGTCCTTCTCGACGGTACCCAGCATGCGAACGGCCAGACCGGGCCCTGGAAAGGGATGGCGCCCCACGAGTCCGTCGGGAGCCCCCAACTGCCGTCCCAAGACCCGCACTTCGTCCTTGAAGAGTTCCCGCAGCGGTTCGATGAGTTTGAGGCGCATTCGCTTCGGCAAACCGCCCACGTTGTGATGGCTCTTGATCACGGCCGAGGGGCCCTTCACCGAAACGCTCTCGATGACGTCCGGATAGAGCGTCCCCTGCGCCAGGAAGCGGACGTCCGGGAGTTCCCGGGACGCCTCCTCGAAGACCCGAATGAACTCGCGCCCGATGATCTTCCTTTTGCGCTCGGGACTGCGCACCCCCTTGAGCCGGGTGAGAAAGCGCTCCCGGGCGTCCACCACTTGGAGCGGGATGCCAAGAGCCTCCTCGAATGAAGACCTGACGCTTTCGGCTTCGTCTTTCCGGAGCACCCCGTTATCCACGAAGATGCAGTGGAGGCGCTCTCCGATCGCCCGGTGAACGAGCATCGCGGTGACCGTCGAGTCCACCCCGCCCGACGCCCCGCAGACCACCTGGCCGTCTCCCACCTGGGCCCGGATGGCGGCAATCGTCCGCTCCGCGTGCGAGCGGGGGCTCCAGCCGCCCCGCGCTCCACACACCTCAAAAGCGAAATTCCGGAGGATGGCCGCGCCGTGCTCGGTGTGGACGACCTCGGGATGGAACTGCAGCCCGTACAGACGGCGCTCGGGGCTTTCGAACGCCGCAATCCGCGCCTGCCGGGTGCCTGCCGTTCGGTGAAACCCGTCCGGCAGCGCGTGCACGAGGTCACCGTGGCTCGCCCAGGCCCGGAACCGTTCGGGAACCCCCGAAAAAAGCCGCCCGTTCCCGTTGTGTTCGAGCTCCGCCCGACCGTAGGAACGCCGGGGCGCCGGCCGCACATCCCCGCGGCCGGCCGGGAGGCCGCCGGGCGCCCCGGCCCCCCCCCCCCGCCGCTCTCGCGCGCGAGGAGCTGCATCCCGTAGCACACCCCCAGCACCGGAACCGGCGGGGCGAGAACGCCGTCGGGAGCCACGGGGGCACCGTCCCCATAGACACTCTCCGGCCCCCCGGAGAGAATCACGCCGATCGGTTTCCGCGCCCAGATCTCCCGGTCCGGCGTGGTGCACGGCAGGATCTCGCAGTACACCCCCATTTCGCGGAGCCGGCGGGCGATCAGCTGCGTGTACTGCGAGCCGAAGTCGAGGACGAGGAGCGACTCCGCCGGCGCCATCAGGGCTCCACCACCCGAAACCCGCCGCCATCCGGGCGGAGGGTCCTGGCCCATTCTTCGGGTCGGAGAACGGGGGGCGCCATTCGTCCGAATTGTAAGCCCGCCAGCCTTCTCGCAGGGACGAATCCCCGCATCCGATTGCGTCGCTGCCGGGCGCCTTCCCGAGGCCGCCGGCCGTCCCTCGCCCTCTGTCCGAGGAACCCGCGTCCGGCCCGTCGCCGGTCAGGGGGCTTCGCCGCCGATCCGTGGGCCGAAAACAGCCAGCCGCCCGTCGCGGAGGCCCAGAAAGAGGCGGCGTTCACGCCATCCCTCCTCGCTGGCGCCGTCCCCCAGCCGGCGCACCACCCCCAGGACTTCGGCATCGAGATCGCGAGGACGGCCGATCCGCGCGCCCGTCTCCGCGTTCACCTCGACCAGCAACCCGTCCTGCGTGACCACTACGACGGCGCCGGCGATCCGGAGCGGGGACGCCGCCGGCCGCCCCGGAAGCGCCGCGCGCCAACGCTCGCCCCCTCGTTTGGCGTCGAAGCAATAGAGGCTGTTTGCCTTCGTGGCCGCGTAGAGGCGCCCGCGACTCAGCAGCGGCGGATGGTGAAAGCCTTCCGCGAGTCTCCAGCGCCACCGCTGCCGGCCGGTTTCCAGATGCACCGCGGTGAGATCCCCTCCCTCGTCTCCGAAGAACGCCAACTGTTCGGCGGGAAACACCAGGGCGGGACCGGTCACCGGGCCCGCCCCCGCCGCCTGCCAGCGGACCACACCGCCGGTCGTTCCCGGGGATGACGCCACCGCCACCAGACCACCACTGCCGAGGGAGACCAGCAGGAGTGGAAAGTGGGCTTCCGCGGACGCGTCGCCGGCCGGCGCCACCACCACGCTGGACGCCTCCCCGTCGGGAAGCTCCACTTCCAGGACCGGATTGCCGGCCGGAATCCGGAATCCCCGGAGGGTTCCGGCCGATACCCAGTAGAGCACCCCGTCCGCCAGCGCGGCCGGCGCCGGACCGAGTTCCGATACGGGCTCCGATCCCGGCTCCGATGCGGGCTCCCATTCGGGCTCCGATGCGGACTCCGATTCGGGCAGCGACCCGGCAAGGCTCGCGTGATCGGGCACGAATCCGCTGGAGAATCCTCCGACCCGGACTCCGTCCGAGATGCGGCGCAGCGCCACGTCACCGTTCCTGTCGAGCAGCACGACCGTCTCGGAATCTCTCGCGACGAAGGCCGCGCCGGCTTCGGGAAGGCCCCACCGGGCGGCCTGCCCGTCGGGTTCGTAGGCGATGACCTCGCCGCTCGCCGCGTGCAGGAGGAATCCGTCGTCTTCCAGGATCATCCCGATGACCGAGGCCCCCGGAGCGGGCGCCGGAGCCGCCATCATGCGGCCGGGGAGGATTCCCGCCGGCGCGGCAACGACCTCCGGCGCTCGCCTTCCCGAACCCCCACCGTCTTCCTCGGGCTCTTCTCCCTCCGTTTCGCCGCCCTCCGGCGCCGCTTCGCCGGGGGCTTCCCCGGCGGGGGTCTCATCCGAGACCGACTCCTCGGTGGGAGATTCGGCCTCGGCCGGCGCCTCCGGTGCTTCAGCTTCCTCCTCTTCTCCCGGCGGTTGCGGCTCGGGAGGTTGAGCAGGCGGCTGTTCGGGCGGCTGCCAGCGGGGCGCGGCCACCGCCGGCTCCGAGAAAGGACCTTGCCCAGCGCGGGCCACGCCCGAGCCGACGACCAACACCACGGTCAGGAACCCCGCGGCCGCAGCGAAGAGGCTGCTCGCCGGAGCGTTTCGACGGGGACGCGCGCGCACCTTTTCGTGTGGTTCGCCTGGCCCGCATTCTGCATGCGGAGGGCAGGCCGGCGACCGGGGGGAGCCAGACGAACCTTTACCCTAGCAGCCTGTGAATCGAGGCATGAAGACGCGTCGTCTGCCGCCTTTCCTGATGGTCGCGGGAGCCTTCGCGCTGTTCGCGGCCGGGCTTGCCGACGCCGCGAACCGGTTCACCGCCTTGCCCGGGGCTGTTCACGCCATCCTGGCCGCGGGTGCGGCGGTGGTGGTGATCGTCCCCCTGATCCGGCGCGATCTCCTGAGCTCCGGTACCCGGCGCACCGTCGTGATCGTGGCCGGGGCGGCACTCCTGGCCCTCGGTTGCCGCATCCCGCTGAGTCGAACGATCACGGCAGGTCCGGAATCGGCTGCCCGGGCGGCAGACCGGGTAGACGGCTTTCTGGCCGACCTCACCCGGGAGGTAGGCGATTCCGCCTACCTGGTGGCTCGGACTCCGGAGGTGGCCGCCGCGCTCGAGGGCTCGGACGCCGGGGATACCGAGTCCCAGGCCTTCCGTGCTCTCGCCGAGTGGGTGCTTCCCGGAACCGGGATCGGCGACGCCGGGGCAACGCTCTATGACCGGCAACTGCGGCCGGTCGCCTGGTCCGGCGGGAACCCGGATTTCGAGGCGTCGCTCGGGGAGGTCTTTCCCGACGGCGTCCGGGAGGAACACTGTCCGGATCCGGCGTTTCCGCTCTTCGTCTATAGCGAGGGAGGCCGGCGCAACTACCTGGCTGCCGCGGAATGCACCCGGAATCTCCTCGGTCTCGTCACGGTCGAAGTGCCCCTCCGGGAAGCGTCCCCTCCCTCCTCCGGCGCCGCTCCGCTCTCGGCGCTCGAATCCGCGGCCGGACGGGGCCTCGAAACGCAGTTTCTGGACGGAGCCGAGGACTTCGAAGCCCTGGCTCAGCTCTTCGAGCGGCGCGGCGACCGCTTTCTCGACGGTGCTGCCGACGGGCAGCGGTACTACTTCGCCCTCCGGGCGTACGACGGTCAACTGCTCGGCGCCGCCAGCACCGCCGTCGCGCCCGTCGCGGCGCGCCGCGCGGAACGGGAAGCGGAAGCCGCTCTCTACGCGACTCTGGCGCTTCTGCTCGGTACTCTCGCCGCTCTTCCCGGGCTCTGGCGCTCGGGAGACCTCGGGAGGCTCGCGGCGAT
Organism: Acidobacteria bacterium bin61; assembly: GCA_002238705.1. Lineage (GTDB taxonomy): Bacteria > Acidobacteriota > Vicinamibacteria > Marinacidobacterales > Marinacidobacteraceae > Marinacidobacterium. The sequence goes on along the minus strand of MPMW01000002.1, from coordinate 45,521 downwards.
CTGGACTCTGAGATTCAGTCTCTCGGCACTGTTCGGCACCCTGCCCTCGGGCCCGGGCGCCGCGCTTCCGGCCTTCCTCTCGGACACGCCCCTCCTGCCGGTACTTGGCGACTCGCCGCTCATGGCGGCCGTGACGGCGGCAGCCCTGCTGGTTTCGGCGCGAATCGTCGCGACCCGGCTCCGCCCCGGCTCCAGAAGCAAGACGGCAGGAGGCGTCCACGCACTCCTGCGCGGCCTCGGCGCGGGCGGGACGGCGGTGGCCGCCGCCGCTCTCGTCCGGAGCGCGGGATTTGCGGGGGGCGCACCGCTTACCCCTACCTGGGCCCTCCACACCCGGTGGCCGGAGGTGCTCGGCTGGGTAGCCCTGCTTCTCGCTCTGGCCGGATTGCTTCTGCTTCTCCAGAGCCTCCTGCGGCCGGAGATCCCGGTAATGGTGGCTGCGGCCGCGGTCATTGCCGTTTCCGTCGCAGTTCTGCCCGGGGGGTCGTTCCTGTTCGCCGGACTCCCTCTCCTGGCGGGCACCGCCGTGGTCTTCTGGCGCCGTGGACGGCTGTCCCTCCGGCATCTCAGGCGACCGCTGGTCACGCATGAACCGGGTTTCTCTTTCCTCGTCGCTTTCCTGCTTTTCGCCGTCCCTCCCGTCCTTCTCTATCCCGCGATGGTGTGGCACGAGGACAACGTGCGCCAGCGTTACGCGCTGGACGCGGTCCCCGTCCAGACCCTGAGGCACCGCTTTGCAGTCTGCCACGCGCTCGAGGAGGCCACGCGCACACTCGATGGCGAAGCCTCTTCGCTCTTGCGACTCCGCCCGGACACCGCGTACCGGCTGTGGCTCGCAACGGGGCTCCCGCGCCTGACGGTCGCGAGCGAATTGGAAGTTTGGGGGCCGGGTGGCGGGCGCTCACGATTCGCCGTGGGCCTCCCCCGCCGGCCTGATCCTCCCTCTTCAGCGCCCTCCCCGCCCCGCTGGAGCCCCGTCCCGGGATGCGAGGCGAACCCCGGCATCGAAGCGGTCCTCGCAACCGAACGCCAGTTCCCCTCCGGGTTGAGCGTGACGCTGCGGGTCGCCGACCGCGCGTCGGAGATCCCTTTCCTGCCCCGGGCAGCGGGGATCGCCGATCACTTTCTGCTGCGCGGCGACGCGGCGCTGGCCGTGTTCCGCGGAAGAGACCTCCGGCTCGGTCGCCGCTCCAGCCTGCCCGCCGAGCGGGAGGAGCAGCGGGTTGGTTTCGGGGTACTGGTGCACGGCGAGCCCTTCGTGGTCTCCTGGCGGCGGACGAGCCTCGCCGACCACGCCGCGGCGCTCCTCGGCTGGGGCTTTCTCGCCGCTCTGATGGCCCTGCTCGTGGCGGTAGGGGCGCGCACCCGCCTCCTCTTTCCGCATGGCGGAGGCCGTCTACGGAGACGCAGTTTCCAGATGCAGTTGACGGAAACCCTGGCGGCGGCGGTACTCATCGCGATTCTCGGCGTGGCGGTCTTCGCGCAACAACGGCTCGGGGTCCTGTTGCAGTCAACCAGCGACCGGGAAGCGATCTCGCGATCCTTCTCGGTACAGCGGGTGGCGCAGGAACTTGCCGCACTCGATCCCCTGGTGGCGCGGGAGGAACTCGCATTGCGCCTCGCCCAGGCGGCGGATCAGCTGGATACGGATGCCGCGCTCTACAACGGCGGGGAACTGGTCGCGGTGAGCCGCCCCGAACTGGCACAGACCGGGCTCCTCCCGCCACGCCCTCCTCCGGCGGCCATCCTTCCCTCGCCCTCCCCCGAACCCTTCCTGAGCATTCAGGACGCCGGCTCACTCCGGTACCGCATCGTGTGGATCCGGTTGGACGCTCCCACCCGCCTGCACGGTCCGTTGCTTCTCGCCGTTCCCCTGCCGGCGGATGAGGCCGCCCGTCTCGAGAGCGTCCGGGCCATTCAGCGCACGCTCATCCTCGGGAGCGGTTCCCTGGCGCTGATCTTCGCCATCGTGTTGCCCGCACTCGTCGCCCGGCGGCTCGCCGCGCCGGTTCGGGGGCTGGCGCGGGCAACCGGCCGGATTGCCGACGGCGATCTCCAGGCCCGCGTTCCCGTCCATGGCACGCTGACCGAGCTGCGGTTGCTCGCGGCGAGCGTGGAACGGCTGGTGCGGCGAATCCCCGACGTCCGCCGGCGGATGCGGGAGGAAGCGGCAGCTGATCTCGCCCGCCGGGTCGCCCACGACATCAAGAACGCGCTGGCTCCCATCGGACTCGCGGCGGACTACATCCAAAGGGTACAGCGGGAGCCGCGGGGCGAGGATCCGCAGCGGGCGGTAGACGAGAGCGTCTCCGAGATCCTCGACCAGGTTGAACGTCTCCGCCGTATTTCGTCGGAGTTCTCCGCGCTCGGAGCGCCCCTCCGGCTCGAAGAAACGGACGTCACGAAGCTGGTCGAGGAGACGGTGGGCCCGTATCGCCGGCCCAACGTTCGCCCCCGCGTCAGTTTTGCGGGCTCACCGACGCCGGCAGCACGCGTCGATCCCGAGATCGTCGCCCGAATCGTCGAGAACCTGCTGCAAAACGCGCTGGAGGCCACCCATGACTTTCCGGAACTAACGTCCGACGAGGCGGAGGTTTCGGTGCGGGTGTTCCCGGTACGCCGTGACCGGTGGGTTCACGTCGAGGTCGAGGACAACGGGCCCGGCGTCCCGAAGGGGCTCCGGGAGAGGATCTTCGACGCCGCCTTCTCGACGAGGACCCGCGGATCGGGTCTCGGTCTCGCCAATGCCCGCCGCTTCACCGAGGCCCACGGCGGGAGAGTGAGCGCCGGCCCGCGCGCCGATGGAAGGTCAGGGCTGCTCCTCACCGTGGAGCTCCCGACAGCAGGTCCGCGGAAGAGGGAAGCGTGATGAGCACCGCCGGCGGATCGAGGAACCCTCGCTGGGCCGTTTTCCTGCTTGCCGGAACGATTCTGGGATCCGCTCTCTGCGCTCCCGCCCCCTCACCGCCCGAAGATCTCGAGGAGGTCCTGGGACGGTTCCGGCGGGCGTTCGAAGAGGCCGACGCCAGCCATCTCGAAGGCCTCTATCCGCCGGGTTGGGCCCTCGTGGCGTTCGCCGGTGAATCCCGGCGAAGCGCCTCCGGAGAGGAGTTGCGGCGCGGGCTGGAGCGGTTCTTCCGTGATCGGACGCCCATCCGCTACGCCGAGCGGCCGCGCTCCATCCGCCGTGCGGCCGACGGCGGATACGTTCTCTTCGTGCCGGAGTGGACCAGTATGGCGACCGGCACCGACCGCTACGTGGTGGAGGCCTTCCGAATCGGGCTGGAACAGGTTGCCCCGGGACCCGCGGGAAACCCGCAACCCCGCTGGCAGATTCGCGAGTTCACCGCCTGGACGCAGTAGCAGCACACCCCGAGCGCTGCGGGCGGCCGTGCCGCCGGGCTGTCTATGGAGTGTCCGCCGGCCGGTCGCTGCTCGCAGCCGCGCTCTCGCGCCCCAGCGCCACCCGGTCCTCCTTCCCAGGGGCGCCCGAGGGCGACCCGATGAGGCGCCCGCCCAATCCGCGGAGCCCACGGATCAGGGGCGCGGCCGCATATCCGAAGGAAAGAACCAGGAACATCGCGACCGGCTCCGCAATCGTGGCCACGATGAACACCGCCAGCACGACCAGCGTCCGATGGGACTGCGGTCTCCGTCCCGTCTGACTCTTGAAGCTCGGATAGCGCACGGGGCTGTTCATCAGCAGGGCGAGCCCCAGGGTTCCGAAAAGGCACACGGCCGCCGCCAGCGAGTTCTCCGGAGGTGCCGGATGCCAGTAGGTGACCGCCCCGACCACGGCGGCCGCGGCTGGCGAGGACATTCCCGTGTAGTAGCGCGGGTCCGCGTCGAGTCGCCCCACGTTGAAGCGGGCGAGGCGGACCGCAGCACAGATGGTGAAGAGCGCGGCCACCAGCCACCCGATCTGCGGCCAGCGAAGGAGGACCCACGCGTAGGCGAGCACCGCGGGCGCCACCCCGAACGAAACCACGTCCGCGAGCGAATCCAGTTCGCGGCCGAACTCGCTGGTTGCGCCGGCGAACCGGGCCACCCGACCGTCCACCACGTCCGCCAGGATGGCAAAACCGATGATCAATCCGGCGCTCCCGAACTCCCCGCGAAAGCTCTGGACGATGGAAAAGAACCCGAGAAATATGTTGGCGACCGTGAAGACCGCCGGAAGCAGGAAGACACCACCCCGCGTCCGGAGTCGCTGCCGCTTCATTCCCATTTGCCGATCACGGTGAGCCCGCCGCGCACGCGATCCCCGGGCCGGACGGTCACCCGAACACTCCCGGGAAGCAGGAGATCGGTCCGGGATCCGAAACGGATGAGTCCGAAGCGTTCACCCAGCGCCAAGCGGTCCCCCGTCCGGACGCGGCAAACGATCCGGCGGGCGACGACTCCGGCGATCTGACGAATCCGGATCATGCCCCGCTCAGTCGTCATCTCCAGCTCGTTGCGCTCGTTCCGGTCGGCCGCGTCCTTCCGGAAGGCCGCCTTGAACGCCCCCTGACGATAGCGCACCGCCCGTACCTCCCCGGCGGCCGGCGCCCGGTTGATGTGGACATCGAAGATCGACAGGAAAATGCTCACGCGCTGGGTTCCAGGCTCGCCTTCTCCCGCGGGTCCTACCTCGGTGACCCGGCCGTCCGCCGGCGCGAGGAGCGCCGATCGGTCACCCGGAGGGCGCCGCTCCGGGTCTCGGAAGAAGAACGCGCAGAAGGCAGCTCCGAAGAGCAGCGCCCAGCCGCACCAGACAAGGAACTCGCCGCCGGCAACGCCGGCCACCGCGAGTGCCAGCAACGCCAGCGTGAGGGGCGCCGCCACGAACCTCCTGCCCTCCGGAGCGATCGGCAGTCTCATGTACCTCGGCGGCCGGGTGCCGCGTAACGCGTCAGGTCAGGGGTTGCAGGCCGTCACGAGGAGGCAGCGAGGACGGCGATCCGGTCCTTGAGGGCCAACTTGCGCTTCTTCATCACCGCAGCTTCGTGCTGCTGGAGGGGGGAAAGGTGACCGGACCCGGCGAGTTCCTGCAGTTGTTCGTCGAGTTCCCGATGCTGCCGGATCAGTTCCTCAAGATCGGGCATTGCCGCGGATGACGCAGCCGGTTCCGGAGGGGCTGCAGGGCGGGTAGCCGTCTCGATCTGATCTTCTTGTTTCATGAACGCCTCCAGGAAGCTGTCCGGTTTCCACGTCCGGAACCGCTTCGGAAAATCATCAACAAGCAGCCCGTTGAGCAAGTGAAGTGAGCAACGAGAATGGCGAGGCCGGGTTCTCCCGGTGGGCCCGCTGACCGGCGATGTTTTCCACAGGCTGCCCGTGCAGTGTCCCGGAAATGGTACGGCATGCCCGAGCCACGAGGAATGGAGGTTGGCTGGGCGCCAACCTCCGTCCCTCGCGCTCAAGGGGTCTCCGCGGGGCTCTCGCCCCGCTCCGGAAGCGAGCGGCGATGCCCGTTTCTCCCGGTGTGAGTCCGGCTGACCCGCTGCGCTCGGCGTTCCGAATCAGTCGGAATACGCTCGGCATTCCTCCCGATTCGCGTCTTGTCAGCCGGGCGCCTCGCCGCTCTCGGTGGCTCGCACCATTTCCGGGACACCACACTAGGCCTATAGGGTAACGGAACGGTCGTGAATGTCCGGCTCCCGGAGATACAGCGGCTCGAGCGCAGGTTCGCCGCGCCGGGCCGCCTGAAGTCCCAGCCGAAGCGCCGCCGGGGCCAGCGCGCGCCGGTCTTCCACGATCTCGATGTCCACCTCCGGGGAAACCATGGCGCTGCGGTAGCGGAGCACACCCGGACCGCAAATCCTCGCGGCGCCGTGCTCCGTTGCCCGGCGCACGCTGTCCTTCGGCAACAGGCGGCAGGGTCCGGAAACGAGCTTCTCCGGGCCCATCCCGTCGTAGAGGGCCGCGAAGAGTTCGCCCCGCAGCGCGTCCACGACCACCAGGCGGCGGAGCCGGGAACCGTCTGCAGCCGCGTCGGCGAGGGCCGCGGCGTCGAGACTCGAGATCCCCGCTGCCCGAGTTCCCGCGGCCAGCGCAAACCCCTGAGCGGTCGCGAGACCAATCCGGAGGCCGGTGAAGGAACCCGGTCCCCGGGTCGCTACCAGCAGGGCCAGGTCCCCGGTTTCGACCCCTGCCTCGCCCATCACTCTCCGGATCGCAGGCAGGAGACTCCGCGAGTGAAGGTTCGAGGGTCCGAATGTCTCGACAACCTCCCCGGCAACGGCGCCGTCCACCCCGGCCAGCCCCAGAGCTACGCTGCCCAGCGTGCCCGTGGTGTCGAGCGCCAGTACCGGCCCGGTGATCCGCGCTCCCGCGACGGGTTCGGACTCGAGCTCTGGCAAGGCGACCCCAATCCTACTCCCGGCATTCGCCGGATATCGGCAGTGGCCGTTTCCGGCGCGACAGGATGAACCGGCACGGCAGGGCGTTTTCCCTTTCAAGAACAGTCGACTCCGCGACACAATCGCCGCGTGACCACGGTCCCGCGGCTCTTCCCCGATTTCGAGCCGCCACGGGCCGAGGCAACCACCCGCTCGCGGCGGGAAAAAGCGAAAGGGCGCGGCGTTTCGCCCGCGATGCAGCAGTACCTCGACATCAAGCAGGAGGCCGGAGACGCGATGCTGTTCTTCCGGATGGGGGACTTCTACGAAGTGTTCTTCGAGGACGCCAAACAGGCCGGCGAACTCCTGGGGATCGCGGTCACTTCCCGGCAAAACGATGCCGACGGGAAGGCAATTCCGATGGCGGGGGTTCCCCACCACGCTGCCGAGGGGTACATCGCACGCCTCGTCCGCGCCGGGGTCCGGGTGGCGGTTTGTGAACAGGTGGAGCCTCCCGGCCTGTCAAAGGGACCCGTCCGGCGGGAGATCGTCCGGGTCGCCACCCCTTCGACATATCTCGATCCAGCCTATCTGGCGGGATCGGAGGCTGCCTACCTGATGGTCGTAGCCGAATCCGGAACCCGGAGCGCACCCCGGCTGGGGGCGGCGTGGGTTGACCTTTCCACCGGAGACTTCACCGCCGCGGAGTTCACTTCACCAAACCGGCAACGTGAGTGCGCCGAAGCGATGGCCGGCTTCCGGCCCCGCGAACTGCTGGTCGCGGAAGGCGACCCACCCCAGGGCCTCCTGCCGGTCCTCGAAGATTCCCCGCTGCTCACGGTGCGTCCCGACCTCTGGTTCACGTTCGACCACGCGCGCGACACGCTGCGCCGTCACTTCGGGACGCTCTCGCTCGAATCGTTCGGGATCGAGAGCATGCCCGCCGCCATTGGCGCGGCGGGGGCCGCGATCAGCTACCTGGCCGAGACGCAACGCGGCCAGTTGCACCACATCGGCAGCCTCAAGCGCCTCGACACCTCCGGGCGCATGCAGATCGACCACGTCACCCAGCGGAATCTGGAGCTGTTCCGCTCGCTGGCGGCCGATTCCGGCGGCCCGCCGGGCGCCACTCTCGTCGAGACCCTCGACCGGACCGCCACCGCGATGGGCGCCCGCCTGCTGCGGCGACGCATCGCCCACCCCCTCCTCGATCCGGATCGGATCCGCGAACGTCACCTCGCGGTGGAGGCGTTCACCCGCGACCGGGACCTGCGTCAGGACGTCGCCCGGGAACTCGCGAGCTGTCCCGACCTCGAACGGCTCGCTTCCCGGGTGGCGCTGCGGATCGCCGGCCCCCGGGAATACCTCCGCCTCGCCGAGGGGCTCAGGACCGCGTCCGCAATGCGCGCCGCCCTCCGGGCCACCGACGCACCGGCGGTCAGGAGCATCGGCGACCGGATCCGGGAACTCCCCGGGCCGCTCGAGCGCATCCAGCAAACGGTTTCCCCCGAGGCCCCGGTCCTGGCGCGCGACGGCGGCGTCATCCGCGAAGGGTTTTCTCCCGAGCTCGACGAGCGGCGGCGACTCCGGTTTCACGGCCGCGAGTGCATCCGCAACATGGAGACGAGCGAGAAACAGCGGACCGGAATCGCCTCGCTCAAGATCAGGCACAACCAGGTCTTCGGATACACGATCGAGGTTCCGAAGGCGCAAGCCGGCCGCGTGCCCCCGGACTACGTGCGCCGCCAGACGCTCGTCGGCGCGGAGCGCTACGTCACGGAGGAACTGAAGGAGTTCGAGGCGCGGGTTGCGTCTGCCGACGAGAAGATCTCCGAACTCGAAACCACCCTCTTCCAGTCCCTCGAAGACGACATCGGGGACGCCACCCGCGAGATTCTGGACACGGGGGGCGCCCTCGCGGAGGCGGATGTCGCGGCGGGTCTCGCCGAGACCGCCATCAGCCATCGTTACGTGAAGCCCGAGATCCACGAGGAGTTCGAGATCGAGGTCCGCGCCGGAAGACACCCGGTGGTCGAGGCGCTCTCCAGCGGAGAGTTCGTCCCCAACGACCTGCGTCTCGGCGCCGACCGCTTCCTGATGATTCTGACCGGGCCCAACATGGGCGGAAAGTCCACCTTCCTCCGGCAGACGGCGCTCCACGCGGTGATGGCCCAGATGGGGTCGTTCGTTCCGGCGGAATCGGCCCGCCTGCCGGTGGTGGACCGGGTGTTCGCGCGCGTCGGAGCGTCCGACGATCTGTCCCGCGGCCGCTCCACGTTTCTCACGGAGATGGAGGAGACAGCCCACATCCTCCACCACGCCACGAGTCGCAGCCTGGTGTTGCTCGACGAGGTAGGCCGCGGTACCGCCACCTACGACGGCCTCTCGCTGGCCTGGGCCATCGTCGAACACATCGCGCGCAACCCCGGCCTCAGGATGAAAACGCTCTTCGCAACCCACTATCACGAGCTGACGGCACTGGCGAGCGCCGAGACCGGGGTTGTCAACTTCCACGTCGAGGCGCGCGAACACCAAAACGAGATCGTGTTGCTGCACCGCGTCGCTCCCGGCGGAACGAACCGCAGCTACGGCATTCAGGTGGCGCGACTCGCCGGGGTCCCGCGTTCGGTCGTCCATCGGGCGCACGAGGTCCTCGAGGGCCTCACCGGCGGACTCGACGGGCGCGGGGCCAAACTGCCCGTGCCCGAGCCGGGCGGTCCGTACTCGCTGCTCGAGCCTGCCGAGAACCAGGTGGCGGAGGCGATCCGAACCTGCGATCCGGACCGGCTCAGCCCCCGGGAGGCGCTCGATCTTCTCTATCGTCTTCGGCGGCAACTGGAACCCGCGGGAACCGGCGGCGACGGCGATCGTGGGGTGGAGACCGAGGAGTCCGGAACACCGTCCGGGTGACGGGCGCGGACATCCCCCCCATAAACTCAGGTGCGCAGATCGTGTTGACGAGCCGGCGCCGCCCGCTGACCGTGGCCGCCGTCACGGCGGGAGTCGCCTTGCTCTCGGGGTGCGGAGGCGACCACCCCCGGCCCCTGGCGCTCGCCACCGGGACCACGGCCGGCGTGTACTACCCGCTCGGAGGCGCGATGGCGAGCCGTTGGACCCGCGACCTTCCCGGGCTCGTGGTCAAGGCGGAGGTCAGCGCCGGTTCCGTAACGAACCTGATTCAGGTGGCCAACGGCGAGAGCGACATCGGGTTCGGCCAGGCGGACGCCGTCGCTGACGCCTTCCGGGGCACGGGCCGTTTTCCGGCACCGCTGCCCCTGGCGGTTCTCGGCCGCATCTATCCGAACATCGTCCATCTCCTGAGCGTCGAGGGACGGGACGTGCGGTCGGTGGCCGACCTCAGGGGGAAGCGGGTCTCGCTCGGGCCTCCCGGATCCGGGAATGAAGTGACCGCGCGCAACGTGCTCCGCGCGGTGGGGATCGCGGAAGAGGAATTCCGGGTGCGGCAAATGAACTACAACCAGAGCATCAACGGTCTCAAGGACGGTACCGTGGACGCCGTGTTCCTGGCCGCGGGTCTGGGGGTGTCATCGGTGGTTGAGCTCGGCCTCACCCGAGACCTGATCCTGGTGCCGTTCACCCGGGAGGAGATCGCCGCCGTCGAGACGGCCAATGCCGCCTACCAGGGCATCGAGGTCCCGCCGGGGGTCTATCGGGGGGTGGACGCGCCCACGCTGACCCCCTCGCTCTGGAACATGCTCTTCGTGCATCGCGATCTTCCCGCCGACATCGCGAGACAGTTGGCGGAATCGCTCCTCACGGGGCGCGACGAGTTCCGCTCCGTCACCCGGAACGCGGATTTCATCCAGCTTGAAAGCCTGGGTGAGATCGGCGAGCTACCGCTCCATCCGGGAGCGGAGGCCCTCTACGAGGAAGCGCGGGAACGAGGCGGAACGGCGCCCGGGAGCCTCCCCTGAACGGCCCTCCGGGTTCCGCCGGGACCGTTTCCCTCCCCGAGGAGCCCCGGGTCGCGCTCTCCCTCCCGGTGCTGCTGACCGGGGCCGCCCTCTCGCTGTTTCAGCTCTGGCAGGCCGTTTTCGGCACCCTCGGCGCTACCTGGATGCGGCCGATCCACCTGACCTGGATCCTGGCGCTCGGCTTCCTGGCCAGCGCTGCCGGCCGGCCGCGGCGGGAACGCACCGCCGATCTCCTGCTGGCCGGGCTTTCCGTCGCCGCCGGAATCATGGTCATCCGTTTCGACCGCCAGGGGATCGACCACATTCTCTACGGGCTGAACCCCGCCGACCTTGCCGCCGGCGTCGCTCTGATCGGGCTGCTGCTCGAAGCCACCCGCCGGCGGGTGGGCGCGGTCATGACCTCGGTGGTCGTCGTCTTCCTCGCCTACAACGCCTTCGGCGCCTCCCTTCCCGGCATCCTGGCGCACCGCGGTTTCGAACTCGAGCGGATCGTGCGCTTCGAGGTCTTCACCGGAGCCGGACTCTTCGGGCTTCCCATCGGGGTGGCGAGCAGCACGGTCTTCGTGTTCGTCCTCTTCGGCGCCCTGCTCGAATGCACGGGCGGCGGCCGGTTCTTCATCAACCTGGCCTTCGCCGCCGCGGGGAGAGCGCGAGGCGGGCCAGCGAAGGCGGCGGTGGTGGCCTCCGCGGCGCTCGGCTCGGTTTCCGGCTCCGCCATCGCCAACACGGTAACGACCGGGGCGCTCACGATCCCCATGATGAAGCGCCTCGGCTTCTCGCGCGAGGAGGCCGGCGGAATCGAGGCAGCCGCCTCCACGGGGGGCCAACTGATGCCGCCGATCATGGGAGCGGGCGCCTTCCTGATGGCCGAACTCACCAACACTCCGTATCCGCGGATCGTCCTGGTGTCGCTCCTGCCCGCGGTGCTGTTCTTCGCCGGAACCCTCTTTTTCGTCCACGGACTCGCGGTGCGGCGCGGGATCGAGGCCATGCCCTCGCGCCCCCGGGTTCTCGCCACCCTCGCCGAGGGCGCGCACTTTCTCGCCGCGGTCGCCGTGGTCGTGGCCCTGCTCCTCATGAACTACTCGCCGCCGCTCGTAGGCGCCGCGGGGTGTCTCGCCGTCGTCGTGACCGGCGCGCTCCGGCGGCGGACGCGGGTGGGACCGAGGCAACTGCTCGAGGGGCTGGCGCAGGGCGCCGTCACCGCCGTCCCGGTGTCGCTTGCCTGCGCGGCTGCCGGAATCGTGGTCGGGGTGATCGGGCAGACGGGCGTGGGGCTCCAGTTCGCCGAGCTGCTGCTGAGCGCTTCCCAGGGAGCGCTTCTTCCCGCCCTGGGCCTCTCCGCGCTCGTCGCGCTGATTCTGGGGATGGGTCTCCCCGTGACCGCGGCCTACATCGTCGTCGCCGTGGTTGCCGCTCCCGCGCTGACCGGCCTCGGGGTCCCCCTGCTGACGGCGCACCTCATCCTCTTCTGGCTGTCCCAGACCTCCAACGTGACCCCACCCATCGCGCTTGCCGCCTTCGCGGGGGCGGGCGTCGCCGGGGGCCGCCCCATGCCGACCGCCTTCCAGGCGGTGCGGCTCGCCGCCGGTCTCTTCATGGTTCCGTTGCTCATGGCGTATACCCCGCTGCTCCCGGGTGCGGGCGAGCCCCTGGGTCCCGCCCAGGGTCTGGCCTTCCTCAGCGGCCTGCTCGCCATGGGGGCGACGGCGCTTGCCTTGTACGGACACGGTTTTCGCTCCGTCTCCCGGGCCGGACGCCTGGTTCTCGCCGCCGCGGCGCTGCTCCTGCTATTCCCGGATTCCCTGCTTCGGCTGGCGGGCGCCGGACTCGCGCTGCTCGGCCTGCTTCCTCAACTGCGGAGCCGCAAGTAGTGCGAACTCCGCACTCTCTTCGCAGCGACTAGAGAAGGCGGACGCGCCAGAGGTACTGGAGCGAGGTGATCACCGTCAGGGTCACCATGGACGCCAGCAGCAGCGGCGTAACAATGCTGTCCACCCGGTAGAGGTTGGCCACCAGGAACCACAGAATCCCGACCACGTTGATCACCGTCGCCGCCTTGCCCAGCCGGCTGGGAGCGAAATACCGTCGCTCGACCGCCAGGTTGTAGGCCCCGGCCACGAACAGAATCGTGGCGTCCCGGGACAACACCATGATCGCTACCCAGGCCGGAATACGTACCGACACGGCCTCGATCGGCGCCGCCAGCGTCACCACCGCCGAAACGATCAGCACCTTGTCGGCGAGAGGATCGAGGAGCGCTCCGAGGTCGCTGTTCTCCCCGAGACGGCGGGCAAGCGCCCCGTCCATCATGTCGGTCAACCCGGCCAGCACGAGCGCTCCCAGCGCCAGCCCGAAGCGCCCGTAGAGGACGCAGATGACGACAACCGGAGCCAGCAGCAGCCGGAGAACGGTGAGTTGATTGGCAATCGTCATCAGGCGAGGGTCTCGAGGCCCATCGGAACTAGGGGAATATCCCGAGTTCCTCGTACGAACGTCGAATCTTTTCGAGGGCCACGATGTAGGCCGCGGTCCGCAGGGTGCCGCATTCCGGGAATCGGGTTCGGGCGTCGCGGATTTCGTCGTAGGCGCGCGTCATTTTCTCTTCGAGCCCGCTGACCACGAGTTCCTTTTCGTCGGACTGGGTAACCAGGTTCCGGCGCATCTCCATACTCAACCGCTTTCCGGAAAGTGTCTCGGCGGCATTCAGCAACGCGTTCGTATTGGCGATTTCAAGTCGTTTCTCGAGCAGGCCGAATCGCATGTGAGAGAGATTTCGCGCCCACTCGAAATAGGAGACGACGACCCCTCCGGCGTTCAGATAGACGTCCGGGATCACCGGAATGCCACGCTCCCGGAGGATACGGTCACCCTCCGGCGTGGTCGGCCCGTTCGCCGCCTCGGCAACCAGCTTTGCCTTGACCAGCGGGGCGGTTCCGGCGTGAATCACGTTTTCCACCGCCGCCGGGATCAGGACGTCGCACTCCACGGTCAGGATCGCTTCGGAGGGCAACTCTTCTTCCGCGTCGGGGAACCCCTTGATCGTGCCGTGTACCCGGCGCCACTCCACGACATCCGGCACCGAAATACCCGAGCCGGACCGCGCCACAATGGTGGTGTCCCACTCGCCGATGGCGACCACCTTGGCGCCGCGCCGAACGAGGATGTCGGCGGTGTGGAAGCCGACGTTCCCGAACCCCTGAATGGCCACCCGTTTGCCCGGCAGCCCGCGGGTCAGGCCGGTACCGGGGAAGTCTTCGACGAAGTCGAGGCCGCGGGCCAGGCCGAGCACGACGCCGCGTCCGGTGGCGTCCTCGCGCCCACGAATTCCGCCCTGGGTCACCGGCTTGCCGGTGACACTGGCGAAATTGTCGATCCCGCCCGGGTGCATCGCGTCGTAGGTGTCCGCGATCCAGGCCATTTCACGCGCTCCGGTGCCGAGGTCGGGCGCCGGGACATTGACGCCGGGACCGATGAAGTTCTTCCGGATCAGCTCGGCCGTGTAGCGACGGGTGATGCGCTCCACCTGCTCCGCGCTGTAACGGCGCGGATCAAGAGCGATTCCGCCCTTCGAACCGCCAAAGGGCACGTTGACGATGGCGCACTTGTAGGTCATCAACGCCGAAAGCGCACTGATCTCCTGCTGGTTCACGAGCGGGCTGTAGCGGAGCCCGCCCTTCAGGGGATGGCGATGATGACTGTGCTCCGCCCGCCAGCCGGAAAACACCTCCACGCGATTCCCGAACTTGACCGGAAAACGCGTGTAGTAGATCGAATCGGTGACACAGATCTGTTGGAGGAGCCCCTCCGGAAGCTGCAGTGCCCGCGCCGCTTCATGAACCAGGCCCTGAACGCTTCTCTCGAGGTTCAGGTCGGGAGCGCCGTTTCCCCTCATATCCCGGGATCGTAGAGCAGTTTCCCTGAACTGCCGGCGTCCTCCGGCGCGAGATCGAGGAAATCCGCGAGCGCCATTCGGCACGCGCTGGGTTTCAGGATGCACGGGCGCCCATGCGTGGCGCCCTCGACCACGATCATCAGGCTGTCGGGGTGACCGTTCGCCCCGAACACCGCTTCCTGCACCTGGAGTGGAGCCCTTCGGTCCGCATCGCCGGCAATGACCAGGATCGGGACCCCAACTGCCCCCAGGCGGGCGGAGAACCTCTCCACGTCCATTTCCCGCGGTTCGAAGCCGGCGGCAAGGCGGAGCCCGAGCAGGGTCAGGTCACCGGCCGGAAAAGGCGGGAGGCCAACCAGCAGATCGGCATAGCGATCGATCACCTGGGGAACGTTCCTGAAGGTGCTGTCGAGGACCACCCCCGAGATGTCGTCCACGATCGCGACTCCCGCGCGCGCGGCTGCCGCCCCTCCCATCGAGACGCCGAGCAGGTAGAGACGGTCCCCCGGGAACTCACGCCGGAGGAACCGGGCTCCGGCCAACACATCGAGGCCCTCGAAGAAACCGAGGCTCGTACGGGTCCCGCCGCTGTCGCCGTGGCGCCTGAGATCAAGGGTCAGGGCATTGCACCCGCGCCCCGACAGATACGCAGCGCGCTTCAGAACCTCACGCCGCGACCGGAACAGGCCGTGAGCGAGAACCACGGAACAACCCTCCGGATCCCGGGCGCGAAGCAACCAGGAAGCAAGCCGCACCCCATCTTCGCTCTCCAGGTAAACGGTTCGGTACGAGGCTCCGTAGTCTCCGGGAGTCGCGCGATCCGCCCGGTCCTGGGGGCGGGTGCCCGAAAAGCTCGCGAGAAGCACCCCGATCGCCGTCGGGATCGACAAGGCGACGAGCAGGAGGACTGCCGCCAACCAGCAAAGGACCCGCCGCGTCCTCCGGCGGCGACTTCCGGCAGGAGTCATCCTGCCGCGGACTCGGTCCCCTCCCGGAATCCGGGTTCGGGGACCCGCATGATGAGGACCACCGCGAGTCCACCGAGGCCGGCCATGAGCCAGCAGACGGGCTCGAACCCGTACGGATAGAGCAACCCTCCGGCCGCCACCGCGGCCGCGATGCCGAGCTGCGAGAAGACGTTGCAAAAGCCCAGGAAGCCGGCCCTGCGGGCCTTCGGAACCAGCTCGCTGCGAAGAGCGGTGAACGCCGCGATGCGCGCCACCGCCAGGCACCCGAACAGAAGCAGGGCGGCGACCAGCGCGATGCTCGTGAGTGAGGGCAACAGCGGAGTCATGGCGGCGACGGCCATGGAGACCAGCACGGTGAATCGACGCTTTCCGATCCGGTCGGAGAGCGGCCCGGCGATGAGCTGCGCGGCCATGATGGCGGCTCCCAGACCCCCGTAGAGCAAACCGACCTGCTCCAGCGAAAACCCACGCGCCTCCTGCACCCAACCCGAGGCGTAGGCGGAGATTCCCACCAGACTTCCGGACATGAAAAACGCGGCGAACGCCGCCGTCCGGTGAACCGGACTCTTCACAAACTCCAGATGTCCGGCGAGGCTCTGCCGAAGCGAGTCCGAGACCGCCGGCCGCGACCGCGTCTCCGGGAGCGCCCGCAGCGTCGCCAGCGCCAGGACCGCAAGGAGCGCGATCACCAAATAGACACTCGGGTGTCCAAAACGACCGGCCGCGAAGGCCGCCCCGACCTGACCCAGGATTGCCGTTCCCATCGCTCCGCCCATGAGGACCGCCATCACCTTGCCGCGCCGGCGGTACGGCACCAAGTCGGCGATCCAGGCCACCGCGAGCGCCGCGACGGTACCGCCAGCAAATCCGGCGGCGACCCGCGCCACCACGAACGCGGCATAGCTCGACGCCAGGGAGATCACCACGGCGGACACCAGGATCAGCGTGACGGCGAGAAGCAGGTAGGGGCGGCGGCCACGCGAGTCGGACAGCGGGCCCATGACCAGGGCCGCCAGAGCGGCCGCAAAGGAATAGGCCGAAATGGCAAGGCCAATGTCGGCGACGCCGACCCCGAGGCCGCCGGCGAGAGCCGCGATCAGCGGCGTGATCACCTGTTGGTCCAGCAACCCCACGGCAATCACCGCGCCCAGCACCGCGCCGGGCCAGACGAAGGAGGCGGTTTCCGGACGACTCGTCAAGGAGCGAAGGCTACCTTTCACCTGCCGTCCGCACGCCGGATCCGCCACAATTCCCGCCTGTGAGCAGTTCGTTCGAGGCTCGAAGTTCCCGGTGCAACCACCCTCTCGGGGATTTCCCCCGGTCGGCTCCCACTCCAAGCATCTATATTCTCGCGCCTCCCTGAAGATGTCCGTTCTCGAACGATTCGTTTCTCCGATCCGCAGCCGGGACGCCGCCGTCCGCCTCAAGGCGGTCCAGAAACACCCGCCGGAGGACACGCAAACGCTGGCCGATCTCGCGCGCTCGGATCCCGACTCGCGCGTCCGGAAAGAGGCCGTGCGGCGCCTCGAAGCACCCCGGGTGCTGCTCGAACTGACGGATACCGCGGGCGACGAGAGCGCCCGCCGGCTGGCCCGCTCCCGAGGCGAGGCACTCCTCGTCAAGATCGCGGCCGACGACCGGGACGAGGATGAGTCGCGGCGGGCGCTCGGACTCCTCGGCGCGCTGCGGGCAGTCGCCGAGGTGGCGTGCCGGGCCCATTTCGGCCCGATTCGCACCGAGGCACTCGCACGGTTGACCAGTGTCCCCGCGGGCGAGGCCGACCGCGATACCGCCCTCGCCACGGTGGCTGGAAAAGCCGCGGAGCCGGCCCTCCGGAGCCACGCCCTCGAGGCAATCCGCAGCCCGGACGGCCTCCTTCAGGTGGCGGTTTCGGCAGAGCACCGCGAGACCGCCCAAGCTGCCGTCCGGCGGCTGGACGACCCGGGATTGCTGCTCGCCGCGGCAACCGGCGCGACCTCGAAGAGCGTGCGCCGGCTTGCCCGGCGCCGCGCCGACGAACGGCTGCCTCCAGATCATCCGGAACGCGTGCAGCTTCGGGAAAAAACCCTGGGCGGTTTGTTGGAGCGCCTTGCCGACGCCGATCCGGCGGCTCCCGACCGGAACGCGGGCCTGCTTGAGGAGGCCGACGCCGTCCTCGCCTCCGGGCCGGTAGGAGCTGAACTCACCGCGCGGCTCGAAGAACTGCGCGTGCGGCTTGAGGGCGGGGGATCCCGCGACGAGCGAGCGGCGCGGCTTCTCGTCCCGGAGGAACAGACCGCTTCCGGGGGTGTGGATCTCCCTCCGGTCGAAGAGCCCGAGCGGTCGCCCGACCTCCCGCCGGCGGTCGAAGAAATTCTTGCCCGCCTGGAAGACCCTGAAGGCGCTCCAGGTCTGGCCGAACTGGACCTGGCCGAACGGGAGTGCCTCACGCTTCTGGAAGGGCTGACCTCCACGGAACCGGTCCGCGCCCGGTTGCGCGCCGCGGTGGCGAAGGCGCGAGACCGGGCTCTGGAGCGCAAGAAGGCCCGGGTCCGGGAATTTCAGATCGGCGAACTGGCCGATCATGCGGTTTCCCTGGCGAAATCGCTCGGCAAGCGTCCCTCCGGGCCGGAAATAGCACAGTCTCGCCGGGAACTGACCCGACTCGGGCGCCGGTTCGATCGCCTGGAGCCACCCGAAAGCCCGGACGCCGAGCGGTTCCGGAAGGCCGCCAGAGAAGCCGAAACCGCGCTGGGCGCGGCCGAGTCCGCGCACCAGGACCAGGTCCGCACGACCGAGGGACGGATCGCCGCCCTCGAGGAACGTCTTGCCGCGCTCGAATCGTCGGAGTCCTTTCCCCTCGAGGACGGCGAGGTCGCCCTTCGCGAACTTGGGAAACTCAGAAGCGATGCAGCCGTCTGGCGTCAGGTCGGACCCGAGCGGCAAACCCGTTTCCAGCGTCTTCAGGCGGCCCTGATGCCCAGGCTTCGGGAGGCCAGAGAAGTCCGGGAGTGGCGTCACTGGTCCAATCTGGAGGAACAGGCGGAACTCATTCGCCGGGCTGGCGCGCTGGTCGAGGTGGAGGATCTGCAGCGCGTCGATCGCGAGCTCACGGCCCTCGAACGCGCCTGGCATGCGGCGCGACACACGGGACGCGACCGGGGTCAGGAACTCTGGGAAGAATGGGGTGAGGTCCGCCGAACCCTCCTCGAACGGATCGGCCCGCTCCGGGAAGCCGCGGAGCGCGAATTGGGCGAGAAGCTGGATGCGCTTCGTGCGCTCGTCGAAAAGGCAGAGCAGATAGCCGAGAGCGGCGATCCGCGGCGAGCCGACGAGATTCGCTCGCTGATGCCCGAGTGGCGCGAGCGCGCCAAGGGAATCGGGAAGCGCTCGGAGCGGCTGTGGAAGCGATTCCGCGCCGCAAACGACCAGTACTTCAGCGAACTCAAGGCAGTGAGGAAAAAGCGCTACGCGGAGTTCGCCGCGAACGTCCCGATCCGCGAGAATCTCATCGCGCGGGCCAAGGCGCTCTTCGACCAAACCGACGGCGAGACCGTGCGGAACGCGGTGCGCGACTTGATGCGGGAGTGGAAAGAGTCACCGCCCGTCCCGCGCAAGGAGGGCGATCGCCTCTGGGAGGACTTCCGCAGTGCCTGTGACGGGGCTCGGGACCGGCTCCGCGAAGGCCGTGGAGACGCGAAGGCCGAAACCACCATGGTGCCCGAGCGCACGCCCTCCAGTGAAGCCGACGCCGATCTGCGAGGTCGGATCGCGGACCTCCTCGCCCTGGCGGCGGAAGAGCGGCGCGACGCCGCCGTCGCGCTCTGGGACGACTACCGGCGCATTTCCCGCGCGGGGGACCGCCTGGCCCGCGAAACCACCAGCGCCCTCCTCACTTGCCTTCGGGAAACACTCGAGGGTGATCCCGATTCCTTTTCGGGGACGCGCCTGGACCAGGAACAACTGGTTTCGCGGCTGGCGGCCCTGCTTGAAGAGATGGAAGCGCTCGCGCGACCTCGCGCGCCGGTCGCGTCCGAGGGGGGAGTGATCGACTTCGCGGAGCACCTGAGGCGCACCCTCCAGGCAGGGCGCGCCGCGGATCGCGGCGCCGTGCTCAGGGAAGCCGCACAGGATGCGGCCAGGATTCTCGAGCGCGCCCGTGCCGCCGGTCCGGCGCTATCGGGACCGGCGACCGAAACGATGGGGCGCCTCGAAGGACTCGCCCGGAAGGTCATCGCCCGGGCGCCGTCGCTGGACGAGGAACCCGGTCGCCGGAATCGCGGCCGCGCTCGCGGAAACCGGCCGCGCCGGGATTAACAGCCTGTGGTGAAACCCGCGTGAGCGCCGAGACGGGCGAGGCGCCCGACTGACAAGGCGCGTGAGGCCGGAATACCCGGTGTATTTCGGCCGAAACGCAACGATGAGCGCCGCAAAGCGGCGCGGTTCAGCCGGGATGGATCGCACGTCGAACGCCGCGGGGGTTTTGCCACAGGCTGTTAGCTGCTTCCCGCTCCGAACCTGAGGCGGAGCGCGTTCCCGACCACCGTGAGTGAGGAGAGCGCCATGGCGGCGGCTGCCGCCTCCGGCGGCAACAACAGCCCGGTCGACGGATACAGGACGCCGGCCGCGAGCGGCACCGAGACCACGTTGTAGAAGAAAGCCCAGAACAGATTCTGCCGGATCGTCCGCAGTGCGCGCCGCGCGATCCGCAGGGCTTCGCTCACGAGCCTGAGGTCCGGGCGCATCAGCGTCACTGCCGCCGCCTCCCGGGCGATCTCCGTCCCCTCGGCAAAAGCGATACCAACGTCGGCGCGGGTCAGAGCCGGAGCGTCGTTGATGCCGTCCCCGACCATGGCGACCGGACCGTAGCGCTCCCGCAGCCGATCCACCGCCGAGAGCTTCTGGTCCGGGAGAAGTCCCCCCTCAACGTTACGAACTCCGATCTCCGAGCCGGTTGCCGTGACCGCGGCGGGTTCGTCGCCGGAAACCAGCGACACCGCCAGCCCGTCCTCGTGGAGTTTGCGGACGAGTTCCGCCGCTTCCGGACGCGGCCGATCCCGAAACCCGATGCTACCCGCGAACTCGAGACGCCCCGCCGATTCACGCAGCACCCGAAGCCAGCCCGACGCCCCGCTGCTGGCCGGGCTGGCGGGCACGGACAGGCCCCGCTCGCGAACCAGCCGGTCGCTTCCGACCCACACCGTGGTGTTCCCGCCGTCAAAGCTCGCCGTCACGCCCCGCCCGGGCAATGCCTCGAAGCGTTCCGGGGTACTGAGCCCCGTCCCTTCCTTCTCCGCGTGGGCGACAAGCGCTCTTCCCAGGGGGTGTTCGGATCCCTGTTCCGCCGAAGCCGCGAGTTTCAGCAGGGTCCCGGCGGTCTGTGGCGGAGCCGGCTCCAGCGCGACCACCACGGGTTCGCCCGTGGTGACCGTCCCGGTCTTGTCGAGTCCGACCGCTCGGACGGAAGCCAGGGCCTCGAGCGCCCCCCCGGACCGGAACAGAATCCCCCGCCGCGCGCTCCGGCCGGTCGCGACCAGCACCGCGATGGGGGCCGCCAACCCGACCGCACAGGGACAGGCCACCACCAGCACCGCCACCCCGCGGGCGAGCGCGAAGTCGGCGGCGCCGCCCCAAAGGAGCCAACCTCCGACGGTCACCGCGGCGACCACCATGATGACCGGGACGAGGACCCCGGCCACCCGGTCGGCGGCCCGTTGCAGGGGGATTTTCTCGGTCTGCGCCTTTCGGACCGCCGCCGCGATCCGCGAGAGGGTGCTCTCCGAAGCGGCGCGCGTCACTTCGATTTCGACGGCGCCGGTCAGGTTCATCGCCCCGGCAACCACCGGATCGGGCGCCGCCCGCTCCACCGGGACGCTCTCCCCACTCACCAGCGATTCGTCCATCGCGGCTCCACCGCGGACGATGCGGCCATCGAGGGGCACCCGTTCTCCGGGGCGCACCCGAACCCGCTCGCCGGTTTCGACGCGCGCCACCGCCACCATTTCCTCAACGCCTTCACGTACCACCCGCGCCTCATCGGGAGCGAAGGCGAGCAGTTCTCCGAGCGCGTCCGCGGCCCGGTTCCGGGCGCGATCCTCGAGCCAGCGCCCGAGGCGAACGATCGCGACGATGATCGCGGCGGTATCGAAGAACAGGGGTCCCCCGGCGGCGCCCAACAGGCTCACCACCGACGACACGTAAGCGGTCCCCGCCCCCAGCCCGATCAGGCTGTCCATTCCGAACGCCCGGTTCCGGAGCGAGGTTCCGAGCGCCAACAGAAAGTTCCAGCCAAACAGCACACACACGGGCGTTGCGAGCAGGAACACGGTCCACCGGCCGAGAGCGGTCCCCCCCATGCCACTCATCGAGACGGCCATGGCCGCCGCGGAAAGTGCGAGGGCCGCGGCGACGGGCAGCAGTCCGCCCCCCGAGTGTGTGTGCGGCCCGGTTGCCCCGTCCTGCCCGGAAGATTCGATAGCGGTTTCCCGCGTTGGCTCCAGCGTGTAGGGACCGGCCGAGGCTACGGCGCCGGCGATCTCCGCGGCGCGTGCCGCGCCCGCTGCTCCGATTTCAGAAAACCGTACCGAGAGATCCCCGGTAAGCAGGCTCACTTCGGCGCTTGCGACCCCCGGGAGGCTGGTGACTGCCTTTTCGATGCTCGCCACACAGCCGGCGCAGTGCATCCCGGCCACCCGCGCGTCGAAGCTCGTATCCGCGGCGTGGCCGGCACGCGTCGGCGGTGTCTGCAAAGGCCGGTCCATGGTTGGCACCGGAGTATAGGGAGGGGGCGGGGCCGGTCAGGACCGCCCGGCTAGGTCAGTGCGAATGGGCGTTCTCGTAGTGCTCCGCGAGCAAGTCCCTGCCGAAGTCTCCCCTCAGATCGCGCCACACCGAGTGAATGTGATTCGCGTCGTTCTGCGTGTTGTCGTATTCGACGAGGAACGTCGGCCCGTGAATCCGGTAGTAGTGGGGATCGCCCGCTTCGGCGCCGCCGGCCCAGGCGAAATGGACATCGCCCACGCCCGCGGAAGTGATCTCGCCGAATTCCTCCTTGGCAAGGTCGAGCCGTAGCCGCCCGAGATAGACGTGGATCAACTCGACCAGTTTTTGGCCCTGCTCGCGTGTCATCTCTCGATGTGCGACTCCCAGCGGATCGCCCGGCTCCGCAACCCGCGAAGTGCCCGTCAGGATGTCGGGCGGGGCCTCGGAGTCGAAGATGACCCGCTCCCGCGTTTGTCCCTCGAAGAGCGCCAACAGTTCCCTTGCGACCGTCTGCTCCGCGGCGAGGACTTCGAGGCCGGTGTGGTTCCCTTCCTCCACGATCGCCGGATTGCTGCCCATGAACGCGGGCGCGGTCGCCACGACCTCGCCGCCGTTCAGCGTGACGTTGAGCGACAGATGGTGTCCCTCGACGCGCCAACCCCAGGGCTCCGACGGAGAGGGCTCGTCGAACACCGTGAAGTAGTAGCGGTCGGAGTCCCGAATGTCGCGCCCTTCGCGCTCGTAGAGGATCTGCTCCAGGTACATGATGCCGAGCGCCTTGGCGATCCCCTCATGGCTGAGCACGGTCCCGAGCAGGCGATCCGCAAGCCGGCGCTGGGGCGGGGTGAACTCCCCGTAGGAAAGTCCCTCCCGATCCCGCGGGATGAAGTGCCAGTTGAAGCGCTCTTCATCCTCGAATGCGAAGGTCGCCTGGGCCCTCTGCTCGGGGTCGAGCGACATCAGAAAGTGACGCGCCCGGTCGATCATCTCCGCGGCAATGTCCGGAGCGCCGGCGGCCCAGCCGATGGAGACGGCAAGCGCCGGACCGGCAAACAACGCGACTTTTTTCTTCATGCTCATTCCCTCGCAGTTCGATTCTATTTTTCAAGAACGCGTTGCGCGATTGCGATGCCGTTCCCCGGCCCTCACCGGGTTGCCGCCGGCGCTCCGAGGCTACAATCGCCAGCCGCTTGCCTGTCCGCCCGATCCTGCGTTACGGGGCTCCCCCCCTGAGCACTCCCGCGAAGCCCATCGAGGACTTCGATCAGGACTGGCGGACCCTGGTGGACGACATGGTCGCCACCATGTACGCCGCCCCCGGGGTCGGCCTCGCGGCGCCCCAGATCGGGGTGGGCGTGCGCCTGACGGTGATCGACATCACGGTCGGGGAGAGCGAGGGGCAACTAATCGTGATGGCCAATCCGGAAATCCTCGAATCGCGGGGGAGCCAGTCCGAAGAGGAAGGATGCCTCTCGGTGCCGGGATACTCGGGGGTCACCCGACGTGCTCAATGGGTGCGCGTCCGCGGCCAGCGTCTCGACGGTTCGTTCTACGAAATGGAAGGGGAAGGGCTGCTGGCGAGAGCGTTCGCCCACGAGGTGGACCACCTCAACGGCCGCCTGTTCCTCGATCGGCTCGGAATGCTCAAGCGGGATCTCATCGTTCGCAAACTGCGCCGCCGCATGCGTCGCGGCGACTGGTAGCGCTCCGGCGACCGGGCGCCTTGCCATTCTCGGTGCTCACGTCACTTTCGCCACAGGCTGCTGACGGAGGGACGGAGGGGGAGCGCCTCCGCATGGTCTTCCTGGGAACCTCCGCCTTTGCCGAGCCGGTGCTCCAGGCCCTCGACGCCCACCATGAGGTCCTCGCGGCGGTCACACAGCCGGATCGGCCCGCTGGCCGTGGTCACCGTCCGCGCGTCAGCCGGATCAAACGCCTCGCTCTGGAACTCGGGATACCGGTCCGCCAACCGGAACGCATCCGCCGCCGGAGTGCGTGGGAACCGCTGGCGGACCCCGTCCCCGATGTCCTCGTCGTCGCCGACTACGGTCAGATCCTGTCTGCCCGCCTGCTGGCGGTCCCACGACTCGGCGCCGTCAACGTCCACGCCTCGCTCCTGCCCGAACTCCGCGGCGCCGCCCCCGCCATCTGGGCGCTGGCCCGCGGCCACCGCCGGACCGGGGTGACGACCATGCTCATGGACGCCGGACTCGACACGGGGCCGATTCTGCTGCAGCGGAAAACCGCAATCCGTGAAACCGAGACCGGGGGCGAGCTGCTCGCCCGCCTCGCTCCCATGGGCGCCGAACTCCTGATCGAGACCCTGGCCGGGCTCGCCGGGGGGCGGATCACTCCGCGTCCCCAGGACGAGGACGCGGCCACCCTCGCCCCCCGAATCCGGAAGGCCGACGCCGCCCTGGACTGGGATCTGGGAGCCCCGGCCCTCGCGGACCGGGTGCGGGCCTTCTCTCCCGCCCCCGTCGCCTTCACGGCATTCCAGCCGGAGACTCCGGGGGGCGCGACTCTGCTCCGGATACACCGGGCTGCAGCAGCGAGCGGATCGGCCGCGAGCACCGTTCCGCCGGGTTCGTTCCGGGTCTCGGGCAGCCGGCGCGCCCCGTGCCTCGAGGTGGCGTGCGGCGCCGGCACCACGTTCCGGCCCCTCGAGGTCCAGGCGGCCGGACGCCAGCGACTCCCCATCGCCGATTTCCTGCGGGGAAACGCCATCCCGCCCAACGGCCGGTTCGCGGGCGCCGCCGAGGCAGTTCGGCTGACCGGCGCCTAGCCCATCCAGGATCCATGCGCCTCCAACTGCGACGCATCGTTTTTCTCCTGGCCGGCACGGTCGCGGTCCTCGCCGCGGGTTACGGACTGCTGGTCGCCGTGGCGAGCAACCGGCCCCCGAGGTCGACTCACGACTTCTTCGCGGCGCCCGCCCGAAACGTCGCGCACCGCGGTGGCGGCATGCTGGCTCCCGAGGCCACCCTGGCGGCATTTGCGGCGGCCGCCAGCGCGGGGGCGGACGTCCTGGAGATGGATGTCCGGCTGAGCGCAGACGGCGCGCTCGTCGTCATCCACGACCGAACGGTGGACCGCACCACCGACGGGAGCGGTGCGGTCGCGGATCTCCGCCTGGAGGAGTTGCGCTCCCTGAATGCCGGCCATCACTTTCGGGGACCGGACAATGGCTTCCCCTATCGGGAGGAACGCCTTGCCGTGCCGACCTTCGAGGAAGTCCAGAAGGCGCATCCGGGCCTTCGTCTCGTGGTCGAAATGAAGACCCCCGAAACGGCGGAGCCGCTTTGCCGCGCGATCCGGGACGCCGGGCGGGAAAGCCGAACCCTGGTCGCCGCTTTCGGCCGCGAATCCCTGGACCGCTTCCGGGCCGGCTGCCCTACAGTGGCGACGGGAGGTTCCTTCCGGGAAGTCGTGATCTTCCTCGCCATGTCGCTCGGGCGGATCGCCGGCCTCTACGACCCGCCCTTCGATGCGCTGCTCGTCAGCGAGACCAGCGGACCGCTCCGGGTGGTGACGCCCCACCTGTTGCGCTCTGCCCGCCAGGCCGGACTTCCGGTGCTGGTCTGGACGGTGAACCAGGCCCAGGACATGGAGCGCCTTCTCGGGCTGGGAGTGGACGGGATCCTCACCGATGATCCGGCAACGCTCGCGGCGGTCCTCGCCGCCTTCCGCTGACATGTCCCGGCCCCCTCGCAAAGAGACCGGCAGGCGCGGGCAAAAGCGCCCTGCCCGGCCCGCAGGTCCCGCCTCTCCGGCCCGGCGCGCCGCCTTCGCGGTCCTCCTGCGGCTGGAGCCCACCCGGGATCGGCCCCTCCCGCCACGCCCCGACGCCTTGATCGCCCGCCTCGAAGACGCACAGGGGAAGCCTCCCGGAAGCCGAGACCGGGCGCTCGCCAGAGAACTCGTTTTCGGTGTCCTGCGGTGGAGGCGCGCGCTCGACTACGCCCTCGACACCTACTCGCGCCGGCCGGTCGCAAAGCTCGATCTCCCGGTGCGGACCGCGCTCCGGCTCGGCCTCTATCAGCTCCGCTACCTGGATCGGGTGCCGGCCAGCGCCGCGGTCCACGAGTCGGTGTCACTCGCCACCGCCTCCGCGAAACCGGGCGCCGCGGGGCTGGTCAACGCCGTCCTGCGAGCCTATCTGCGGGCCGATCACGCGTGGCCCCACCGGGCCGGCGACCGCGGCCTCTATCTGCGCACCGGACTGTCACACCCGGACTGGATGGTGGACCGCTACCTGCAGCAACTCGGAGCCGAAGGCGCGAGACGGCGGCTCGAAGCCAACAACCGCTCCCCAACGGTCTTCCTGCGGGTGAACCGCCGGTTCTCGCTGGACGAAGTGCGGAAGCGACTTCGGGACGATGGAGTGGAGACGGAACGCTTTCCGATCGCGCCCCGCTGCCTCAGGATCACGAGAGGCAATCCGCAGGACACGGCGCCGTACCGCGAGGGCGCCCTTCACATCCAGGATGCGGGATCGCAGCTCGTGGCCTGGTTGCTTCCGCTGGACGGGGCCCGCCGGTGTCTCGATGCGTGCGCCGCGCCGGGAGGGAAAGCCACGATTCTCGCCGAGCGCGTCGAGCCGCGGCCGCTGTTCGCCGCCGACCTCCGCCCGGCCCGGGTGGCGCTCCTGGGCGATACGGTCCGGCGTCTCTCGGCAGGCAACGTGTTGCAGCTCGCCGCCGACGCTTCCCGTCCGCCCTTCGGGGCGGCGACTTTCGACCGGATTCTGCTGGACGTTCCCTGTAGCGGCCTCGGGACCCTCTCGCGAAATCCCGACATCAAGTGGACGGCCTCGACCGCGCGCCTCGCCGCTCTCTCCGAAACCGGGGGCCGTATCGCCCGGGCGGCGGCCGATCTCCTCAGCCCCGGTGGCATGCTGCTCTATGCCGCCTGCTCACTGGAGCCGGAGGAGACCACTGACGCCGTACGCGGTGTGCTCGCCGAAAAGCCCGGCCTCCGCCAGAAATCCCTGGCGGATCGCGTGCCGGACGCCCTGGCCTCGCTCATCGACGAGGACGGGGCGCTTCGGGTAGCGCCCGAACAGCACGGAACCGACGGCTATTTCGCGGCGCTCCTGCAGCGCACGGACACCTGAACCCTGCGGGCGCGGTCCGACCCGCCAGACCACCGCGCAGGTCGCTCGGGAAACCCCGGGCGGGCCACTACACTTCCGGCAGGTAGTACCACTTGGGCAGTTTCCGGATCCGCCTGGCACGCAGCCGAAGCCCCTCTGCTTCACGTCTGTCACGGGGTCTCTACTACCTGCTGATCGGCTCGCTGCTCGGCGCCACCTTTGCCTTCGCAACCGCGGCAACGTTCCTGATCGCCTCCTCAGCCGCCGACCCTGCGGTCCCCGACCTCACCGGCCTCGAAGTGGCCGCCGCCGAAGCTGTCCTCGGCAGCGTCGGGCTTCGGCTGGCGGAGGGGCAGGCGCGCTTCGATGACCAGGTTCCGGAGGGTCGCATTGTCTTCCAGGAGCCGTCCCCGGGCGCGTTCTTCAAACGGGGCCGTTCCGTCCGGGTGTTCCGCAGCCTCGGGCCGACCCGGCGCGTGGTGCCGCGACTCGAGGGCAGCACCCTCACCGAGGCTCGGCGGGCGCTCGAGGCCGCGGAACTCACCGTGGGCCGGGTCGCCGAGGTGGAAAGCGACACCTATCTCGCCGGCCGGGTCATCGCCCAATCTCCGGTGGCCTACAGCGAAACGGTTCCGGACACGTCGGTTTCGGTGCTTCTCTCGGCGGGGTCGGAGCCCGAATCCTTCGTCATGCCGGACTTCATTGGCCGCCGCTACGGAGAAATCGCCGATGACCTGAGCCGGGGCGCCGTCCGCGTCCGCGACGTCCGCAGGGTCCCCTACCGGGGCGTCCCGGCGGGGATCGTCGTGGATCAGGTGCCCGCCGCGGGCGCCAAGGTAAGCCGCACCGACCGGATCGTGCTCACGCTTAGCCGGTAAATTCAAGATCCGAATGCGGATTACGCCTTCCCTGCTGTCCGCCGACTTCACCCGTCTGGCGGAAGAGATCCGGACGGTGGAAAAGGCGGGAGCGCACGGGCTGCACCTCGACGTCATGGACGGGCACTACGTCCCCAACCTCACCTTTGGGCCGATGGTGGTGGCGGCGGTACGCCGCTGCACCGATCTGCCACTCGACGCACACCTGATGATCGAGAATGCCCCGGAACACATCAGGGCCTATGCGGACGCCGGAGCGGACGCGATTGCGGTGCATCCCGAAGCCGTACCCCATCTCCACAAGACGCTTTCGGATCTGCGGGCCCTCGATGTCCGCCCCGGGCTCGCCATCAACCCACTGTCCCCGCTGGGATCCATCGAGGAGGCGCTCGGCGCCGTCGATTACGCGATCGTCATGTCGGTCAATCCCGGTTGGGGCGGGCAGCGCTTCATCGATGGAAGCATGGACCGGATCCGCCAGGTTCGCCGGCTCGCCGAGCGATGCAACCCATCACTCGAAATCGTGGTGGATGGCGGTATCAATGCCTCCCGCATCGAGGCGGCCCGCGAAGCCGGCGCCGACGTGGCGGTGGCGGGGTCGGCGGTGTTCGGCGCCGCCGATCCGGCAGCAGCGGTCCGGGAGATGCTCACCGCGTGACGCATCCATCGAGCGGCGCCGGGCTCCGGGGGGCTCCCACCCCGTTTTGCGACCGGACGGGCCGACGTCCTTGACCGCTTCGGACAACCCGCTACCTACCGAGAGCCCGGCCGCGGAATCCAGTCCGCCTGCGCGGGTGTCGATCCGCGTGCGCTACGCGGAGACCGACCAGATGGGAGTGGGGTATCACGGCGCCTACCTTCCCTGGCTCGAAGTGGCGCGAACCGGTTGGTTGCGAAAGCACGCCCTCCCCTACCGGGAGCTGGAAGCAGCCGGAGTCCATCTGCCGGTGATCGAGGTGCGATGCCGCTACCTGCGGCCGGTCCGCTACGACGACGATCTGATCGTGGAAGCGACGGCACACGGGTACCGGCGCTCCGGCATCGGGTTCGAATACCGCGTGCTGCGCGCTCGCGACGGCGTGCTGGTGGCGACCGCCACGACGCGGCACGCGGCAGTAGGGCCCGGGGGTCGAGCCCGGAGGCTTCCCGAAGCGGTCAGGAACGCGCTGACCGCCGGTGGAGAAGAGGACGGGAGCACCGAAGACGGTCGGGCTCGCGATGCGGGCGCGGTGTGAGCGAGGAATGCCGGGGCTCTTCCGGCGGCAGCGGAGCGATGAACAGTGCGACCGCCTCTCCGGGCGGGGACGGCCGGGGCGTCTCGCCATTCGGGGCAGGTCCCCCGTGAAGGCGTTCCGGTCAAGCGCTAGCATTTCGCCGGCTGCGGCTTTTCCGCTTCTTTGCATGATCTCTGACCCCGCCGGTTCCTACCGCCGGAGCTTTCTTCCCCGGGCCCTGGCGGTAGCCATCGTCCTGGCGGGCCTCGCGTGCAGTTCCCGTCCCCTCGGCGAGGTTCCGACCGGTGCCCAGGCTGACCGGCGGCTCCTGGCGCTTGGGCAACAGAGCCTTGAGGATCGTGATTGGGAGACGGCCCGCACCTGGTTCCGTCAGTTGCTCGACAGCTATCCGCGCAGCCAGTTCGCCGGGGACGCCCGCCTGGGGATCGCGGACACCTACTACAACCAGCGCGGCGCCCAGAACGCGCTCCTGGCGGCCACGGAATACCGGGACTATCTGACGTTCTTCCCCAACCATCCGCGTGCGGATTACGCGCAGTTCCAGATCGCATTCGGACACTTCAAGCGGCGCCGCAGCGCCGACCGCGACCAGGAGGACACCGAGTTGGCGGCCACCGAGTTCGACAAGCTCCTCGACCTCTATCCCAACTCCCGTTACGCCGAGGACGCGCGGGTTCATCTGGCGGAGTGCAAGAACGACCTCGCCACCTCCGTGCTGCTGAAGGCCGAGTTCTACCAGGACCATCGGAACTGGTGCCGGGGCGCCATCCCCCGGCTCGAAGAGATCTTGACGGACTACCCCGACTTCGACCGTCTCGCCGAAGTGCGCCACCGATTGGGCCAGGCGCTCACCGCATGCGGCCGCGAGCAGGAGGCTCTGGTCCATTACCAGAAGATCGTGGAAGAGCACTCGGAAAGTCCTTACACCGAGGCGGCCCGCGAACGCATTCGCCAGATCCTCGCCCGAACCTGAACCAGCCGAGCCGGCGCCGGTGGGGTCCGAACGACACCGCCCGGCCCACGGACACCAGGGCCGGCGCCGCCGGCGGCTCGATTTCGAAGTCCCTTAGAAGCCGGTGGGACGCGGAGCACGCACCTGGGCGAGGCAGTCGCCGCGATGGATCAGAATCCTGAGCTCTTCCCTCCCGTCAGAATCGCTGCCGGCCCCGCAAGCCTGCCGGGCACCCCCGCCGGCGACCACCACGTCACCCGCCACCAGGCCCTGCAGTAGCGGCTTCGCACCACCTTCGAGGTCCGCCGTCTCCACTGCGACCCCGACGATACGCCATCCGTGAATCTCGGAGCGGTCGAGCCGCCGCGCGGCCAGAGCGTCGAGCGTCTCCGGCCGGCACAACTCTTCCGGAGCCGGCTCGAACCCCAAGACATCCACCTGCCCGTGACGCTTTTCGCCGTAGAGGAACCCGCGGGATCCGTCCAGGCTCGCCACCGCGTCCGCCCCCAGGAAGACATCGGGCAGGACGGGCACCAGGCGGCGCGGGGAGAAGATCGTCCCGCTGGCGGATCGTTCAGCCAGAGAGCGCGACTCTCCGTGCTCCGGCGAAGTAGGAAAAGCCGGACCACGCCGTCAGAATGGCCGCGATCCAGAGGCCGAGCACCCCGAAGGGGGCCAGAACGGGATAGAACGCCCCGCCCAGCACCAGGAGCGCCGCGTACACCTGAGCGTGCATCTTGATCTTCCCGAGCAGACTGACCGGCACGCTGGAGCCGCGCTGGAGCGCCACCATCCTGAGCGCGGTAACGGCGAACTCTCGCCCCACGATCACGATCGCGACCCAGGCCGGACAAAGCCCCCGATCCACCAGACATATGAAGATCGTGGAAATGAAGAACTTGTCCGCGATCGGATCCAGCAGTGTCCCCAGCGCCGTGATCTGATTCCGGCGGCGGGCAATGTGCCCATCCAGGAGATCGGTCAAGGCCCCGCCGGCCACCAGCCCGGCGCTCACGAGCTGCCAGCCCGGGAACGACGCGAGCAAAGCCACCGCGACAAACGGCGTCACCAATATCCGCAGTAGCGTGAGGCGGTTCGCCACGCTCATCTCGGGCACACGTTCGAAGGAGTTCTCCGCGCCCGCAGCGCGGGCCAAGGATGCTATCAGGAGCGGGCAGCAGTGAAGAGGGGAGTATCCTGTCCGACTGTCGATGAAGGCGGTCATTCTCATCGGGGGGAAGGCGCTACGGCTGCGCCCCCTGACCTTTCGCCGTCCCAAGGCGATCGTCCCCCTCCTGACCCGCCCCTTCCTCGTCACCCAGTTCGAGTTGCTTCGCAAGGCGGGGATCACCGACATCGTTCTCTGCCTGGCCTCGCTCCCGCGGCGGATCGAGGCCACCTTCGGTGACGGCAACGCGTTCGGGGTGTCCCTCCGTTACTCGGTGGAGCCGAAACCGCTCGGTACCGGAGGCGCCATCGGACACGTGAAGTCGCTGCTCTCCGAGCCTTTCGTGTGCCTGAACGGCGACGCACTGACCGATCTTGATTTTCGGGCGCTCGTCGGGAGTCACGAATCCGCCCGCGCCACCCTTACGCTCGCGCTGACCCAGGTGGCCGACGCGTCGCCGTACGGAGTCGTCGAGGCCGAAGACCTCCCGACCGGCGGACCACCGCGGGTCGTCAGATTCACGGAGAAGCCGGACTCGCCGGGGCCGGGCAAAATCAGCGTGGGCGCCTATGTCATGGACCCGGCCATCTTCGAGTTCCTTCCCGGGAAGGGCGCGTCCTCGCTGGAACACGAGGTGTTCCCCGCGGTTGTTGCGGCCGGGCGACCGGTCGCCGCGCACCGGCACGCGGGCTACTTCACGGACATCGGGGTCATCTCGCGTTACCGCCAGGCGCACCGCGACGCCCTCGACGGCAAGATCCGGATTCCGGGAGTCGGGCGTCCCAATCCCGGTGGCGTCATCGTGGACGAAACCGCCTCCGTTCACCCAGGCGCCCGTCTGATCGGCCCCTCCCTGGTGGGCCCCGAAACACAGGTACGCGAAGGAGCCGAGATCGGCCCCTACGCGGTGCTCGGGCGCCGGGTGCGGGTGGAGGCCAACGCTCGCATAAGGGATTCGATCCTGTGGGCGCACACCCGCATCAGCGAGGACGCCACCGTGACCGAGGCGATTCTGGGCGTGAGCAGTTTCATCGGTCCGGGAGCCTCCCTCTCGGGGGCGGTCCTCGGCGACAAGAGCACCGTTGCCGCTCACAGCACCGTTCCATGGCTCAAGAACTGAACCCCGCTGAAGCCGGGCTGTTCAAGGCCTACGACATCCGTGGGGCGGCGCCGGAGCCATTGTCTCCGTCACTCGCGTGGCGGGTCGGCCGAGCGTTCGCCACCTGGCTTGGCGGCGGACGAATCGGCATGGCGCGCGACGCCCGGCTCACCAGTCCGGCGCTCGCCCGGGCGTTCCGAGCGGGCCTGGAGGCGCCGAACGTCGAGATCTTCGACTACGGCATGTTGCCGACGGACGCCATGTGGTTTGCCGTCCGGCATGACCGCCTGGACGGCGGGGCCGTGATCACGGCCTCCCACAACCCGCCCGGCGACAACGGCATCAAGCTCGTGGAGCGCGATGCCGCCCCGGTTTTCCAGGAGAACGGACTGCCGGACATCCGGCGGCTCGTCGACGAAGTTCCGGGGCCGCCAGCCGACCTGCCCGAGGACCCGGAGACGGGACCACCACGCGATATCGCCGGCGACTACCGGGCGTTTTTGGAAAGCGTGGTCGACTTCCGTTCCCTCCCGGCGCTCCGCGTGGTGCTCGACGCCGGCCACGGGATGGGGGGTCTCATGGCGGCCGAGGTCTTCTCCGCCGTCCCCGGAGAGTTTCTGGCGGTGCAGTTCCGGCCCGACGGCCACTTCCCGAGCCGCGGCGCCAACCCTCTTGATCCCCGAAACCGGGAGCCTCTCCGGCGCCGGGTCCTTGAGGAGGGCGCCGACTTCGGTGTCCTGTGGGACGGGGATGCGGATCGTTGTGTTTTCGTGGACGACCAGGGAGGGCACATTCCCGGAGACTTCACGACAGCCTTGCTGGCTCCTGCCGAGATCGCCAAGGAGCCGGGCACTCCGATCGTGTTCGACCTGCGGTCCTCCCGGGCGGTGCCGGACGAGGTGACGCGAGCCGGCGGCCGACCCCGCGCCGGCCGTGTCGGACACGCCTACCTGAAGCGCCGGATGCGACAGGAGGACGCCCGATTCGGGGGAGAACTCAGCGGGCACTTCTTCTTTCGAGCC
The DNA here is from genome assembly GCA_002238705.1 of Acidobacteria bacterium bin61. GTDB lineage: Bacteria > Acidobacteriota > Vicinamibacteria > Marinacidobacterales > Marinacidobacteraceae > Marinacidobacterium. Next base: position 12,210 of record MPMW01000002.1, on the reverse strand, counting down.
GCCGGCTACGCGGACAACGCCTTGCTGCCCATCCTGCTCATGATCGAGCGTATCCGGGACTCGGGAAGGTCCCTCTCGGAGCTGGCGGGCGACCTGCGCCGGCGCTATTTCACTGTCGACGAGGAAAGCCGGGTGGTTCCCGACCCGGCGGCCGCGTTCGACCTGGTGCGCGAGAGCTTCCCGGGCGGGAGGGTCGACACGCTGGACGGACTCACGATGGACTTTCCCGACTGGCGCTTCACCCTTCGGCCATCGAACACCGAACCCGTGATGCGGCTCACCCTGGAGGCGTACCGCGAAGGACTCGCCGAGGACCGCCGCGACGAACTGCTGGCGCTACTGGAGCGTGCCGGCGAACGGACGGCAGCCAGCCCCAGGCGACGGCCACGGGCTCGCGCCGAGTAGAATCACCGGCTCCCGGGCGGGCGTATCTCAGTTGGCAGAGTACGAGCTTCCCAAGCTCGGTGTCGCGGGTTCGAACCCCGTCGCCCGCTCCATCCTCTTTCCCTGTTCCGTCCCGTCTCATGGCCCTATTCCGTCGCACCAATGAAGAAGAGGCATTCATGACCGAAACGCCTCCCGCTCCCGAACGGGGCGCCCGCTCGACCTGGATCGGGCAGGACACCCGTGTCGAAGGCAAGATCACGACTCGCGAGGACATCTGCATCCAGGGTCGCCTCAAGGGCTCCGTGGAGAGCACCGCGGCGGTGCTCATTCCGGAGGGCGGCCAGGTCGAGGCCGCCATCCTGGCGCGGAACGTGACCATTCACGGCCGGATGACAGGCGATGTAGAGGCGATCGAAAAGGCGGAGATCGGCGCGTCCGGGATCCTCACCGGAGGAATTCTTGCCGCCACGGTGGTCGTGCATGCCGGGGCCACCTTCGAGGGCACCGTGCGGAGCCGCGCCAAGTCGGAAGCGAAACCGGAACCGAGGATAACGCCGGAGACAAGAGCGGCAACTGAGGAGCGGGGCAGGACCGCGGCAGGAGCAGCGTAGGACCAGGGCAGGACCAGGAGAGGAAAGGACAAGAGCGTTCGATGAGGATCGGTACGGTTCGGGAGATCAAGGACAGCGAGAACCGGGTCGGATTGGTTCCGGGAGGTGTCGACACCCTGGTGGCCGCCGGCCACGAGGTGCTCGTCGAAGCGGGGGCCGGTCGCGGCAGTCTGATCTCGGACGAGGAATTCGCAACCGCGGGCGCGCAGATCGCGGCGACTCGCGAAGAGGTGTTCGACACCTGCGATCTCCTCATCAAGGTCAAGGAGGCTCAGCCCGAAGAGGTGGAACTTCTCCGCGAAGGGCAGGTTCTCTACACCTATCTCCATCTGGCTCCCCTGCCCGAACTGACCGAGGGACTGCTGTCCCGGGGAGTGACGGCGATCGCCTACGAGACCATCACCGCGCCTGACGGAAGCCTGCCGCTCCTGACGCCCATGAGCGAAGTAGCGGGCCGCATGGCGATCCAGGAAGGCGCGCACCACCTGCACCGCTCCTGCGGAGGCTCGGGAATCCTGCTGGCCGGCGTTCCGGGAGTCCCCCGGGGTCGAGCCGTGATTGTCGGCGGGGGCGTCGTGGGACTCAACGCCGCCAAGCTCGCCGTCGGAATCGGCGCCGAGGTCACGATCCTGGAAAAGAGTTCCGCCCGCATGCGGTACCTCGACGACATCTTCGGGAGCCGCGTCACGACCCTCAAGTCGAGTGCGGTGACGCTTGCCTCGTCACTCGCCGAAGCGGACCTCGTTGTCGGTGCGGTTCTGGTTCCCGGTGCGGCCGCACCCCGCATCATCACCCGCGAGATGATTGCCGCCATGCGTGAAGGTGCAGTCATCGTGGACGTTGCGGTAGACCAGGGTGGCTGCTGCGAGACGACCCGGCCCACCACCCACTCGAAACCCACCTACGTCGTGGACGGGGTCGTCCACTACTGCGTCGCCAACATGCCCGGCGCCATGCCCCGAACCTCCACCTACGCGCTCACCAACGTAACGCTCGAGTACGCCCTCACGATCGCCAACCATGGATTCGAGGAGGCCGTGCGCCGCGACGGTTGCCTGCGTCCCGGTGTGAACACCTATGCGGGCCGCCTCACCTGCCGGCCCGTCGCGGAATCGCAAGGTCGTGAATTTCAGTCGCTCGACGAACTGATCGCCTGATCGACCCGGCCCGGGAACCGTTGCCAGCCTGTGGTGAAACCCGCGTGAGCGGCGAGGCGCCCGGCTGACAAGGCGTGCAAGGGGGGAATACAGGTGTATTTGGACCAGAACGCAACGCAGAGCGCCGAACGGCGGCGAGGTTCAGCCGGGATGCATCGCCGCTTGAACGCCGCGGGGGTTTCGCCACCCGCTGTTGGACCGAAGGGCATGAACCCCGGCGCGCCCGAGGAGGGCACCGGACTTCGCCTGCTCGCGGATTGGGAAACCCCCATGGATGGGGAGGCCAACATGCGGCGGGATCGGGAGTTGCTCGAGCGAGCCTCGATGGGCGCTGGTCCAACGCTTCGTCTCTATCGCTGGTCCCGGCCCACCCTGACCCTGGGACATGGGCAAACTCCCGAGACCGCCACGGATCCGGCCGCACTCGCCGCTCTCGGGATTGCCTGGGTTCACCGCCCGACCGGGGGGCGAGCCCTCTTGCACCTGCCGGACGAACTCACCTACGCGTTTGCCGCGCCCCGGGGGTTCGCACCGGGGGTCCGGGGCGCCTACTTTCGCGTGATGGGATGCATCTGGACGGCGGTCGCCCGCTTCGTTCGCCTCGATCCCCCTCCCGCCGGGCCCCCGCCCCGCCACACCCACGACCCCCCTCCCCCCCGGCGGCGCCCCCGCCCCGCGACCCCCAGGCCCCTCGTCTCCCCTGTCACGCGGTGGCGACCGGCCACGAAATCACCGCACAGGGAAAGAAACTGGTGGCCGGCGCCCAGCGCTGGCGCCGCGGCGCATTCCTCCAGCACGGCTCCATTCCCTGGACAGTGAACCGCGCCCTCACCAACTCGCTCGCCGGTCTGCCGCCCGAATCCCCGGTGGAAGCGATCGGCCTCGCCGAACTCCCGCTCGCCGGACCGGAGGCGACACCTCCCGCGGTCGGTGAGGTGGCGGCCGCGCTCGGCGTGTCGTTTCGCCGGGATCTGGAAGCCGCGCGCCAGTGCAGTGTCCCGGAGATCGCACGGCATCCGACCGGCGATGCATCCCGGCTGAGCCGCTAAGCTCCGCGTTCCGAATCAGTCGGAATACACTGGGTATCCCTCCCGATTCGAGCCTTGTCAGCCGGGCGCCCCGCCGCTCTCGGTGACTCGCGCCATTCCCGGGACACCACACCAGGCTGATTTCCTTGTTCCGTAACTTTTTTCAGGAGCGATCGATGAACGATTCCTCGCAGGGAGAACCGCCCGAGCCACTCGCGGAAGCCTCCGGGGCGAACGGCGCCGCGACCCCGGACGCGGCAGATGGGAACGATCCCCCGGCGCCGGCAAGCCCGGCCGAGATCGAGGACCTGCAGAGCCGGATCGCCTCTTTGACCCAGGAAGTGGCGGACGCAAAGGATCTCGCCCGGCGCGCGCAGGCGGACCTCGCGAACGTGCGCCGCCGCTCGCGGAACGAACGAGCCGAGTTCCGGTCCCGCGCCACCGAAGAGGTCTGCTCCGCCCTGCTTCCGGTTTTGGACGACCTCCACCGCGCCACCCTCGAAGTGGCGAAAACGACGGAGCGTTGGGACGGAGACGAGAACAACCATCCCGCCGAGAATCCTGCCGAGCGCGTCGTCCGCGGCCTTCACGAAGGAATCCGGCTCGTCCTGCGCCGTTTCCAGGACACCCTGAAGCGTCAGGGACTCCTCGAGATCGAAGCCGGTGGCGCCCCGTTCGATCCGCGGCTCCACGAAGCCGTCCAGGAAGTTCCCGCGGGGCCTGGACAGCGCGAGGGAGACGTGGTGGAAGTGCTGCGACGGGGATACCTCCTGGACGGCCGGGTGATTCGCCCCGCCACCGTGGTCGTCGCGAGCGCTCCCCCCGAAGATGCGGACGACGCCAAACCAGCCGCTGGCGGCGAGGACCCCGGTGAGGGTTCCGGCGGCCCGACAACCGGCACGGCGCCTCCGGGCGCCGCCGCCGAAACGTTGCCGACCTGAGGCGCCCTATGCCAGGCACCGCCCAACGCGACTACTACGAAGTCCTCGGTGTGGCGCGGGACGCGAGTCCGGACGAAATCAAGAAGGCCTACCGCAAGCTCGCGGTCCGCTATCACCCCGATCGCAACGCCGGTGACAAGTCGGCGGAGGAACAGTTCAAGGAAGCTTCGGAAGCCTACGGAGTCCTCGGCGATGCCGAAAAGAGATCCCGTTACGACCGTTTCGGCCATGCCGGGGTCGGCGGCGCCGGGCAGCCGGTGAACGGCGAGATCTTCGCGGACTTTCAGGACATCTTGCGGGGCAGTGTCTTCGACCTGTTTGGCGACATGTTCGGCGGGGCCGACCGACACGGTCCCGCACGCGGGCGCGACATCCAGTACGAGTTGAGCGTCGACTTCGGCGAACCGAAGGAAGAAAGCCGCAAGCGCATCCTCGTTTCGCGCGCGGAACCTTGCGATTCCTGCCGGGGGAGCGGCATCGAGGCCGGGAAAAAGCCGATTCTCTGTGGCAGGTGCGGCGGGCGCGGCCAGGAGACTTTCTCCCGCGGTTTCATGATGATGAGCCGCACCTGTTCCGGCTGTGGCGGGACCGGGAAGATCGTTCGGGATCCCTGCCGGGAGTGTGCCGGCAACGGAAGAACGCCGCGAGAACGCGAAATCACCGTTCGACTCCCCGCGGGGATCGCTGACGGAAACCAGCTGCGGGTACCGGGCGAAGGGGAACCCGGCGCGCGCGGCGGGCCACCCGGAGATCTGTACGTAAGAGTCCACGTCCGGCCCGCGCGGGGTCTCAGGCGCGAAGAGGACGACGTCCTTAGCGAGTCCAGCATCAGCTTTCCCCAGGCTGTCCTGGGCACGGAGATCCCGATTTCCACCATCTGGGGAGAGGACACGCTGCGCATCCCTCCCGGTACACAACCCCACACGATTCTCCGGTTGCGGAGCAAGGGATTCCCGGCCCTCCGCGGCCGCGGCCGCGGAAGTCATCTGGTACGCATTCTGGTCGAAGTCCCGAAGAAAATGAGTCACCGGGCGCGAGCCGCGGTCGAGGCCCTCGCCGACGAAATCCATGAGTCACCGGGAGCGTCATCGGCAAGACCGGACGGGGATCCGGCCCCTCACGGCGCCGGTGTCCGCGAGGAGTCCCGGGTGGACGGCAACGGCGCGGACAAATCCCGCTCGTCCCTTTTCGAGCGGATCTTTTCCTGAGCACATCCCCGCGCAATCCCGCCCGCGGTCTCGCGCCAGGGCCGAGCGCAGCCGCTCCCGCGGATCCCGCCGACCGGGGGTTCACCCGCGGACCCAGCTATCCGCTCGACTTGCACGGCCCTGCCTGCCGCACCGGCTGGGAAGGCGTCGTCACCGGCGAGGCCGCCTTTCTTGGCGCGTCGGAAACCGTTTCGTCCGGCGACCGGATCCGTCTCTGGTTCGCTTCCGAAGCGGCCCGGAGACGAGTCGCCGCCGATCTCCGCTCACTGCTCCATTCCCCCACGAGCCCGGCCGAGGCGGGGAGATCGGCTCGCGCACCCGGTGTCAGAGAACTTCACTGCCCGCCCCCGGAGCCGCCGCGCGACTGGACCGCGGCCTATCGTGACTTCTTCCGTGGAGTACGGGTGGGCGGGTTCTTCGTCCACTCCCCGCACGTTCGCGCGACTCCGGGGCTCAGATCGCTGCTGCTGACGCCCGGACCGGCCTTCGGCACCGGCATGCATCCCACGACGCGGATGGTTCTGGAATCTCTGGAGGATCACCTGCGCAGGCGCCGCCGGAGCCGGATCCTCGACATCGGGACCGGCTCCGGAATCCTCGCGGTCGCGGCCGCGCTGCTCGGCGCCGGCCGCGTCGTTGCGCTCGACGTGGACCCGCTGGCCATCCGCTCCGCGACGGAAACCGCCACCGCCAACCAGGCAGCCGGCAGAATCACCTTCTGTGAGGGCAACTATCGAGACCCGGCACTGGCCGCACGGTTGCACGCGCTCGTTCCCACCGGTTTCGACGTGATCCTCGCGAATCTGTCCGCTGACGCCTTGAGGGACGTCTGGAGCTTCGCAGAACCCTGCCTGCGGCCCGGGGGACGGCTCCTGGTCTCGGGTTTTCTTCAGGGTGCGTCGGAGCGCGTGCTGGGCTCGTTCCCACAGCGGCAGGTCCGGATCGCGGAAATCCGGCTGGAACTTCCCGAAGCTCCCGATGCCGACACCTGGGTCGCCGCTTCCCTGGAGAGTCGCGGCGTCGGCCCAGACCGTGGGGTGGCGGCGTCCGCCCACTGATCATGGGCGCTCCTCGCCGTTTTCTCGCTCCGGAAGCGGCCGACTGCCGCGACCTGCGGCTGGACGCCGCAGAAACCCATCACCTGCTTCGAGTGCTTCGTCTTTCGCCGGGCGCGGAGATCGAGGTGTTCGACGGCGTCGGCAATGCGTTTTCGGCACGCTTCGTGGGGATGGACAAGGAGGATCGTTGCCTGGTGGAGCGGGGCGCCGTCCTGGCAGCCCGGGAACCCGGGTTTGGTCTTGGTGTTGGCGTCGCGGTCCCCAAGGGTGACGGGCTGACGGCAATCGTGCGTCAATTGGCCGAGCTCGGAGCGAGCTCGATCGCCCCTCTGATGACCGAGCGCTCGGAAGGCCGCACCACACCGGCGCGGCTCGCCCGCTGGCGCGCGGCCGCCCTTTCCGGAACGCGGCAGTGCGGACGGGCAACCGTGCCCACGGTCGCCGCCCCGACCCCGTTCGCGGACTGGCTGGGGGGCCAGCGCGGTCCCGACCGGTGGATCGCCTCACCCGGGCCGGCTGGAGGTATCCCGTCCTCCATTCCGGATCCGGTGGCGTCCGGCGACGGCGTTCTTGCGGTCGGCCCGGAAGGCGGTTTTGCGGCCACGGAACTCGAGGACGCCTATCGCCACGGATTTCGGCGCCTGGACCTCGGGGAACGGGTTCTTCGTACCGGGACGGCCGCTGTCGTGGCGGCCGCGCTGCTCCTCCGGACGGGGGGGTAGCGGGACACCGATCCCGGGCGCCGGAGCGGTTCGTCTGCGGATGCCGGGTGCGGACTACTTGCGCCTGACCTGGACTCCGGGTTGCTAGCATCGAGCCCGATGTTTCTGCTCGGGCAGCGGATCGGAAACTACGAGATCCAGAAGAGCATCGGCCGCGGTACGTTCGGGGCCGTCTATCGGGTCCGCGACGTGTTTCTGGAGCAGCCCCGGGCCATCAAGGTTCCGCACGACCAGTCCGCCGCGGGACGTGAGGCGATCCTGCGCGAATCCCGCCTGCTGGCGGCACTCGAGCATCCGAACATCGTTCGTCTGATCGCGTGCGACGAGCACGAGGACACCCTGTTTGTCGTCATGGAGTGGGTGGAGGGGACCTCACTCGCCAGGCGGCTGGACGACGAAACACCGCTCTCGCCCACCGTCTCCACGAGGATCACGCGGCAGGTGCTCGCCGGAATTGCGCACGCCCACGATCGAAAGTTGCTCCACGGCGACATTAGCGCCGACAACATTCTGCTCTCCGGGGAACTGGCCAAGCTCACGGATTTCGGAATGGCCCGCACGGTCCACGTCGCCGAGCATGACGCGCGCCAGCTGGGCAATCCGTACTACCTGGCGCCCGAACAGTTCCATGCCGAGGCGGTTTTTGCCTCGGACGTGTATGCGGTCGGAGTCGTGTTCTACCAAATGCTCACCGGCGCCCTTCCCTACCAGGACCCGGACCCCGAGCGGCAGCGGGCCCTCGTCGAGGCCGGCGGCAACGAACATCCCCGACGACACGTTCCGGCGGTGTCCAAGGATCTCGATGCAGTGGTCGCGAAGGCACTCGCCCCGCGCGTCTCGAGGCGCTACGCCACCGCCGCAGACATGCTCAGCGACCTGCGCGACCTAGCCTCCTTCGGCCCCGCGCCGGAAGAGCGGGAAGCGGTCATGGGCCGCATCCGGGAGGGCGAGCGGCGGTCCCGGCACTGCTGGAATTGCGGCCGTCCACGCCATCCGGACGCAACCGAATGCGCGCACTGCGGGGCCTAGCGACCGCTGCCGTCGGGTTCCGGCCAATGGCAAATTCCCGCGTTAGTCTCCCGCCCATGTCCCGAGCAGCGACGCCGTCCTCCCGCCGTTCCACGACCGCGTGGGGCGCCGCGATCGGTTTGCTGGAGCGGCGGGATCTCAGCGAGGGCGAGGTCCGGAGGAAACTCCTCGCCCGTGACTTCGGCGAGTCCGAGGTCGAAGAGGCCATCTCCCGGCTCCGGGAACGGCGCTATCTCGATGACGGGTCGCTGGCGCAGGCGGTCGCGCGAACCCGGGCGCGGACGAAACACCAGGGGCCGCTCAAGATTCGGGCCCACCTGCGGCGGCGCCAGATTCCTGAAGAACTGGCGCTCGAGGCCGTCCGGGCGGAGTTTCCCGAAGGAGCGGAAAACGAGCGCGCCCTGATGGCGCGGCGGCGGCTGGAGCCGTCCGCGGCCGGCGATTCGGCGACGGGGAGCGCGGGAGCGGAACCGGACGGCGACCGCAGGAAAGCCGCGGCCCGTCTCTTTCGCCGGTTGGTTTCCCGCGGGTACTCCCGGGAGGCCGCCCGCCACGCGGTACTGTCCGGCGGGCACGCCCTTCAGGAGCAGCGCGATCCGGACCCCGAGACGTGACTTCCGAGACATGACCTCCGCACCGACCACGGGCGCCGCCCTGCGCCGGGCGTTCATCGATTTCTTCGCCACCCGGGACCATATGGTGGTCAAGAGTTCGCCACTCGTCCCGCGGGACGACCCGACGCTGCTGTTCGCGAACGCCGGGATGAATCAGTTCAAGAACTACTTCCTGGGGCGCGAAACGCCGGCAAAACCCCGCGCGGTCAGCGTCCAGAAGTGCGTTCGCGCCGGAGGCAAGCACAACGACCTGGAGAACGTGGGTTTGACGGCCCGGCATCACACCTTCTTCGAGATGCTGGGCAACTTCTCCTTCGGGGACTACTTCAAGGAAGAGGCGATTGCCCTGGCGTGGGACTTTCTGACGCGGGACCTGGGGCTCGATCCAGGGCGCCTCTCCGCGTCCGTCTTCGCCGGCGACGAGACTACCCCGGCGGACGATGAGGCGCGCGAGATCTGGAAATCGCACCTACCCGAAGACCGGATCGCCTCGCTTCCCGCCGACGAGAACTTCTGGTCGATGGGCGATACCGGACCGTGCGGCCCGTGCTCCGAAATCCACTACGACCAGGGGCCCGAGTACCCCGGTGAGGACCGTTACCTCGAGATCTGGAACCTGGTGTTCATGCAGTTCGACCGCAGCGACGCGGGCGTCCTGACTCCGCTGCCCGCGCCGTCCGTGGATACCGGGATGGGACTGGAGCGCCTCGCCGCAGTGCTTTCGGGGGTCAGCTCGAACTACGACACCGATCTGTTTGCTCCGCTCGTACGCGCCGTCGAAACCCGGGCCCCCGGCGGCGTGGACCGCCGGACGGTTGGCACTGCCGCGCGGGTGATCGCCGACCACGCGCGCGCCACCGCGTTTCTGATCGCGGACGGCGTCCTGCCGGGGAATGAGGGCCGCGGCTACGTCCTCCGCAAGATCATCCGCCGCGCGCTGCGCTTCGGCCGCAAGGCGGGAATGGAAGAACCGGTCCTGCCGGAAATCACCGCGCTCGCAATCTCCGAGATGGAAGACGCCTGGCCGGAACTGGGCCTCTCCCGGGACCTGATCCTGCGGGTCGCGACGTTCGAGGAAGAACGTTTTTCCGGGACGCTCTCGACCGCGATGGGCCAGCTCGATCGGGTACTCGCCCGGGATTCGGTGCGGGAGGCCGCCGTGGTCCCGGGCGACGACGCCTTTCGGCTCTACGACACCTTCGGGCTGCCGGTCGACCTCGTGGAGGAAGTCGCGCGGGAACACGGTATGGGGGTGGACCACGCGGCGTTCGAGTCCCGGATGCAGGAGCAGCGGGAACGCGCGCGACTGTCATGGAAGGGCAAACCTGCGGCCGCCGCCACCACCTACCGCGATTTGGCGGGCGCCGAACCGACGCGCTTTCTGGGCTACGAGGGCACCGAGGCGGACGGTTGCCGGGTGCTCGCGACGCTCGCGGGCGCGGAAGGCGCGAGTCCGGTTCCGGTACCGGCGCTACCCGAAAGGGCGGACGGGGAGCTGATCCTCGACCGGACGCCGTTCTACCCGGAGGGGGGCGGACAGGTCGGGGACCGTGGACTGCTCCGCGCGGCGGGCGGGGTAGCAGAGGTCCTCGACGCCCAGAGCCGCGACGGCATGGTGGTGCACACGGTCCGCATGCGGGAGGGCTCCATCGGGGCCGGAGAACCGGTCGAGGCGCTCGTGGACCGGACCCGCCGCCGGGGCGCCGCGGAGCACCACACCATCACCCATCTCCTCCACGCGGCCCTCCGGGACACCCTCGGCCCGCACGTGAAGCAGGCGGGCTCCCTCGTCGCCCCGGACCGGCTGCGGTTCGACTTCACCCACTTCGCGGCGCTCACCCCGACCGAACTCGAAACCATCGAAGGGCGGGTGAACGAGCAGATCCGGGCCGACCGGGAAGTGCTCGCCAGCGTGATGTCGCTCGACGCGGCTCTCTCCCGCGGCGCCCTGGCGTTCTTCGGCGACAAGTACGGAACCGAAGTCCGCGTCATCGAGGTGCCCGAGTTCAGCATCGAACTCTGCGGCGGCACCCATCTCGGGGCGACCGGCCAGGCCGGCCTGTTCGTCATCACGTCCGAGGAGTCGGTGTCCGCCGGCGTCCGCCGGGTGGAGGCCCTCACCGGCCGGCCGGCCGTCGACTCCGTGATCCGCGGACGCCGTCTGCTCGGGGACATCGGACGGGCGGCGAACTCCCGCGCCGAGGACGTGGCGCAAAAGGTGGAGAAGATGCGCTCCGACCTCAGGCGCATGGAACGCGAGGTGGAACGGCTTCAGGACCGTCTGGCGCTCGGCGGAGGGGGAGCGCCGACCTCGGGAGCCGGCGCCCCGGCCGAAACCGAAACCATCGCCGGCGTGCTGATCTGGATGCCACCGCCCTTTGATGGGGTTTCGAAGAACGAACACCGCCGGCTGATGGATACATTCCGCGACCGGCAGGATGATCGCCCCTGGGTCGCGGTATCGGCCGCCGTCCGGGCCGGGCGGGCCGCGGTCATCCTCGGGGTCTCGCCCGAGATCGCCGAGCGGCTGCCGGCCGACCGGCTTCTGCGGGAAGCAGCGGCGGCCATCGGGGGGCGCGCCGGCGGCCGCGCCGACCGCGCCGAGGGAGGCGGCCCCGATCCGGGCGGTCTGCCGGCCCTGAACGACCACGTCCGGGCCGCCATCCGCAGCACGTTCGGAAACTGACCGCCGGCCACGCGGCAATCCCGTCGGGTGCGGGCCTTCAGAGGATCCGTCCGCGTACCCGGCTCTCCTCCACCGGCGCTTCCTGGATACCGAGCCGGTTCTTCATGAACCACACCGCCCCGTAGACGAGCGGGGTGTCCACGACGGCGACGAACCACTTGAACACCACGCCGTTGGCGATGAGTACCGGCAGCCGTTCCATGGTGATCTCCTCCGCCCCCAGGAAAGCCAGGACGGTATTCACCAGAATCGTGTCCACGAGCTGCGAGGTGAACGTGGAGGCGTTGTTCCGAAGCCACAGATGGCGCCCCGCCGTCCGGCGCTTCCAGTAGTGGAAGAGCCGGATGTCGAGGTACTGCGCACCCAGATAGGCGCACATGGACGCCGTCACCGCCACGCCCTGGATCCCGAACACGAGATCGAAAGTGGCGTCGTCCACGGCGCTCCAACCCGCCGCCGGCAGCCAATTGGAGAGCATCACCAGCCCCACCACGAAGACGCTGGCGAAGAATCCGGCCGTTACCAGTTGGCTCACCCGCCGGCGGCCGTAGAACTCCGACAGTACGTCCGTACAGATAAACGTGACCGGATACGCCAGGATCCCGACCGAGAGTTCCATCTGCGGATTCAGGCCGATCAGGCCAAGAGCGGGAATCTCCCAGACGAAGAACTTCCGGAAGATCAGATTGCAGGCGATGAGCGCCGCGATGAAGACCGCGGCGAGGGTCAGGAAGACCTGCTCGCGAACGCGCGCGTTTTCCACGACCGG
>MPMW01000107.1 GCA_002238705.1 Acidobacteria bacterium bin61 | reverse complement strand
GAAGGGCTTCATCGCAGACCTGTAGGCCGGGACGCCGACGGCGCCAGGTGGCGGGGGACCGCGAGGGAACGCCGGCGTTACCCGGCACAGCCCGCCGCCGGCGGGCGGCGGGACGGACCTCGTCCCCCGGCATGGCGCCGGAGACCGGACTCGGCCTCAGAACGACCGGGGCTCGAAGCCCTCGGAGTTCACCAGCCGGGCGCTCCCGCTGACCGCTTCGATCAGGTAGAACCCGGCGTCTTCCGCCGCGTGCGCCGCGTTCCCTTTCGTGGTCAGGTAGGCGAGTGCCCCCCAGACCCGCGGGCGGGCGTGGTCCGGACGCCACTCCCGGAAATCACGAATCCGCGCCGAGAAGCGCTCAACGTCAGAGACCCGGAGCGTCGTTTTCACTTCCACGACCACTGCGTCGGAGTCTCCGACAGCCACCAGATCGTATTCCCGCCACGTCTCGTGGATCCGGGAACGCACCCCGGAGAACACCCGGACCACCTCGACATTCGCGTCCCGCAGCAGCTTCAGCAGGTTCCCTTCCACGAGCGCCTCAATCAGTTTCCCCCAGCGGTTGTCGCCGTCACCGCGGATCTTGTAGAGTTCCCGCTCCATCACCCGGTCGCGTTCGGCCTGCTCCTTCTTCCGCTCTTCGTCCTCCTTCGCGATCCGTCGCCTCATCGCAGCCAGTTCGCGTCGCGCAACGCGCGCCTCATGGGCCGTAGCGCGCAGGATGCGCCAGATCTGCGCGGGTGTCGGAGTGGAACGCCGACGGCGCCGCCCAGGAGACATCAGGCCGGCAAGATACCACCGCCAACCAGCGTTAGCGCCGGGGCATCGACACCCCGCGATGGCGCGCCCGGAAGCGACCGCCGGTCCCCGGGCCGCGGGCCAGTTTCTGTTCCAATCCGGCTCCTGGCGCCGAGAGCCCGCGTGGCGCAGAGGCTTGGACCGCCGGCTTCCAGCCGGCATCGCGCGGGAGCGCGAAACCAGCGCTGATGGCGCCCTGCTCTCTTTTGCCGGCGGGGTGACCAGGAGAACCCGATCATGGCGTTCTCCCGGTGGGGCCGCGCAGGAGCACGAAACCAGCGCCGATGACGTTGGGCTCTGCCCAGGGGACTGCTGCACCCTCTCCAAGCCCATTTTCCTTGCATATCGTCTCGTGGACGGTCCGATCTGTAAGGAAAAACGAGGTTTCGCCGTAGTCAGTCGACGCGGACCAGATCACCGAGAGAGTCGTGCCCAGCCCTCGAATCTCGCACCGTATCGCCGTCTATGGCCTGCGGTAGGCTCCGGCCATGGCGCAGGCGGTTGTACGAGAGGATCCCTATCAGCGCGAGACCGGTCGCGTGACCGACGCCCTGATCGCCGAGATGGTTGAGATCCTCGTTGAGGAAGCCGATCCCGAGCAGATCATCCTCTTCGGCTCTCGGGGCCGCGGCGAGGCGCGGGACGACTCGGATGTGGACCTGATCGTGGTGGAGGCAGAACCCTTTGGCCGCGGACGGGACCGCGTCAAGGAGATGGCGCGGCTCTACCGGGCGCTCGCCGGCTTCCCCGTGCCCACCGACATCCTCGTGTACTCGACGGAGGACGTGAAGTACTGGCGGGACTCTTTGAACCACGTCCTGGCGAGAGCGCTCCGCGAAGGCACGGTTGTGTATGAGCGACCCTAGGTGCGCCGCCGCGATGCTGCGGGCGGCGGAACGGGACCTGCTGACTCTCCGGAGTATGAACAGCGAGGCACCGGAGGAGTCCTTTGGTTTTCACCTTCAGCAGGCCGTCGAAAAGGCCTTGAAGGCGTGGATCGCGGCGCTCGGCGCGCAATACCCGTTGACGCACAGCATCAAGACGCTGTTAAGGCGTCTCCAGGCCTTTTCCGTGGATACGACGCCTTTCGAAGGGCTCGACGAATTCACCCCCTATGCCGTGACGTTTCGGTATGAGGGAGTCGGTCCGGAAGCCCAACCTATCGCGCGCGAAGCAACGATCACGCTGGTCGAAACACTGGTGGAGAGAGTACGGAGGCAGCTTCACGCTGAAACCGGTGTCGGCGCCCCCTGACACTCGGCGCGAGCCACCGACGGATGGGAACAGCGCCCCGATCACTGATGCCCTGATCGTGGGGTGGTCGCGACGGTTCGTGAGGCAATACGGCCGTTTTCGATCGGGGCCGCTCTTGGGGCATCGGTCCCTCCTTGTGCACCCGTAGCCACACTCTTCACGGAGTAAGCAGCCGGGTTAAGCATGCGTCCATAGCGTCGTCCGCGAGCTTGCGCCTTTGCTGTGACGCAGCCCTGCTCCCTCCAAGTTGAGCACCGGAAAGCTCCGCGATTACGCTGCCTTCCACTGCATTGAGTGCCCTCCATAAACTGCGGGCACGGCGTGTCGTCGCTGGGCAGCATGGCACTCCGTCGTGTCGCGTTGTCTCGGAAATCGCACATCCGATGACAAACGACGCGCGACCCAGTATCTCGCGTCGTCTCTCGCTACCGTATGCCTCACTGACAACATGGGCCACGACAACGAGCGCTAAGCCGAACAACACCCAACTAGGAGATATCCGCGAAAACACGTCGCCCCTGAATGAAGAAGGCGAACCACCTTTCCGATCTGTGTCTGCGGGTGGCACAGACTTGGACCCTGCCCCTGCAAGCAGCAAGACGATCGCGCCGAGTCCAAGACCGGCGATTTCCAATACCTTGACTACCGCGTTGGCGAAATCCGTGTATCCCAGGATTGCCGTATAGTTGGAGCGCAAGGTGTGGGCTTGTGTAAGGACCTCGTGCAGATTGCTTATGTCCGCTTGGTTGGTCAACTCCAAAGTCGTATATGCGCTGGGCGCTTGCACCATCGCAACGGTTGCGATAACGATTAACGCGAGAGTTAGCCCCACTGGAAGGGTCACTTTCCGCGTCAGCCGGTGAACAAGATTCGAGATCCAGTTCATGGCGATACCTCGTCGGGCGTGCGAAGCAACCCGTGGCGTTTGAGTTTTTCGTGGAGGGTGGTGGTGTTGAGTTGGAGGATGCGGGCGGCGTGGGTCTGGTTGCCGCCGACGCGGTGGAGCGTTTGCTCCAGAATGTTGCGTTCCACGTCCCGCAGCGTTTCCTTCAATGATCGGCCGGTGCGGTCGCCGTTGAAGTCGATCGCGCAGAAGGAGTCCGGAAGGACTCTGCCGCGGAAGCGGGCGAGTGCTGCGGTCGAGACAGCGCTCTCGATGACAGCCTTCAGCTCCGCGGCGTTGCCGGGCCAATCGTAGTCGTGGTACGCCGCGATCATTCGGGTCGAGATCCCGTAGGGGCCGACGCCGGCGCGCTCGCAGGCGTCGGTGAGGAACCGGAGCGCGAGGGGGGAGATGTCCATCCTCCGCTCGCGGAGCGGTGGAATCCGGATCGCGGTCAGCACGGGAACATCGGCGCTGGGAAGCGCCTTGCGCCGTCTGTTGGCCGGGGTCGTGGCAACGGGCGCGGTTGACGCGATGACGCGGACGCCGGGAGTTGCAGCGAGAGCGCCGAAATCCGCTAGCCCGGCTCGGGCGATCCCGCTGAGATAGAGCGTTCGGGGTTCGGATCCGTTCTTGGTCTCCGGAGTGCGTGCCGCCAACGCTTCGACGTAAGGCGACAGCTTTTGCGCCGGCACGTTGCCGGCCTCGACGGGGAAAAAGCTCCCGAACCGGTCCGGGCGCCCTTTCTGATTGAAAGCGTGGATCAGTGCCGCGGCGAGACGGCGTCCCGTGCCTGCCTCACCTACGATCACAACCGGATCGACTGCAAGGGACGCGGTGGCGATCTGTCCGCGGATTCGCTTGGCGTGGACGGAGCTGCCGACCCATTCGTCACAGGCGGATAAGCCCGACCACCCCTTCCTATTGGCGTGGTCGCGGGCGTTTTGCACTACATCCGCCTTTGGCTCGCCGCCCCGGAGGGCGGCGAGCCGTGGTGGCGAACGCGGCTAGGCGTTCATCAAGGTGCTCAGAAGGTCAGGCGGGCGCTGAGGCCGATGGTGCGGCCTTGAATCCACTCGATCGTGTTCCGGTAGGCGCCGCCAGCTCGCATGATGAAGTTCGTCTCGGACGCGTTATTCAGCGCGTTAAACAGGTCGAAGATGAACTGAATGTTGGCACTATCGCCAAGGACCACTTCCTTGTCCACACGCAAATCGAGAATCGATACCGTGTCAGAGCGGCGGTTGTTCAAATCGTCAAGGAATATCACCTTGCTGCCAACGTTCGGAATATCGATAGAAAGCATTGGCGCCCACGGGAAACCACTGACGAGCCGGAAAGTCGCTGCTGTCCCGACATCGTACGGCAGTACATAACGGCCCGCCGCCTTGAACTGCCAGTTCGTCAGGTCCTGAATCAATGAGATCGGACCAACGGGCGCCTCCCAACCTTCATTGATTGGGTCAGTGGCAAGCGGGCTGGTCGTTGCGCTAGCTCGCCGACCTTCGTGACGCCACTGGTAGTCGAAGTAGGCGTTCCAGAAGAAGTTGTTGCGGAACCGCCGATTCACCCCGAGCGACACTGTCGTCCAGTTCCAGTTGCTGTCCTCGGCCGGAAAGTTCGTGATGATGTTCTCGCTGCGTGGGGCACCGTCTGGCAAGCCGTTGACGGTAATGGTTGTCCCGCCAAATCCGGCGGACTCGCACGCCGCAGGACACGGCACCTGCTGGACGTTCGTTAGAGTGCCGCGGGTTTGCGCGATGTTCATCGCGCTCCCCCGTCCCCAGCCGCCTGTCTGGCGCTTGTGGACAACGGACAGGCGAAGACCGAGGTCGGCACCCACCTGATGTTCGCCGGACACGCTGTACTCGTCGACATGCGGAACTACGGTGTTGGGATCTACCGGTGTGCCGACGGGAGCAGAGCGCTCAATACCCAGACCCGCGCCGGGGCTACCGCCGATCCGTTCACCGAGTTCGCCAACACCGTCAAACAACCCATTCTGATTCTGGTCAAGGAACTCATATGTGACGGCCTTGTTACCGCCTGGGTTGGCGTTCGGCAGACCGGTATTCATGTTGTTGTAGTAGCGGCCAAAATATGCCTTCAGGACGGAACTGCCCTCGCCCGTGAGGTCGTAGGTGAGGCCAGCGCGCGGAGCCAAATACTGCCAGCTGATGATGCTGCTACCAGAGACCTGCCCACCCTCTCCAAAGAGGAGCGGCAGTGTGGCAGCGACGTTCGCGTCAATGTCGCTGACCTCGCGGATGCAACCAAGGGCCGCATCACAAGTGCCTCCGGGAACATTGTTCGAGTCGAGATAGGCCATGCGCTGGCTTCCAAAACGAACCCCCGCGTTCAGCGTCAGGCGATCGCTAACGGTCCACACGTCCTGGAAGTAGAAATCCACATGAGTATTGCGGTCGTAGTTGAAGTTCGGAACGCTCCAGAAAAGGATTTCATTCACATCGTGGGGACGCGCTGGGTCTTGGGAGCTGTTGTCGAGATAACGGACTGCACCCGAGTTCGAGTTTCGCCCGAACTGGCGTTCGTCGATCTGCATGTCCCAGCCGATTTTCAGATCGTGGCTGCCGCTTGATGTCGGGAGGTAATAGTTGAACTGTCCCGTAGTGTGCGGCTTCCAACGGTTGAACGTGAACGGTCCCCAGCCGGCTCCAGTCACGAAACTGGTACCACTGTCCTGCCGTGGCGGTTCGGTCGCCGGATCCGAATTCGGGACCATCGGCCAGCCAAATCCGAAGTGGTTCACCTGGATGTTGCTGTAGAGCCGGTCGCTCCATACGCGCTGCCACTCGGCCTTGTGGAGCCAGCTCCACGAGTCCTGCGCCAGAATGCTACCGGCTGGAACACTCAGCGATAGTCCACGGAAGGGCTTCTGCTTGAGCGACCAGTGGTGCATGGTGATGAACTGGTCCCGATCGGTGATCTGCCAGTTCGCCTTGACGGTGAACATGTCGAAATCCCCGAGATCCGTAGCAACATCCTGCGAAACACCGGAGATAACACGGTCGATGACGAACCGATTGTAGGCTGCATAAAACCACGCCTTGTCGCGGACGATCGGCCCGCCGAGGTCAATGTGAGCCTCGTAGAACTCGACGACCGGGGCAGACGTGCCACCGCGGCTCGCGAGGGCCGGGTTGGGGTTTTTCGCGATCCCGTCCCGCGGCGCGGGAGGGCGGGGTTCGGGTTGGCGGGGATCCAGTCGGTCGGCTCGTAGGCGAAATGCTCGGTTCCCGAGAACTCGTTTCCGCCACTCTTCCAGACCGCGTTCACCTGCGCACCGGGTGCATCCATCTCGACATCGGCACCCTGCGCGGAGACCTGGAACTCGCCGATGGCGTAGAAATCGTAGTAGCCACCAGCACCCCCATCACCTTCGGTGGTGTTGACGCCATCGTTGATAATGCGATTTTGGCGCCGCACGCCAAAGGTCTCATATCCCGACTGCTGGCTCTTGTGAGACCCGCCCACGTCATATCCGCGCATCCGGACCCCCGGGCTCTGCTGGAGGACCGCCCACATGTCAGTCGCCGAGGGCACATCCTCGAGCTGCGTGGTGTCGAAGGTCGCCGAAACCCCCGTGGACTTCACGTCCACCACCGGGGATTCACCGGTCACGGTGACGGTCTCGGCGACGGTCGCGATGTCCATCGTGGCGTTGATTTCGAAGGTCGAACCGCCAACCACGGTGATGTCCTCGAAGACGACGGTCTGAAAACCGCCCAACTCGAAGGTCATGTTGTAGCTCCCTGCGACAAGTTGCGCGAACCGGTAGGAACCGTCCACATCGGTGGTCGCCGTCCGGGCCGCCACGAGTTCGTCGGACTCCAGAGTGACCGTCACTCCGGGAAGGACGAGCCCCTGCGCGTCGTTCGCGGCGCCCTCCAGGCGTCCGTAGATCTGCTGGGACAGGGCCGCACTCGGCCATGCCACGAGCAAGGTAAACAGGATGAGTCTTCTCATGTCAGTCGGCTTCTCCTTGTGTGCACTGAGACTGATAGATCAAGCGCCGGCGCGGGAACGGCACGGCGGAAAAGGGGCCCGGGAGAGCGCCCGGTGGTGAGCATCAGATCGATGCCCTCTCTCTTTCCGGATCGTTGGGAGCGCTGCTTGGACGTTTGATCGCATCGGGCCAGGCGAGGTTCTCGGGCCACATAGCGGAGAGGCGCGCGACCAACCGGGCGGCGCGCCGGAAAGTCACCCGCCCCGCTTTCAGATCCTCAAAGAAGCGACTGCTGCCAATCGCCTCCCGCCCGAGCGTGCTGATGGCGATTCCTCGATGTGCCGCCAGGCGCCTTCCGGCTTCCACAATCGCTGCAGCCGTTTCTTCCGGTGCCGAAGTGGTCATTCCGCCACTATATGGCGGATACGCCACTATTGTCAAGTGCCCGAGTCCCCGCAACAATGGTGATCGTGGCGAATACGCCACCGACAATGCGCTTTCGGGATATCGTCCAACAACGGCTGAAGGAGATGGGGGTCAGCCCCATCACCGCAGCCCGAACGGCGGGCCTCAAGAGGGACTCGATCCGCGGAATCCTTCGCGGGCGGGCACCGTCCATTGACAGAGCCGCAGAGATCTGCGCCGCCCTTGGTCTTGAGTTCTACATCGGCCCCGCCCGATCTGACGCCGTCGCTCCTCCCAGGAAACAACTAACGGCCGCTCAGCGCGCCGTGATCAAGCGTGCTGTGCAGGACCTCGCCGACCTTCTGGACGATACGAACCCGAAGGCCCCATAGGACAGCCGGGGCCCGTTGGCGCTCTCGAGTCTCGACACGTCAAGGTTGCGATCTCGGCTGGCCGAACAGCCGGCCGCGCGCCCTTCATCCGCCGCTCAAGAGCCGGCTGGCGCGGCCTACACGAACCCTCCCGGCACGTCTTTCAGCACGTCCCGGTCGGTGCGGCGGCCGCCCACCGTTACGGGCTCTTCACTACCTCGCCGCCCTTCATCACGAACCTGACGTCCTCGAGCAGGGTGATGTCGTCCAGCGGGTTTCCCGCCACGGCGATGATGTCGGCCAGTTTGCCGTCCTCGATGGAGCCCAGGTCGGCCTCCCAGCGGAGGAGTTCGGCGGCATTGATGGTGGCGGTCTGGATCGCCGCCATCGGCGAGATGTCCATCTCGTCCACCATGATGGCGAAGTCCCTGGCGTTCCTTCCGTGGGGGAACACCGCGGCGTCAGTGCCATAGGCGAACTTCACGCCCGCGTGGAACGCGGCGGCGAGCCGCTCGCGCTGCATGGCCGCCATCTCCTGCGCCTTCGTGATCGCGTACTCGGGAACGTCGTTCTCGGCGCCTTCATCGATGATGTAGTCGAGCGTGTAGAGGGTGGGAACGACGAAGGTCCCGTGCTCCTTCGCGAGCCGGATTCCCTCGTCGTCGATCAGGGTCCCGTGCTCGATGCTGGCCACGCCGGCGCGGATGGCGTCGTTCATCGCGGCGGGGGAATGAGCGTGCGCTCCCACCGGGGTGTCGAGCATCGTGGCGGTGTCGACGATCGCCTTCAGTTCTTCGTAGGAATAGGCCTGGTCGTAGACCGAGTCGCCGTGGGAGAGCACCCCGCCCGAGGCGGTCACCTTGATCACGTCCGCCCCGTACTTGACCTGGTAGCGCACCGCCTTGCGCAGCTCGTCCACCCCGTCCGCGATCATCGCGTAACCGGGGGTCGGGACGTCCGCGTTCCAGCCGTTGATATCGGCATGGCCGCCGGTGGAGCCCACGCCCCACGTCGCCGCCTGAATCCGCGGACCCGGAACCACGCCCCGGTCGACCATGTCGCGGAGCGCCGCGTCGTGGTAGTTCCCCGCACCGATGTTGCGGACGCTGGTGAATCCCTTTTCCAGCGTGATCTTGGCGTGGGCCACCGCGTAGATCGCCTCGTGGGCGACCGTCTCGCGCATCTTCTGGGTATCGCCCCCGTCCCCCGGGATGCCGCCGAGATGGATATGGCAGTCGAAGAGCCCGGGCAGGATGGTGTGCCCGCTCAGATCGATCACCGTGGCGCCGCGTGGGATCGGGATGGCGCCGGTCGGCCCGACGGCGGTGATCCGCTCGCCGTCGATAACCACCTCCGGGTTCAGGACGGGCGGTGCGTCGGTGCCGATGATGAGCCGGTCCGCGCGGATCACGATGGGGGCGTCACCGTCCTGGGCGGCAGCCGGGAGGGCCAGGAGAGCGGCGAAAGCGAGCAGGGCAAGGCGAGACATGAAACGCATCGGGATTCCTCCGGAAGAGCGCGGGATCGTACCCGGAATCGCGGGTGAGCGGACCGCGCTCGGGGGTCCGAAAAAAGTCTGCGGGCGCGGCCCCGCGGCCCTCCGGGCCGCTTGCCGGCCGGAGGCCGGCAGCCTCCGCCGACTCGACCGTGAAGGAGCATAAGGCTGCGCGGTTCCGCTGCGCTCTCGCGCCGCGGCTGCCGGCTGAAGCCGGCGTTCCAAGCCGCCTCTGCTGTAGACCTCGGCTAAGACAACGACGAATCGGAACTCGCCGAAACGCGCGTCAGCGCGTGAGAGAGTTGCGGTTTGCGGCGCGTAGCGCCCGGCGGTTTCGGCTGTGAAGGAGGCTAAGGCGTCCTGTTCCGCTGCGCTCTCGCGCAGCGGGTGCCGGCTGAAGCCGGCGTTCCAAGCCGCTTCTGCTGTGGACCTGGGATAAGACAACGACGAATCGGAACGCGCGTCAGCGCGTGAGGGAGTTGCGGTTTGCGGCGCGTAGCGCCCGGCGGTTTCGGCTGTGAAGGAGGATAAGGGCGTCCT
>MPMW01000106.1 GCA_002238705.1 Acidobacteria bacterium bin61 | reverse complement strand
CAACCGGCCTTCATCGCCCGGCGTCCGGCGGCGGAGTGCTGAGTTTCCGCGCACCCCACAACAGATCTTTGAAGCGAGCGTGGAAGGTCACGCGGCGGGAGTTCAAACGCGCGAGGAGTTGCCGGATCAACCTGCGGGATCTGTACGTCGCTCTGTTGTCGCCTCCCATCGGGATGAAGGCCGGCGTGATCCCCGTCTTCCTGACTGCGGCCCTGCTGGCCAATCGGGACGAGATCGCCCTCTACGAACACGGCACCTTCAAACCGGTGCTCTCGGCGGACCTGTCGGAACGCATGGTCCGGAACCCCGGCCATTTCGAGATCAAGCACTTCGCGAATACGACCGGGGCGCGCGGAGAGGTAATCGCGGCACTGGCGACGCGCCTGGGAGTCGGGAGTGGCTCCCGCCGGCATCGGGTGGCGAACGTGGTGGCGGTGGTCGGCAGTCTCGTCTCCGTGGCTAGACGGCTGGACCGGTTCACGCTGAGAACGCGTGATCTCGGGGAGGCCACCGTGGCCGTGCGGCAAGCACTGGTGGCCGCCGTCGAACCGGACGACCTGATATTCGAATCGCTCCCCAAGGCTTTGGGTTTCCCGACTGTGGAGGTTGGAGCCCAAGGCTACGCGAAAGCAAACACTTACGCCCAGAGAGTCGTTGCGGCCGTCGAAGAATTAGGTAGTCGACCCAATAGACTCCTTGCGGACTTGCTCAAACTGCTGCTCGACACCGCCGGCGAAACGACGCGGCTGGCGGTGACCGGTCAAGCTGCGGCACTTGGGGGGCAAGTCCTGGATCCCGAAGTTCGTTCCTTCGTGCTGACTTTGGCGAACGACGCCGCCGAGACCGACCACGACTGGGTTCGGGCCATCGCCACGGTCGTCGCGAAGAAGGCGCCCTCAGAGTGGGCCGACGAGGACGTAGTGAGCTTTCGGCGAGAGCTGGAGCCAAGGGTCAAGGCGTTTCAGCGACTCGTAGCCCTTCACGCCGAGAACCGGGCTGATGGCGGGGGCGGGTTCGATGCCCTACGCGTCACGCTCACGCGGTCCGACGGAAGTGAGCATGTACAGCTTGTAGGTGTGGACGAGAACGAACGCCCGGAGGCCGACAGGGCTCTCGACGTCGCCCTCGAGCACCTGTCCGAGATCACAGGCTCGCCCCAGCGGGCCCACAAGGTTCTGTTAGCTCTTGTAGGGCAGCGGTTCCTGCCCGAGCGGGCTAAGCGCGCCGACGTTGCCCCGCGTATTCCCCGGAGGGTCGCAAGTGGCTGATCAGGCGCGGCACATCTGCGGCATCTCTGGAGGGAAGGACTCCAGCGCGCTCGCCGTGTATCTGCGCGGCAGGGTGCCGGAGATGGAGTACTTCTTCTGCGATACCGGCGCGGAACTGCCCGAGACCTACGAGTACCTCACCCGGCTCGAGGTGCTGCTCGGCAAGCCGATCGCGCGCCTGAACGCCGACCGAGGCTTCGATCACTGGTTCGAAGTGTTCCGCGGCGCCCTGCCTTCGCCGCAAATGCGCTGGTGCACCAAGAACATGAAAATCAAGCCGATCGAGGCGTGGATCGGGGACGCACCGGCGGTTTCCTACGTGGCGATCCGAGCCGACGAGTCGAATCGGAAGGGGTACATCTCGACCAAACCCAACATCAAGAGCCGGTTCCCGTTCATCGAGGACGGGATCGATAAGGACGGCGTGATGCGGATCCTGGAGGACGCCGGCATCGGGCTACCGAGCTACTACGAATGGCGGACCCGATCAGGGTGCTACTTCTGCTTCTACCAGCGCAAGGCTGAGTGGATCGGGCTAGCGGACCGCCATCCGGACCTGTTCGACCGGGCCGTGGCGATTGAGCAGAAAGTCCTGCAGGACGCCGGGGTCGCGGGCGACGCTGACTTCGGCGATCAGGCGATGCGAGGCCGGAACTACACGTGGTCTGGTGGCGAGAGCCTTACGCAGCTCCAGGGTCGGCGCGAAGACATCCTCCAGAAACATCAAGACTTGATATCGCGCAACCAGCGATCACGCCAGAACGTCCCGCTCCTCGAGGCGCTCGCAGACGCCCTCGACGAGGACGACGATACGACTCCTTGTACAGTCTGCGCCCTCTAATCCGTCCAGCGTTCACACAAACGAACCGATGACGAACGGATCTACGGCTCCGATCGGCCTTCAGGCAGCTTTGGCGGAGGCAAGTCCACTCTATGTCCTCCCGAAGGACGACGTCACGGCACAAGTCCTCGTTCCCGCTCTCCGGACGTCTGCCTCGTTGGACGTCATGATGGGGTATTTCGCTAGCTCTTCCTTCGCGGAGATCGCTCCCGGACTAGCAACATTTCTCCGGACGAATCAGTCGCCACTACGAATGATTATCAGCCCCTTTGTGACCGCGACCGACTACTTGGCGCTCACGAAGAACGAACATGCCCTCGCCTCTCTCACCCAACGACTCTTCCTTGACGATGTTCCGGACGAGGACACACTAGCACGGCATACACTCGCATGTTTCGCTTGGCTGATAACACAGCAACGCCTGCTTCTGAGAATTGCTGTAATGCGCGACGCACTCTTCCATCCGAAGGTCTGGCTCTTTGACGACCGGACAAATCGGGCTGCCTTACACGGATCGACGAACCTAACTAGGACCGGCCTGTCTCGCAATCGCGAACAGCTTACGCTCTCGCGCGACTGGAGGGGAGAGGAGCCAACGTTTCATATCGACCGGTTACGCCGTGAATTCGACGATCTGTGGTCGGGAGGCGACGAAGATTGCTGCGTTCTTCCCCTCCCTGAGGCCGTCGCGCGCGATGTGATCACGAGATACAGGCCGGACGATGTGTTGGATGAAGACGCATTGGGGGTCATGTGGCGGAAGGTTCACGGTGTAGACGTCTCTGCCCCTTCACGCAACACGTCGGGACCCGCGCGGCTGACGATCCCGCCGCACCTGGTCTATGAGGCAGGAGATTTCGCTCATCAGGGAAGAGCGGTGGAGAGTTGGGAGGGAGCGCATCGTCGAGGCGTTCTTGAAATGGCCACCGGCTCCGGAAAGACCATCACATCAATGATCTGTGCCACGCGACTGCAAGACGACATCGGACGCCTGCTCGTCGTCGTTTCAGCACCCTACCGCCCCCTGATCGAGCAGTGGTGTCACGAGATCCGTCAGTTCGGCGTACGTCCGACTAACCTCACGACAGTTGGTGGCCCCAGCGCCCGCGATCGGGAGGTCAAGCAGGCGGCGCGTCGTCTTCGAATGGGCCATGCACGCGCCGAAGTGCTCGTTGTTAGCCACGACACGCTGTGCACGGGACGCTTTGTCGAATCCCTTGCGGCAGCCCAGACGGAGACACTCCTGATCGCCGACGAATGTCACAACCTCGGTGTCGCGTCATTCACCGAACGGCCACCAGACGCATTCACTTCCAGGCTCGGACTCTCAGCTACACCTATCCGTCAGTACGACGAAGAAGGGACCGAAGCCCTCTTCCGGTACTTTGGGCAAGTCTGCTTTTCATTCACATTGGAGGACGCGATTGGAAAGTGTCTAACCGAATACGACTATCACGTACACTTTGTCGAGTTAACGTCGGAGGAAATGCGGGAGTGGAGTGAGCTCACCGACAAGATTGCGACACAAGCGTGGAAACTGGAGACGGGAAGAAGCGACGCCTATCTGAAGGGCCTATTGCGGAAGCGACGTTTAGTCCTAGAAACAGCGAGCCAGAAGCTAGAGGTTCTGGCTGGACTCCTGGAAAGTGAGGGCGACCATAACTTGCGCCATGTCCTCATCTATACAACCGACAAAGACCCCAGGCAACTCCAAAACGTCAACCACCTACTAAGGCGTCGTGGTTTGCTGTTTCATCAACTAACTCACGAAGAAACACAAGACCGACGTGAATCCAAGAAAATCCTGTCCACATTCCAAGACGGCGACATTCACATATTGACAGCGAAACGCGTGCTCGACGAGGGCGTCAATATTCCGCAGATAAAGTGCGCTTACGTTCTAGCGAGCACTACGGTTCGGAGGCAGTGGATCCAGCGCCGCGGTCGCCTACTACGGACATGCGACTCCATCGGCAAGACTCATGCTGTAGTCCATGACTTTGTCGTCTTGCCTCCCGGAACGTCATCATCGACCATTCAGAGCACCGATCCGGACGGGCGACGGATGGTGCGTTCAGAGTTGGATCGGGTGTGGGAATTCGCTCGCCTCAGCCGAAATGGTCCAGATTCCGGCGGGCCGTATGAGGCCGTACAGCATCTACAGGGGCTCGCAAATCAACTAGGAGTGGTCTGATGGCCCACAAGGACAGGAAAGTAGTGCAAGTGCTCCTCGGGGAGTTATCGAACGTACCCCAACGATGCGAGGGTTATCGCCAAGAGATGCGGCACCTCCTCGGCGACGTCCTGAATGTTGAGAGAGACCATTCGATATCTAGGACGAATGTGGTCAAGAAGATTGCGGGAAGCGTTAATACGTTGGCGATGTTCTTGTATAAGTCGCAAGGCAACCCGAACACCAGGAAGGGAGGGGGCGAATGAAGCTGCTGCGTGCTCGGATTACTAACTTCAGACTACTGAAGGACGTCACTATCGAGTTCGCGACAGGGCGAGATCAGAATCTGACCGTGATTCGGGCGGCAAATGAGAGTGGCAAGACAACACTGCTTGTGGCATTGCAATGGGGTCTTTTCGGCGATCACGCGCTTCCAAAGGGTGGCATGGACTATCGCTTGAGCCCTCGTGACATGCCGTCGGGAACACCCACTTCGGTGGATGTTGCCGTTGAGGTGGATTGGGAAGTTCCGACACAGACCGGTGTGCGGCGGTACAAAGTGATTCGCATGGCAAGAGAGGGCGTACGCGGCGGAGAGTGGGAGCGTGGGACCACCAACGTAAGTCTTTTTCACTTGACACCGCGCGGCGCGAGCTCAGTCGACAATCCGGACGCGCATATCGCTCCTCACTTGCCACGTGAGCTACGGGAGGTGTTCTTTACGGACGGCGACCGGGCACTCAGCTTCATCGAGGGAAGCAAGGGCGACCAAATGAGACGGGTCGAGAGCGCGATCCGGTCGCTGTTGGGCTTTACGGTGGTCGAGAACGCTCGCGCGCATACCCGCCAGCTAAGCGCAAGTCTTAACCAGCGCGTTCGCAAGGACGCGTCTGGTCGGCAGGATCTTCAAACAGCGTCGGAACACTTGGCTCTGCTGGAAGAACGGATTGCTACCCGCGAAGGCGAAATCAAAAAGGCTAGGACTCGCCGCGTTCAGCTTGAGGATCTTGCGGAGGAAGCAGATACTCGGTTAGCGGATGCACTTCGTAAGGGGAATAGAGAGGAACTGGAGAAACAGCGGCAGAACGCAAATCGCGGGCGAAAGTCCGCGGCCAAGGATGCGGACGCGGCAGCTCGCGAACAAGCGAACCTCTTCCGGAGTGAACTCCTTGGCAAACACCTCCTTGCGGGACCGTTCGCGACCGCACGCAGCGTGCTGAAACGACTCCACCAACAGGGCAAGATCCCGAATCAGACAATTCCTGTTCTGGAGGACCGACTGAGGCAGCCGACTTGCATTTGTGGTGAGCCCTTACTCAACGACGATCCGGACAGTGAGCGACGCCGCGCGCATCTTCGTCATCTGATTGAAGAGAGTCGCAAATCTGACGCCATTCAAGAAAAGGTCACACAACTCTACTATGGTGCGCAGGATCTGCTGAGGCCGATACAAGAGCGTACTTGGTCAGACGAATACAGCGACGTTTTTGGGCGGCGACAGCGTGCTAACGTGCGGCACCAAGAATTCGGCGAGCAAGAAGCATCCATTGAGCACCAGATTTCCGAAATACCGGATGTAGATACGCAGCAGCTGCGGATGACCAGGAATCGATATCGGGAGCAGCTTAGGGACGCCCACGGCACGGTTATGCGTTTGGAGGCGTTGCAGGAAGCCGACCAACGCGATAGCAAACGTACCGAAGCGGAACGCGCGAAACTCCTTCAGAAGGATGAAAAGAGTAGAAAAATTGCGGCAGAGATTGTGGTGGCTCAAGACCTACAGACGGTCCTCACCAACGCTCTGGAAACGATGAAGACAAGGGAACTTGGGCAGGTTAGCGACCGGATGAACGCCACGTTCTTGAGCATGATAGGTGCGGACGAGGCGCAGAGAGCGATTATTAGACGCGCGACGATCACGCCGGAGTTCAGGATTCTGGTTTTCGACCCCAACGACCAGCCACTCGACCCGTCACAGGATCTGAATGGCGCGTCGCGCCGCGCATTGACGATCGCCTTCGTTCTAGCACTGACTCGCGTGAGTGAAGTCGAGGCGCCGAATGTGGTAGATACACCGCTTGGGATGATGAGCGGATACGTAAAGCAAGCAGTTCTCCAGTTGGCGGCGAAGGAGAGTTCTCAACTCGTCTTGTTCCTAACCCACTCCGAAATTGTTGGGTGCGAAGATCTTCTCGACCAGCGTGCCGGGCGCGTGTATACGCTGACTAACCCTGCGCATTACCCGAAAATCTTGGTCAACGAACCTGGAGACAACGATAGCGGTGTGCTGCTTTGTGAATGCAACCATCGCCAATTCTGCAAGTTGTGTGAACGCCGCGAAACGGCGTCTGTTGCGGAGTGAGCCGGGGTGAAAATCAGATGAACGCATTTGCCGGGACCGACATTCAGATGCCGGAGAGATTCCGAGAGCACCTTCACGCCTACTGTCTTACACGCACGGAGGGGTCGCGCAACAGCCCAGAGGACAGTCCGTTCCCGAGAATGGTTGACATGTGGTTCTTGGCTCTTTGCATCGCGGTGAGAGAGAAGTTGACGCCAGTTCTGGATAACAAGGGCAAGACCTACAAAGCAATTGAAGGCGAGGTCTTCGGGAGTGATTCCTGGCGGTCGAACGCGCTTATGCTTCTGGCAGTCGCGCACACGGGTGACGTGGAAGTCACTAGCCGACCGCACGAGATGATGCGAATCGCAAACGGATACGCGGTGGCAGGTCTCCCTCGCCTCATAGGTATTCTGGAGGAGCGGGGCGGCGAGACGGCACTTGATCATCTATCGGATGAGGTTTCCGCGATGACGCGGCAATAGGTCGACCGGCGCTGCCGACCGTAGCCAGTACCGTGTGCCAGTGTTCTCGGAAGGGACGGCGGATCTCGTGGTTGTGGCTGGCAAGTCGGGGCTTGTCCTGGGACACTCGGCCGATTGCGAGCAGAAGGAGCAGCAGTTTGTGGGGTGCACGCTGGCCGTCCTGACGCCACATGCGAGTTGCAGCAATCCGGCGGAGGAACTCGTCGGAACTCAGTGAACGAGTCGGAGTCCGGTTCATCGCCGGGGACTCATTGAAGCGAAGGCTACCGAACTCCGGTGCGAACTCATCGGTATCGGCGGTTGAATTCCGAGCACGCGGCGACCAGCGACGGTGGGGCCGGTCCCTCAAGTTCCCGCTCTGGCACATGGCAGTCAGTTCGTTGACTTCGGGCTGGCAGTCGCCCTTCCTCGGTAGCTTCGGAGGATCCTTCTCGCTTTCGTCCACGTCGGACCCACCCAGCCAGACCAGCCAGGTCTCGATGTTCCAGGTTGGGACCAGAACAGCGATTCGTTCACCGTCCCTCCTGGGGTTCCGTCCCCTGTTCCCGACACGCTTGGTCGAACTGCTGCGTGCGCTATTCGACGTCGCCGCTGTGCCCGTCAATCATCACCAGCAAGCGGGTCTCGCGCTTTGCCGCCTGCCGGCGGTATGCCGCGACCTCGCGCGGAAATCGCTCCACCACGTATTGATCGGCAGCGCCGCGTCCCGCGTGAGCCATCTCGACGCGCAGCCGCCGCGACAACTCCCGAGCGCCGGATGGCGCGTAACCTTTCGGGAACCGGCGGACGAACGTCTCCTGCTGCCGATCCTCGCACACGAGCACGACCTCGGCCGGGCGGCTCATGACTCCCAGCCCCGCGCGAACAACTCGGAGAGTTTCAGGCCGTTGTCGGACGGGCTGCCGTGCAGCACGGTCGCGACGCGGTCCGCCCTGGTCGCACCGGAGCTGTCGCGTCGCAGGAGCCGGCCCCTGTCGCTTCCGAGGTAGTCAACGATCACCGGGTGGTGGGAACACAGCACCGCCTGGGAAAGCGACTCGCCGCAGAGATCCGACAACTCCTGAAGCCACGGCTGGACTTCCCGCAGCGCCACGAAGTTCATCGGTTCGTCGAGGAAGAGCGTGTGCCGTTGGCCCACGGCGAGGCAGATCAAGGCGTACAGGACGACCAGCATCCGCTGTCCGTCCGACACCTCTCCAAACCGCAGCGCGTAGTCCTCGTCCGCCTCGTGAAACACCATCATGAGCGCACGGGTATCCATTCCGGCCTTCTGCAACCGAATGCCGCGGAAGCCATGAAGGACACCCTGCATGGTCTTCGTGTACTCGGCGATGAGATCGGGCCGCTCCTGGGCCAGGTTTCGATACCAGCCGACGAAGTTCCTTCCATCCCGGTCCAGCAGGTCGTCTTCGGTTGCGGACTCGGTAGCGAAGACTCCCGGCTGCAGGCCGCACACGATGATGTTCCGCGCGAAATCCTGAAAACGGGACAGGTTCCTGTTGTCCTTGCCGGGAGTGACGCGCGCGAGCGAAGACACCACCCGATCGGACGAAAACGAAGGTCCCTTGCTGAGGTCATCGCGGTAGAGCTGCACCTCACCGTTCACGAACTCGAACAGCGTGTCTCCGTTCATGGTGAGCTGTTCCCGCTGGATTCTGGCGACCCGCCTCTCCCGGAAATGCTCCACCTCAAGGCGATACGAGTACGCACCCCCTTCGAGTTCGACATCCATCTCGAACGCCTGGGAGTTCCGGGACTGCCAGCGGGTCAGGGTTGACGGCGGAAACGCCGCCTTCCCGTTCACGGCCGTCCGGCCGCCTAGCAACTCACGCAGCGCGAAGACGATGTCCAGGACGCTCGACTTCCCCGTCCTGTTCATCCCGAGCAGCAGGGACAACGCGTCGAGATGCAGTTCGAAGTCAACGAAACACCGGTAGTTGTCCGCGTAGAGCCGGGTGATCATGGTGTTCGGTTGAGCGCGCCGGCGGCCTCCTGCGGCCAATGCTACCCGGGGGTCGCAGGGGCTCCCGGCCTCCATCCACCCCCGGGGCATCGCGCGTCGTTGCTTCCCGACGGGCGGTTCCAGTGGGCGATCTGTCGCCACGGCACAGGGTCGCCGAGCCAGGGATTGATTCGGGCGGGCGGGACCATGCGGGGCCACTCACGGTGTGCGTTTCGTCCGCTGGCCGGCGCGGCGATGGTGGATTTCGGGAGGGGCTCCCCTCCCGTCAGGAATCCCCGGACTCGCACCCCGCAGGCACGCTCCTCCGGGCCGCCCTGGGCCGGAGCGGCGGCAATTTCCCGTTCTGGCGCCGGCTCTCGTCAGGAGCCCCCGGACTCGTGGAGCCGGCGTAGGAAGTCCGCCACGCTCCCGGCGCTGACCGCGGCCGCCGCCACCACCGCCGGCGACGCACGCCCGAGCGCCGTGCGGTCCGTTACGGACAGGTCCGCGAGGAATCCAGTGGACACCGCGACGCCGCGCCCCCGCAGCACCTCGTGGGCGATCTCCGCGTTGGCCTCCGCCCGCGCTTCGGCACGGCCCTCCGCGCGTCCCTGCGCACGCCCCTCGGCGCGGTGTTCCCGCAGGAGCGGATCGTCCTCCGGACCGGTGCCTTCCCGGAGCCCGAGCGCCCGGCCAACCCGCGACGCCAGCGCCGCCGTCTCCGCCGACGGCGTGCGTTCGTTCATCCCCCGGTGCGCCTCTTCCGCCTTGAGGCTCGGAAACGCCCTGCTCTCCTCGCTCTCCCGGTATTCCCCGTCCTCCAGGACGTAAATCGTCAACCCCGGCCGCCGTCCCCGCGGACGGCTCGGCGAATACGCCTCCGGAACCTCCACCCACAACTCCGGAAACCCCCAGTCCGCATAAACCAGCAGCTTGTTGCGGCGCACGTCCG
>MPMW01000105.1 GCA_002238705.1 Acidobacteria bacterium bin61 | reverse complement strand
TACCTGTTCCGCACCTCTCGCGCCCGGCGCCTCCGTATCGTTGCCCCCGAAGGGGTCGAGCCGCCGGCGGACTTCGACGTGCCCGCCGACCGGGTCACCCGGATCCCTCCCGGGGAAGACCCGTTCGCCGCCGCCCGCCCGGACGCCGGCTGTGTCCTCATCGATCACGGGGAGGCGTCCTTCGTGGCGCGGATAGGCCTGAACGCGGCGCACTTCCTTTCGACCATGGCGCGGTTTTCCTGCCCCGTGCTCATCCCCGGCGGCAGCTTCCCCTGGGAACGGCTGGTCATCCCCATCACCGACGTGGAGGCGACCCTCCGCGCCGCGGACACCGCCATCGGCCTTTCCCGCCAGTTCAGCATCCCGCTGGCCGCCGTCCTGGTCACACCGCCGTCCTTCATCGGGCGCGGCCTCGAAGGCCGGGAGGACGTCGCGTCCGTCCTGGCGGCGATCGAACGGATGGCCGACCTCTACCGGGTTCGGGTGCCGGTCATCCGCGCGGAAGGCAACCCGCCGCGTCAGCTCGCCCGCCTGACGGGACCCCGGGACCTGCTGGTGCTGGGCTACGACCAGGGCCACGCCGGTTCCTTCTTCCGGCCGGACCCGGCAGTCCACATGATGATCCGCGCCCGAGCGTCGGTCCTGGCGCTACCGATCCCCGCCCACCACTAGGCGTTCGAAACCGCACCACGCCATCCGTCAGGACAACAGAGGGCAACTCCATCCGCCCGCACGGCGGAAGCGGCTTGGAACGCCGGCTTCAGCCGGCACCCGCTGCGCGAGAGCGCAGCGGAACAGGACACCCCCACCCCCCCCCCCACCCCAAACCCCGGCCCCCCCCCCCCCCCCCCACAGCCAAGCCCCCTCGGAACCCAACCCTCCGGTACAGCCCACACCGCTTGGAACGCCGGCCTCCAGGCCGACACCGCTGCGCGCCAGCGCAGCGAATGCGTAGTTCTCTACCTCCGGGTCGGCGGAGCTGGGCCCCACCCGCCGGAGATGTGGGCGCCGGCCCACAGGCCGGCGCCCTTAGGTCAACGCCCCGGGATCCGGCGTGTGCCGGACGCACTCGCGCCGCCGATCGGCGAACCCGGCGGCCGCTCCGGCCGGCTGGCGTTCGGGTCGAGGCTCACGTCCCGATCTGCGAAGCGCCGGATGTCCGCGACCGCGAGCGCTTCGTGCGGGGTCGCCTCGCTCATGCCGGCGAGCGTCCCGCCGAGCGCCATGAGCCGGTCCTCGAGGACCGCCCGGACCCGCGCCGGGTTGTCGGGGTTCATGGCCTCCCGCATCATCCCGTTCAGCACGCTGCGTTCGGCCGCGTCCTGCACCGCGCGGAGGTAGCTGCCCTCCGGCTCGGCCGCGCCCCAGGTCCTCTCGACCAGGGAGTCCAGAACTTCCGAGAGCCCCGGCTGGTCGGAATCCATGGCGTGGTTGTTCACGAGCCGCGCCATCCGCTCCGGATGGAGCAGAAGCTCCACGGTGTAGTCAGCCGAGGTGTCCGCGGCCGCGAGAGGGTCGAAGACAAGCCCGGTGTGGCCGTCGAACGTCTCACCGCCCGCCTCCCGGTAGGCCGGGGGCGGGATCATCTCGACGATGCGCTCCGGCAGCGCCAGGAAATCCGTCTCCAGGGTGCGCAGAACGATGTCGAGCGCCTGCCGCTGGCGGTCGCCGGGGATCGGCGCCACCGGGCGCTGTCCGTCCCCCCGGACGGCGTAGTAGTACTCTTGGCCGCCGACGGTGTTGAGCGCCGCCTTCATCTGGAAGCGGTGGTGCAGGTAGAGCGGCACGAGCACCGGCTCGAGCAGGGACATGGCTTCGCCGGGCCGGATGACGTTCTCGCCGAAGGCGTCGAGTCCGGCCTGCCGAATCGCGATTTCCGCCTCGAGGTGCCGGACGAGATCCTGGCCGTTGTCCCAGACCGAGGCGAGCGGATGCGCGCCGGCGCCGATGTAGTTGTCGGTGTGGGCCATGAACCGGGTCTCCGACATCAGGCCTTCCTGCATGATGGCATCGAGCGCGGCGGCGGTTTCCTCCGGCGGGAAGTGGCCGTAGGCCCAGCGGACCGAGAGGATGTCGTAAGAGCCGACCCCTACCCCGTAGGCGTCGTCCAGCTTCACGACCCCGTCCTCAAGTACCACGAGCGGCGCCGGGTAGTCCATGACGCTTGCCCGACCGCCGTAGGTGGAGGACATGTAGTTGTGCGGGAACCCGAGGGTGTGGCCGACCTCGTGCGCCGAGAGCTGCGCCACCCGGGCGAGAGCCATGTCCACGGAGGTGGCGCCCTCCCCGACCTGGGCGAGGTAGGAAAAGCCCGGAGCGGCGGACAACCCGCAGGAGTGCGGCCCGTCCGGGTCCGGCGGCAGGCCGATGTCGAGCAGCCCGGGGGGCGTCATGCCGGAGGCTCCCGTATAGGGAGCGGTCAGACCGATTCCATGGAGATGATCCTGACGGAGCCGCAGGCTTCCCAGGTTCACGTTCCCCTTGATGATCTCGCCGGTTCGGGGGTCCTGAACGCCCCCGCCGTAGGACCAGCCGCGGGTGCGGCGGTGGGTCCAGTGGATCATGTTGTAGCGGATATCCTGGGCGTCGGCTCCCTCCGGCAGGACTTCAACCCGATAGGCATCGATGAATCCGGCCGCCTCGAACGCTTCGGCCCACCAGCGGGCGCCTTCGAGGAGCGCGGTGCGCACCGGCTCGGGCACGCCGCGGTCGAGGTAGTAGACGATGGGTTCCACGACTTCCGAGCGCTCCGCGGTGGGATCAACCTTCTGGAGGCGGTGCCGAGCTGCCAACCTGACGGTCATCGGCTGGTCGATCGGCGTCGCGTAGTCCATGTAGGTCGGACCGTTGACGCCGATCCGCGGATCCGCCACCCGAATCTCGAACCCGGGACCCGGAAGCCGCACGAATGAATGGTGGTGCCGGAGAGTTACGGCGTCCCCGCTGGACGCGACGCCCGAGACGAGTCGTCCGGGGTTGTCGCTCGTGAACGTCAACATGGTTTCGACTTCGGTGTTGTCGGGGAAACCCTTGGTGTTCTCCAGAAAGAAGACACTGCGATCCCGGTCCAGCCGGAACGTCCCCTGCCCGGCTCGCGCGATCCGCGCCGCCGAGCCGTGGGCGTCCCGCAGGAAGAAGTCCGTCATGTCCACCAGCACCCGGCCGTCGGTTTCGGCCTCGACCTGGAACCCCCAGTGCACCGAGGGTGCGAACGCGTCGCGAACCGCCCGGACCTCGTCGGGGTTGTCGCTAACCGCCCGGTAGCGGTAGTTCGGTTCCATGAGCAGGATGCGCGGGCCGACGCGGATCGGACTCAGCACGGCGCGCCGGCTGATCTGCCCGCGGTCCAGCCCGATCGGGTTGCTGCCGAGCCCGGAAGCCGCGGAGACCGAGTACATGAACTCTTCCTCCATGTCGGCGAACTCCGCGAACAGGTGTCCGGTGCGCTCGTCCCAGTAGAGGGGCACGAATCCCGAAATGGCCGTCATGCCGGCGGTTTTTTCCTCGATGGTGGGGGGCGCGTCCTGGGCGAGTCCCGGCGCGGTCACGAACGCCGCGGCCAGGAGCGGAAGGCCCAGCGGGAACAACAGGCGGCGGAAAGACATCATCTTCGTCATGGATATCGACCTCGGGGGAAGGGAGTTGCGCGACCCCGAATCATGCCCGAACCGGGGGGAGGGACCAAGAGGAAGATCCGAGCCACGCTGCACCGCGCGGCGACGTCAGATCGAAGGGTGGTCCGCGAAAGGGTTCCGCAGCGTCAATCCGTCCACGATGTAGCCGGACTGCATGTCTTCGGTGTGCAGGACGGTGCAGGATCCGTTGAGCGCGGCCCGAACGATCAGGGAGTCCCAAAACGACAGAGAGTGCATCCGGTGCAGGTCAATCGCTCCGAGGAGATCCGCGACGCCGAGCGTGACGACCTCGAACCGCGCGTACCCGACGACGCAACGCCGGGCCTGCGCGCTGCTCATCCCCAGCTTTCGGGTGGCAACAGCGAAGAATTCGCGCAAGACCTGGAGCGACACCACGCCACGCCGCTCCAGAAGGAGCCGTTCGATCAGTTCCCGAGCAAGGGCCTGCTTTCCCCGGTCGCGGTCATCGTGGGCGTAACCGAGGACGTTGGTGTCGAGGAACTCACGACCTCTCATCGTCGTAGAGTTCTTCGCGGGTCCACGGCCCTTCCGACCGGAAACTCTCCTTGGCCCAGAACTCCTTGAGTTCCGCGACCACCGACTCGACATCCTGCTGCCGGGTCAGATCGTTCAGGAAGTCGCGCACCAACTGGTTCATGCTGGTGCCCCGGACAGCGGCGATGCGCCGCGCTTCGGCCACCACTCGATCTTCGATGGAGAGGGTCACGTTCACGGAGCACATTATACGCGCGCACGGAATACGTGTCACCTCTCGCAAACCCGTACCGCGCGCTCCTGGCGGTCCCGGAACGCGCGGCCCTGGCGCCCGATCTCAGCGAGACCGGCGCAGGAAGTCGAGGAACTCGCTGTCGCTCCCGATGACGAGGGTGACCCCGTCGTCGAGGGCCGTCCGGTAGGTCTCGAGCGACTTCATGAAGCGGTAGAAATCGGGGTCGCGCTGATAGGCGCGGGCGTAGATTCCGGAAGCCTCGGCGTCGGCCCGGCCGCGAACCTCCTCGGCCTGGCGGAACGCCTCCGATTCGATGGACTTCAGTTCGCGCTCGCGCTGGCCGCGAACCTCGGCCGCGCGTCCCTCACCCTCCGAGCGGCTGCGCTCGGCGATTCGCTGGCGCTCCGAAATCATCCGTTCGTACACCTTGGCCCGCACTTCCTCGACGTAGTTGAGGCGCTTGATCCGGATGTCCACGAGTTCGATGCCGAAGCTCGGCGTGATTTCCGACGCTTTCTCCAGAATGGTCCGGGTGATCCCGTTCCTTCCGAACTCGATCTCGCGCACCGCCTCCTCGTTGGCGAAGGAGACGAGATCTTCGGTCAGTTCGAAATCCCGGTTGGTGATCCGGACGATCTCGATGAGGTCGTAGGTAGCCACCGCGTTGCGGGTCTCGCCGTCGATAATGTCGTCGAGGCGGCTCTGGGCGCCGCGCTCGTCGCGAACCGACTGGAAAAACAGCAACGGATCGGAGATCCGCCAACGGGCGTAGGTGTCCACCCAGATGAATTTCTTGTCGCGGGTGGTGATCTGGTTGGCGTCCCCGTCCCAGGGCAGCCAGCGTTGATCGAAACGGCTTACCCGATGGATGAAGGGGAGCTTGAAGTGGAGGCCCGGTTCGTTGACCGCACCGCCCACCGGTTGACCGAACTGGGTGATGATGGCCTGTTCGGTTTCGCGGATGGTGTAGGTCGCCGAGAAGAGGAGGACGAGTCCCGCCAGGCTTCCCAGGATGGGCAGCGCGCGCTTCATCGTGATTCCTCCCGTTCCGGTTGCGACCCCGGGCCCGGACCACCCGGATCGGGTGGTTGCCGCCGTTGGCCGTTCAGGTTGAGGAGCGGCAGGACGTTCGTGCCGCTCTCATCGAGGATCACCTTTTGCCCGAGCTTCGGGATCACCTCGGAAAGGGTTTCCAGGTACATCCGGGCCCTGGTGACCCGGGGTGCATTCCGGTACTCGGCATAGATGGCCTCAAAGCGGGTTGCCTCGCCCCGGGCCCGGTTCACACGCTCGGCCGCGTAGCCCTCGGCTTCCTGGAGGACCCGCTCGGCGTCGCCGCGAGCCCGCGGGATGGCCTGGTTGTATTCGGCGAGCGCCTCGTTGGTGAGCCGCTCCTTCTCCTGGATCGCCTCGTTCACCTCATTGAATGACGGTTTGACCACGTCCGGAGGATTCACGTCTTGAAGAACGAGTTGCTGGACGCTGATGCCGGTTTCGTAGCGCTCGTTCATCTCCTGCAGGAGATCCTTCGCCCGCGCGGCGATCTGTTCCCGGCCCACCGTCAGAACCTCGTCCACGCTGTGGTCTCCGACCACATCCCGCATTGCGGCCTCGCTCATGTCCCGGAAAGTCGAGCGAATTTCGCGGACGTTGAAGAGATAGGCCCGCGGATCCTGAACCTTGTACTGAACGATCCACTCGACCACCGCGACGTTCAGATCTCCGGTGAGCATGAGGGACTCTCCGAGGAACTGCCGCTCGTCGTAAGTGGTCCGCACCCCGGCCTCGACCGTCCGGAACCCGAACTCTTCCTTGAGCTGGCGTTCCACCGGAACCTTGGTCACCGTCTCGAGGAACGGCACGATGAAGTGGAGGCCCGGATCCGTCACGCGTGAGTAGCGCCCGAATCGCGTGACGACTCCCGCCTCGTCGGGCTGGACTTGATAGACCGACATGAAGAACAGGATCGCCGCTGCGATCCCGATCCCTACCCGTACGGCCGTCCGGCGGGCGTTTCCTCCGAAACGCCGTAGCAAACCCTCCAGATCGGGCATCGCGGGTCCATCCCCGCCAAGCCCCCCCCAAGGTCCGTTGCCTCCTGGATTGTCATATAACGCCATTCGCTCTCGCCTCCTGAT
Organism: Acidobacteria bacterium bin61; assembly: GCA_002238705.1. Taxonomy (GTDB): domain Bacteria; phylum Acidobacteriota; class Vicinamibacteria; order Marinacidobacterales; family Marinacidobacteraceae; genus Marinacidobacterium. Next base: position 3,534 of record MPMW01000105.1, on the reverse strand, counting down.
GCGGAGGCATCGTAGCGCGCGCCCCGGTCGCTACCATTTTCGGGATGCGGAACCATGCGATCTCTCTTGGACTCCTCGTCCTCCTGGCGGGCGCGTGCGCCCCTCCGGACGGCTCCGGTGATGCCGGTGATGAGGCCCCGGAGGAGCGTCCCGTGGTGACGCCGGCGGAGGCGGCCTCGATCGAGGCCGACATCCGATCCCTCCTGGAGCGGCAGTCGGGCGCCTGGAACGGAGGTGATCTCGTCACCTTCGTAGCGGACTACCTGGACTCTCCCCGGATGCGGTTCGTCTCGGGCGGGAGCGTCCGCTACGGCGCGGAGGACGTGCTGGATCGCTATCGCCGGACGTACCCGGACCGGGCCGCCATGGGGGCGCTGACCTTCACCGATCTGGACGTCCGCGTGCTCTCCGACGACTTCGTGTTCGTGTTCGGGCGCTACAACCTGGAGCGCGAGGCCGACGCCCCCACAGGCCTTTTCACGCTCCTCTTCGAGCGGACCGCGGACGGTTGGAAGATCTCGCACGACCACACCTCGTCGGACTAGCCGGGCTCACGTCAGTCTGTCAGCCGAAATCGCCCAATTCGCTTGGGAGCGCCGGCCCCGGCCAATGTGACTAAGCGCGAAGGGCCGGAGACCAGTGACTCTTAGGCATTGTTGCGAGGAGAATCCTGGAACAGCCATCCCATACTTCTTGACGACCGTGGCGGTCGCGCCGGATTCATCCACGCGAGGGGCGAACCCGCGATCGAAGCTGGCTCTATCGTCTGCTCAAGTCGTTCACCACGGCTCGCATCGGCGCCGTCCGCTCGGATGACCCAAAGGCGGGCGGCTACTTCTTGGGCGGAGGTGGCTCGGGCGAGGGTGGTGGCGTTTGTGGCTGTGGCCTGGATCCAGGCGTTCGTCCCTTCTCGATGCGCTCTGGGGAGGGAAAAGATGCCAAGGTAAGTCGAGGCTGCATTCTTTTCGTAGTCATTTCTTCGGTGGCGGTGGAGGAGGGACTTTCGGTGGTTGGGCGGGAGCGTTCTGGGGTCGCGGGTTCTTACCCCTTTTTTCTGCGTATATCCACTTGATTCTCACGGGAGGTGGTGTGGGTGCTCTCGCCATGCGTATCTCCGCGCTATCGCACGGGTTCTTCCATGAACCCTACCAAGACGACCTCCTCGGCTGAGATCAGTGTAGTTGGCGCCCCCTGTGCGATAACGGAACCGTCCGGATTCAGCCACTGCGCGTTTGCGAGGCAGAAATAGTCCTTGTCGGGAGCGGTTGGCCATTCTTCAGGCCATCCGTAGACCCGTCTTTGTTCCTCCGTACCCTCAAGATGCAGGATGACGTTGCATTGATGCCGCGCAAAGGCAGAACACCAATTTGAAGGGTCCGGCGTCTCCTTGGTCAGCTTGACTTTACGAAGAAGCCGGTGGAGTAAGTCATGATTGAAAATCCCTGCCAATGCGATCCCGAATACAACGGCTATCGCGTATGGGATCAACCAATGTTCCGGGACGCCGAGATGAACGCTGCCCAGGGTCAGTGCCTGGACGACGACGGTAAAGATGAGCGCCTGAACCGTCCTCTCAAACTGGCCCGACTTCGGGTGAGGCGTGAACTCGTGAAACACAGACGCCGCCAGGAACCCAGGCAGGAGGAATAGAAGCGCCCCGAGGATCCCGTTGGGCAGGTCAGGCAGAGAACCTAGCGTCGAACCGCTGGCATTCTAGGCCGGAATCGCGGCCAGTCCCGTGCAGGACGTATCCGGTGTGAGCGCTGCGGGCCAGTGTCCGCCGATAGCGTGGATCGAGCCGATAGAAAGAACGCCCCGGTGATACAAACCCCGGCCATGTCGACCCGCGCCCTACCCCTGGCCCTCCTGATCGCTTCGCTGGCGGCGCCGGCAGCGGTGCTTGCCCAGACCGGCGAACCGCCGGGACGCGATCCGCGGATGTACGACCTCCTCGGGGCCGTCTCCCGGGACCGTATCGAGGCCGATATCCGCAGGCTGGCGGGGTTCGGCACGCGGCATACCCTCTCCGAGACCGAGAGTGAAACCCGCGGCATCGGCGCGGCGAGGCGCTGGATTCACGCGGAATTCACCCTGATCTCGGATGCCTGCGGAGGCTGTCTCGAGGTCTCCTATCAGCGGACGGTGGTTCCGGGGCGGGAGGGGACCCGCATCCCGGTCGACACCGAGGTGGTGAACGTCCTCGCCACCCTGCGCGGCGGGAGCGAACCGAACCGGATCGTCATCATGTCCGGCGACATCGACAGCCGGATCTCCGACGCGAACAACTTCACCGACGATTCACCCGGCGCCAACGACAACGCGAGCGGCATGGCCGGCGCGATCGAAGCGGCCCGGGTGCTGAGCCGGTACGCCGGTTCCTTTCCCGCCACCATCATCCTGGCCGGCCTTTCCGGCGAGGAGCAGGGACTCTACGGCGGCCGGCACCTGGCGAGCGTCGCCCGGGATGAAGGCTGGGCCATCGAAGCCGTGCTGAACAACGACATGATCGGGAACATCGAAGGAGTGGACGGGGTGATCCGGAACGACGTTTTCCGGGTCTTCTCGGAGCCGACCCCGGTTACCGAGACCGAGGAGGCGCGACGGCGGCGGCGCACGACCGGCGGCGAGGTGGACGGTGTCTCCCGGCAACTTGCGCGCTACGTGGCGCGGATGACGGACCTCTACATCCCGAACCTCGAAGCCAAGATGATCTACCGCCTCGACCGTTTCGGGCGCGGTGGACACCACCGGCCCTTCAACGACGCCGGTTTTCCGGGGGTCCGCATCATGGAGACCCACGAGAACTACCGGCGCCAGCACCAGGACATCCGCGTCGAGGACGGGATCGAGTACGGCGACGTGATCGAGGGGGTGAACTTCGACTACGCAGCCAAGTTGACCGGGGTGAACGTGATCACCCTCGCCGGGCTTGCCTGGGCGCCGGCCCCGCCCGCGGGTGTCGGGATCGCCGGAGCGGTGCGGGCTTCCGCGGTCCTGTCGTGGGATTCGGTGGCTTCGGGCAACCTCGCGGGCTACCGCGTCTACTGGCGGGATACCACCGCGCCCCAGTGGGAGCACTCGCGTTTCGTCGGCGACGTGACCGAATACACGTTCGAGAACCTGGTGATCGACAACTACCTGTTCGGCGTCGCCTCCGTCGGGACGGACGGGAACGAGAGCGTCGTGGTCTTCCCGACCGCACGCCGCCGGTAGCGAGGGACGGCGGTACCGAAAGCGACTGCCCACCGCGCGACGATTCCCTCTACCCGCGTCTCCGTGACGCTGGATTTGGGTGGTGCCGCCGCCGGCCTCCCGGCCCGCGGTGCCGGGCTGGAGGCCGGCGTTCCAGGCCGTTTCGGTGGGGGGGCTGCGTCGGAGTATTCCGTTCCGCTGGGCTCGGCCCAGCGGGTGCCGACCGGAGGTCTATACCTTTCCGGGCATCACTTTTTCATGTGGCAGACACCTTGCGCACGACGGGCGGCGGCGGGGGTGCGTTGGGGCGCGGCAGGTAGCCTGGAGGCGGCGCCAAAGAGG
>MPMW01000104.1 GCA_002238705.1 Acidobacteria bacterium bin61 | reverse complement strand
GATGCCGGTGGGAGTCAACCGATCCGGATATCGACGCCGGTGGGAAAAGCCCACCCGGTAAGGGAACGCCAGACCTCCGGTCGGCAGCCGCTGCGCGAGAGCGCAGCGGAACGGGACACCCTCACCCAGCCCCTCAGTCCCACCGGGACGTATGGAGCGCTATCCGAAACCAGTTGCTGCCGCGTTACACGAACGACCCCGCTACGCAGGGGCTCGGTATCTATCTCGTGCTCCGGTTCGGCCCGCAGCACACCGCGCCGGTCCCCGAAGGTCCCCGCCCGCAGACCCCGGACGCACCGCGGGATCGGCTGCTCGCCAAACCGACGCCGGAAGAACGTCGCCGGGCCGCCGGCCCCGGATATCGACCGGACCCTCCGGCGTTATCGACCGGACCTCCCGCCGCCGATCAAGGAGAGGTCGCCGCCTCGGGAGCGGGTCAAGGTCCCCAGCCGGCGCCGGTTCGCGACCACCGCGAGCTCGGTCATTCCACTTCCGACCGATGCGCCTCGATGACGGCGTCCAGGTCCACCGTGGGGGGAGGGCGCTCCTCGAACTTCAGGACGATTCCGGCGCTCGCCAGCGTGCGGAGAACGAGGCCGAGTTCAGCGCCTTCCCGACCCTTTTCGACGCCGTTCAACCACTGGCGGCTCACTCCCGCCCGGCGGGCAAGCTGCGCCTGGGTCAGCCCGCGCCGGCGGCGTTGCTCGCGCAGCAGCATTCCAAGCGTGCGGGCGGAACGAACGAACATGAGGGGAACCTCGCTTCGTGTCAGCGAACAACGACATACACTGTTATATCGCTGTTCGTAGATATTCTACTATTGTCGTCGAACGACGATACAAGCATGTCGGCCGAAGAGGTCGGGCGGCGGATGCGCGGCTGACGTCGACCCGGCTCGGGTAGAGCGTTGGCGGGAAAGCACCGTCTGTCGACCGGACAGCCACTTACAATCGCGCGCCGTCGCGATGAGTCAGGCCTTTTTCGAGCGCCCGGTCCTGAATTCCCCCTACGAGTACCCGGGCCGGCACGTTTCCAGAATCTCCGTCCCTTCTTCTGCCAGATCGAGGCGGCCGAAACTGCGATCTGGCCTGAAGGCCGAGATCGACCAGGAAGCCTGGGAAAGCCTCCGCCGTGACGTCTCCCGCCCCTTCCCGAAACCCGCGTCCGGCCGCATCGCCGTTAAGGTCATCAACCACCTCGGCGACGAGGTGATGAAAGTATTCCGGGTCTGACGGGGCATTCATGAGCAACGCCGAACTGCGGGCGCTGATTGCGGGAGGGGAGGACTCCACGCTCGAGTTCAAGCGTGACGAGGTCCGCAACCACGATCTCGCGAAGGAGCTCGTCGCCTTCCTCAATCTGGAGGGAGGAACGGTTCTGCTGGGAGTCGAGGACGGCGGGGGCATCTCGGGTGTGACCCGCGACCGCGCGGAGGAGTGGGTGAGCGAGTCTTGCCGGGTCAAGATCGAGCCGCCGATTCTTCCGTTGCTGTCGTGGGCGCGGGACGTGGAACCCGGACGGCACGTGCTCGCCGTGCGGGTGACTGCCGGGCCGGACAAGCCCTACGCGCGGGTCCATCAGGGGAGGAAGACCTATTTCATCCGCGTCGGCAGCACGTCCCGCGAAGCGAGCCGGGAGGAGCTGGAGCGGATGTACCAAGCATCCGGACGGTTGCACTACGGGAGGAAACCGGTGCCCGGCGCCGGCCTCGACGCGCTGGACCGCCGCCGGCTCCGGGACTATCTGACCCGCGTCCTTGGAGGCGGCGCGCCGGACACGGCGGATCGGGACGAGTGGGAGACGCTCCTGCGGAACCTCGAGTTGATGACCGTCTCCGCCGGGCACACGGTCGCCACGGTTGACGGCGTGCTCCTGTTCGGGAAAACGCCGAACCGGTTCGTTCCGCAATCCGGTATCCGCGCCGTCTGTCACTCCGGAACCGCAGCGGACTACGCGACGCGGGCCGACGAGGACCTGCGCGGCCCGCTACTGCCGCTTCAAGGGCAGGACGGGCCCCTCGTCGAGATCGGGCTTGTCGAGCAGGCGTGGGACTTCGTGCGCCGGAATACCCTGCCGACGGCGCGCTTCGATGGTCCCCGCCGCGTGGATGGTTGGGAGTACCCGGAAAGCGTGGTTCGGGAAGCGGTGGTGAATGCCCTGGTTCACCGGGACTATTCCATCGCCGGAACGGACATCATGCTCGGCATCTACGCCGACCGCCTGGAGATCCAGAGCCCCGGACGCCTGCCGAACACGGTGACCGTCGAAGGGATGAAGTCGGGGATGCGGTACGCCCGGAACCAGGCCCTCGTGAACGTGATGCGTGACTACGGCTACGTCGAGGCGCGGGGGATGGGCGTGCGGAACAAGATGATCCCCGGCATGCGCGCCCACAACGGCACCGAGCCGCACCTGATCGAAGAGGAGCACCGCTTCACGGTGCGGCTCTGGAGGGACCCGCCGAGCGAAGCGAAGCGCTGACGGGCGGAGACGGCGACGCCCCGTTCAGGGCGCCGTCACGTCCATCACGACGACGGCGGCCCGGCGACGTTCTTCCGGCGTCCGTCTGGCGAGCAGCCGATCCCGCAGTGCGTCCGGGGTCTGCGGGCGGGAACCTTCGGGGACCGGCGCGGTGTGCTGCGGGCCGAACCAGAGCACGACATAGATACCGAGCCCCTGCGTAGCGGGGTCGTTCGTATAACGCGGCAGCAACTGGTTTCGGATGGCGCTCCATACGTCCCGGTGGGAGTTCTTCTTGATTTCGACCGGAATGTTCCGCTTGCCAGAAACGATGGCCCGAGGTGACAGTCAAACGTGACAGCCACTTACAATCGCGCGCCGTCACATTGAGCAAGTCTTTTTTCGAGCGCCCGATCCTCAACTCGCCGTACGAGTACCCCGGTCGGCACTGGAAGCTCGACCGGGACGGCCTGCCGACCAGCGAGATCATCGAGTCGCGCCGTACCGCCGAGTTCATCTCCCCGGTGCCGGCCCCGAAGGCCCAGACTGGTAAACCGACGCAGCTCCGGCTGGCGCTCGGGGAGAAGGAGCTCTCGACTGCTGAACAGCAGTACAACCCGTACCCGGTCATCAACACCATTCGGCAGGAAGTGGACCGCTGGCGGAAACTGCCGGAGCGGCAGTGGAAGGTGACCCCCGAGACTGCGCGCCTGCTCCGCTACTGGCGCAGCCACCAGTTCTCGAACCTCCGTCCTTTCTTCTGCCAGATCGAGGCAGCCGAGACCGCGATCTGGCTGGTGGAGGTCGCCGGGGCGCTCCGGGATTCGGGGATGAACCTGCCGCCACGCCTGCGCGGCATCTGGAACCACCTCCACGACGCGAACGCCATCGCGAACCCGGAACTTCTCCGCGTCGCGCTCAAGATGGCCACCGGCGCCGGCAAGACCACCGTCATGGCCATGCTGATCGCCTGGCAGACGGTGAACGCCGTCCGTCTGACAGTGCGGACGACGTCCCCTGTTGGTTCATTGACACCGAGTACGACGGCGAGAGTTTCTTCGTCCGCCACGCCTACTTTCCCGGCGCCAGCGCCGATCCCTACAAGGCCCTCAAGACGACCCTCAAGGCGGAGATCGACCAGGAAGCTTGGGAGACCCTTCGCCGCGACGTCTCCCGCCCCTTCCCGAAACCCACCTCAGGCCGCATCGCCGTCAAGGTCATCAACCACCTCGGCGACGAGGTGATGAAGGTGTTCCGAATACAAGCCCAGTAGTCGTGCCGATCCCCCTCCGCGTCCCGAGAATCCACGTCCCGCCCGAGGACCCGTTTCGCAACGACCTGTTGGACCGCAAGAAATCCGCCGAATCGTTCACCTCCATCGTCGCCTCGCTTGAAGGCCCGGCGGTGGTCGCCATCGACGCCGTGTGGGGAATGGGAAAGACCACCTTTCTCGAAATGTGGACGCAACACCTGCGGAACGAAGGCCTGACCGTTGTGGACTTCAATGCTTGGGAGACGGATTTTGCCGCACATCCCTTCCTGGCCCTGGCTGCGGAATTGGACGTGGGCCTGAAACGGTCTCTCGGAGAGTCTGCGGAGCCCCAACTGATCGACAAGTTGGCGTCCAACGCCAAGAAGCTACTCAAGCCAGCCCTGTTGGCCGCCGTGAGTCAAGCCGTGCCGGGTGTGGGAATCGCCGCGGACGTAGTCAAAACTCTCCTAGACGACGCCACGGAATCCAACTTCTCCGAATATGTGAGTCAGAAAAAGGCTGTCACTGATTTCCGTTCGGCCTTACACGAGATCGCACAGGAGGTCACGAAGACATCGAAAGACAGACCCCTTGTCGTGGTCATTGACGAGTTGGACCGATGTCGCCCGACGTACGCTATTGCGCTCCTAGAAGCGGCCAAGCACGTGTTCTCGGTGCGTCATGTAGTGTTCGTCCTAGCCATCAACAGGGAACAACTCGCCCACTCTATACGCTCTCAATATGGAAGTGGTTTTGACGCGGAAATCTATCTACGCCGTTTCATTGACGTAAGTGTTCGACTACCTGATCCGAGACGTGACCGTCTTCTTGAAACGACTCTTGACGCAATTGGGATCAAAAAGTTCGTGTCCAAAGCAAAGGACAAGAGTGCACGACAGGAATTCTCTGATGCACGGCAAGTCCTTCTCGAGGCGTTGGCTCTGCCGACTCTTGATGTGAGGAGTGTTCTGCATTCCCTTCACACACTCGGCTTCATTCTGGAGTCCATACGTGCCGATCAGAGGGCTCTACTGTACGCGACTGCAGTGACTACAATTCTCCGTGTATACGATGAGAGGGTGTACCGACGGTTAGTTGATGGATATGCGCAGGATGAAGAGGTCATTGATGCCGTGCGCAAACACTATGGGCGCGAGAAATGGAACAAGGCAAGGTGGACGGTTTTCTTTGAGGCGATGGTCATGTCTCTGATCCAGGGGCAGACCGTCCGTAGAGGGGAACCTATCGATGCCCGAACACCGCAGTACTCCGCGTACATGCAACTCGTAGAGAAAGAAGAGGAAGCGGAGGAAGAAGATAAACAGAACCTTCGCGAGCGGGACGTAATCCAGACGCATCGATGGTTCATGGGCATCTCTGGTAAGTCGATGCCGTGGTTTGAAGAATTTAGATTTGCTTCGGAGAGAATGGATCTGTTTTCTGACTCGTTTATTCGAGACGCGAAACCGAAACAGCAATAGCGCCGAGCGACGCACCGCTTATTGCGTCTATCGGAGTGTGGGCCGACGACCGGTGAGCGCTAGGAGCGCTACGCCAGGAATCAAACGCTTGTCAACGTGATGCGCGACTACCGCTGCGCCGAAGCCCGCGAGATGGGTGCGCGCAGCAAGATCATTCCAGGAATGCGAGTGCACAACCGCACCGAGCCGGACCTGATTGAGGACCGGCACCGCTTCACGGTGGGGCTGTGGAAGGACTCGCCGAGCGAAGCGAACGTTGACGGCGGAGCGGCGTCGCGCAGCTCAGGGCGCCGTCACATCCATCACGACGACAGCGGACCGACGACGTTCCTTGTGGTCGAGGCTCGCAAGTAGTCGGTCCTTGAGTTCGCCTGCTGTCCCTGGACGTGGACCATCGGAGACTGGAGCGGTGCCTTGCGGGCCGAACCAGAGAACAAGGTAGATCCCGAGTCCTTCCGTCGCGGGGTCGTTCGTGTACCGCGGCAACAACTGGTTGCGCACTGCGTTCCACAAGTCCGAGTGGGTGTTTTTCTTGATCTCGACCGGAATGTTCCAGTTGCCGGACGCGATCCGGAGATCGGCCCGACGGTTCCCGGCGTACTGGCCTTCGCGTTGCACGTCGCATCCGTCGGGCAAGCGCTGGCTCAGGATCTCCAGCAATGCGTCGCGACAAGGGTTCTCAGGCTTGGGTTCGGTCAGCTTGCCGTGGGAGTCCTGATTCCAAAAGAACTGCCATAGGTCAGCATTCGTGGACTGGACCTCTTTGGCGATTCGGCGCAATCGGTCGAGCACGAGTTCCTGTAGGTCGGCCGCGCTCGCCGGAGGGCCGTTGTCAAGTGCGGCCATGACCTTTGCCGGTGAAGGCCGTACGTAGGTCGCATCACGCCGAACGATCCTCTGCGCTCCGCGCGCGGATTCCAACGCGGGCCGCCATTCGGCGAGATCGTCCCGGTGCACCAAGCGATCCAGCGCAGCGCCGGCCTCCCGATCAGCGGACGCCGCGAGCTGATTGATGAACTGATGCACCCGGTCGGATGCTTCTTCACGGATCGTAACGAAGCCATCGGGATCCGCCGGGCCAAACGACCCTCCGATCGTGTGGATCAGGAATTGGAGCGCCGCCGAATCCAGGTTGTTGGCGGGTAATGCGCGCCGAAATGAGGGTGAGAAGAACATGGTCAGACCGCGAATCCGTGACTCGGAGCCTGTAATGTGCTGTTCCAATCTTGGCAGGAATGCATGGGGATCGAACGCCGCCCCCGCAGCCAACCAGTGCGTCCGCTGGCCGACGGTCATGCTTTGAGAAGCCAGTTTGCCTTCAAGGGTCTTGCGGAAGGAAGCACTCTCCGGGAGATTCAGCCCGCTCCACAGCAGTTCATCGAGCAATCGCATCTGTTCCGATCTTGCTCGTACCGGGAAAGCGCGAAGCAGTGGCAGTGTGGCTCGACGGGCGATCTCGTGATGATCCGCTTCGTTCGCGAGGCTGTGGAAATCTGGGATCACAGTTTCGCCTGCCCGCAGAAGCGTGCGACCGAACAGGACCAGGGTCTCCGCTACGAGGTTGGGGTGCTCACTCACGCACGCCAGGTACCAGTCGGTTTTCTGTGAGGGGCCAAAGACCAAACGAAATGCGAGAGCTGTCCGAAGCTTCCTTTCCCCAAGCACCAGAACATCGCGAGCGTCCATCTGCTGGAGTGCTGCCAATACCGGGACGGTCAGGTAACTGATCTGTCCCTCTCGTTTCAGCGCCAGGACTTCGGTGGCAGACGGCAAGTCGTCTCGGTACGGGGCCATCAGGACGCCACGCATCGCGGCTGCCGTGAGCCGTTCATCGCCCCCGAGTGCGTTGAGCAAACGGTTTGGCGGAACACGATCTTGTGTTCCAAGGAGGTCTTCGGAGTACCAGTAGGCCATGGTGTGCAGCAGACCGGACGGTGCGAGATTCTCCTGGAGCGCGTCCCTATGGGAGCGGACCGCTTCCAGCAACTCGGATTCCGGCGTAGGCTTGCACGCCTTCACACGTTGCAATTTGATCTGGTTGCGGATGTGTTCGTCGGAGAGCCGACTCTTCAGCCCCGCTTCCAGTACGGCAAGCGCTTCGGGACGGTTCTGCAGCCGTTTCCTCCCTTTCTCGAGGGCGTCGTCTACCGGGACGGGCCAGCTCTCGAGGGTTCTCAGGAACCTTCGGACGTGGTGTGCTGCCACGTCCACGTTTTCAGTGATGGCCGCCTCCTCCAGATGCCAGAAGCCGATGTCATCGGGAAGCCTGGATCGGAAGAGCAGCTCGTTTAGGTGGTGTTCGACGGAGCCCAGCTCGCGGAACTCATCCCTGTGTAGCGCGGAGCGAATGACCGCCTTTTGAGTTTCGGGGTGGGCTTCCAGCCACCCCCGAATCTGATCGCCTGCGTTCTCGGTACCGAAACCTTCGGGGCGAAGCATTCCCCATTCGTCCAGCCCCACGCGGAGCCATGCTATGAGCTTGGCTGTCCCGACTTGCTCGCCGTGTATCTCGATCCCGCGCGCCAGAAACCGGACCGGCAGGCCGCTCGGACGGGGGAGATCGAGCCTCCCGTGGCGGGCGTCTCCCGACTCCGCGAGATGGTCCAGATGGGCTGGCAGATGGTCCTCTGGACACGCGTCGGGTAGCTCGACCCAGAATCTGAAGAACCGCCCGATCAACCGCTCTGAAGGCAGGCCAAAATACTCCCAGAGTTCGGTAGGCCCGATTGCGCGGGGGTAGAGCTCTCGGAGTAGCGTGCCGAGCTTTTCGCCCCCATGATCTCTGATGCTGCCGTCCCGAATCTCACCTAGGACTTGGCGGAGCCGGTCGTTGCGGGTGGGTTCGCCGGTGAGGCTGTGAATCCATGCGTCCAGGGCGGGTTTTCGAACTCGCGGCCAACGTGTTGCGTCGCGGCACACTTCCAGCAGGATGTCTGTAAGTTGCTCGTTGGGCGGCGCCCGCTTCAGAGCCTCCACGACGATTTCGACAATCTTCTGCTTGGCATTGCTGCGATCGGGATCCGCCAGCACCCTGCGCAGCCTTGGCTCCATATCAGCGCTGGGGAGTCCCGCGAGTGCTGAGTCAGGCCACAGCCCCTCGTACAGCCGCGACGGGTCACCCCCGATTGCGTCGAGCAGAAGAGCCTTTTCCTCGGACTCGAACTCCCTCACATCGCCGTACATCAGCACCGCGACCGGATCCCATTCGATCAATGCTCTGCGAAGGTTGCCTGAAGTCACCGCGAGCCACGCGACCAGTGACCGCAACGGCGTCGGGGGAAGCCCGTCGTTTCCGGTGAGTAGCGATAGGACGCGGCCTCGCGGCACCTGACTGTCCACAAGCCGCGCCAGGTACTGAGCCGCGAGAAACGCGGCGATGTTGGCGTGTACGGGTACGAATCGGCCGCCCCCGACGCTGGTGAATAGACGTGTATGCGCAGCGCGTTCGGCGCTGACCGCACTGGCTCCAAATCGCGAAGTCGGTACGAACCCATCCGACTCACGGGCGCTGGGCAAGGAGAAACCGACAGAACCCGAAAGAACGCGCACCGCGCACATACGGCCAGCGGTTTTCACCACCGTCTTGGGCTCTGGAAGCGGAGCGGCAATCCGAAGCTCGTCATTCGGCTCCCGGGCGAGCAGCCGACATGCTTCCTCGAAGGTCTCGGTACGCCCCTCCGGGAAGGCCCCGTTTTCGGCGACCACGCGGACGAGGAGAGCGAGGGTCTGGGCGTTCGTGAGCAGGCTCTCGACGCCCCGGTCCGCGGCCTCGAGGATGAAGTTGGCGGGGTTCGCGATCCCCGGGTCGGCCCCGATGATCAAGCGCTGTTCGTCCGCATTCAGGGGTTCGAGGCGGAGAACGATGACCTCTCCGCCCGGGACAACCTTGCTCAGATTCGTCCGATCGTTCTCGCCGAGCCAGTCAAGCTCCCGGCAGGAGAGGCGGACGCGCTTCGGATTCAGCCTCTTGATCCGACTACGGATCTCGTCAAACGGACTCCGCGGGTCGCCGCCGCCGGCCCGCGCCTCGTCGAGACCGTCAATGAACAGCGTTTCCGTCTGGGGCGACAGCGCGTCTCCGTAGATGGTCCGGAAGTCCCGCGCCGTCACCGTCTCCGCGCGCAGCGTTGCACACCGCTCACGCTCGAAGGCGGTGCTCTTGCCGGCGCCCGGGTCGCCCAGCAACACGTACGCTGGCGCGTAGCGGTAGGTGCTGAGGGGTGCCGGACCGCTCCATTGGCCTTTCGGCTCCAGCCGTCGGACCGTGCGGTCCAGATCAACGGTCATCGTGTTCCAACCAGTGCGCGGCAGGTTCCGAAAGGAAATCGGCGATCTCCACGCCGCCCTCGCCCACGAGAAGTGTCCGCGCTCCCCGAAACCGGGCGCGGAACGCTTCCAGTCCGACATGCCCGCCGCGCGGCCTCCCGGACTTGACTTCGATGCCCAGGACTTTGCCCTCCGTCCGGAGCACGAAGTCCACCTCGCGGCGGTCGTCGCGCCAGTAACCGAGATGGATGCCGGGAGTGCGGGTCTGGTGGAGGTGCGCCCCGACCGCCGATTCCACGATCCGCCCCCAATAGCTGCGGTCCGCGCGCGCTCCATCGAAGGTGCGGGTTGCCGGCGCCGTCATGAGCGCGGTGTTGAGAACCACCAGTTTCGGCGGGGACCGCCGGATGACCGGCTCGCCCCGGTGTTTGCGGAGGCCGACGATGAGTTCTGCCGACTCCAGCAGTTCGAGGTAGCGCGCGACGGTGGCCGCATTCTCCCGGGAGTCAAGTTCGCCAAGCAGAGTGCGCAGCGTGACCGGCTGGGCCGAGTACGCCGCTGCGGCGTCAAACAGGTTGCGCAGCAGTGCCGGGCGGTCCACCCGACTCATGGAGGCCACGTCCCGCTCGACGGTCCTCGTGATGAAGTCAGCCACGGTGCGCCGCCAGCTTGAAAGATCCCGGATCAGGTCGGCGGTTCCGGGATAGCCGCCGAAGAAGAGGTACTCGTCGAGTCCGAATCCGAAAGCGGTTGCCATCTCCCCGAGCGACCAGTGCGGGACGGGCA
>MPMW01000103.1 GCA_002238705.1 Acidobacteria bacterium bin61 | reverse complement strand
TGTCGCGGTGGACGTGGGCGGCGGCGGCATGGGCGGCGCGCCGAACAACCCGGTCGAGCTCGGGAGAACCCGCTATCCGAGCGGCTGGAATCACGCGGCATATCCCTACCGGAGCCAGTCCACCGGCAAGTTCCTGATGATCGGGGGCGACGAGGCGTTCCCCTACCAGACGATCGGCGAGCCGGACACGCCCGACCGGGCCGCCGGCTGGATCCACATCTACGAATGGGACGAGTGGGAAGACGCCCGCGAGGTGGCCCGCTACCAGGTGCCGGAGGCCGGGACCCACAACCTCTGGGTGGAGGACGACATCCTCTACATCGGCTACTACAACGGCGGCCTGCGGGTGGTGGACATCTCCGGCGAGCTCCGGGGCGACCTCTACCGGCAGGGACGCGAGATCGCGGTCTTCCGGCCGCAGGATCCCGAGAGCTTCATCCCGAACGCGCCGATGGTCTGGGGACCGCAGCCCTACAAGGGCCACATCTTCGTCGCCGACCACCACTCCGGTCTCTGGGCGGTGAAGCTGGTGGACCCGGAGCCGATCAACCTGGGAGAGCCGCAGTAGGAAGGCAGCGCTGGACCTTCGCGCAGGACTGCGGCGCGGAGCTTCCCTCGATGCGCTCCTGCTGGCTGTGCAAGAAAGCCCAGCGCAAACGGGCGCTGCGGCAACGAGGCGACCGGTCGCAGCCGTGGGTCGCGTTCGAGATCTTCGATCCGAAAGCGAACGGCGCCGTGCGTGGAGGAACCGGCGAACGCCCCCGCCGATCGGATCGAGACCGATGCCCCGCCGCAGCGTGCCGTTGACGCTGTTCCCCGAACTCGCTTTGGGTCCGGGGGATCGTCACCGCGGCGAGCAGAGCATCCTCGACGGCGATGCGGAACTCCAGACCATCAACACGACAACGCTCGACCGGTTGCGCGCGGCGATGCTGCTGCAAGCGAACCGGCACGCCAATGCGCTGCGAACACTGGAAAAATGGGCGTGGCCCCGGGGGTGCGGGCGCCAACCGGCGCGGGGAGGTTCGGCGAGCGGGGAACCTTCGGCACCATCGTCATCATCAGGCAGCCTCCCGGCTCCTGACCGCGCCGAAATACGCCTCGGCCGGCTCCGGGGTCAGCCAGAAGTCCAGTTGGATCTCGCTGTAGCCGGCGCCGGAGCGGGCGTATTGGGGATAGGCTGCCTGGTAACCGAGGGCGGCAACGTCCACGCGATACCGCTCATCCGAGAGAGACGCGAAGTCGTAGAACCCGCGCGAGTTCGTCAAGACCAGATCCTCCAGTTCCATCGTTTCGAGGTTCGTGAGCCTGACAAGCGCATCCGGAATCCTGGAGTAGTCATCGATTCCGGAGCCGGTGACGACGAGGCCGTGGATACTGAGAGACCCTACGTCGGATACGGGTGGAGTTGGCGGAGGGACGGCAGCCATGCCGGTGACATGGGTGGACCAAAGGCTTGTCGTGCGCCCTTGGAGGCTTCTGACCCGCGCGTGGACGATGTTCCCCGATGATGGTCGTTCGGCCCGATACGAGGGGGATTCCCAGGGCACGGCCACCGCGAAGTCAGGATCGACGTTTGTAAGAGCCTCGTTGGTGCTGAGCTGGATTTTCATAGCTCCAGGCTGCCGCAACTGGTTTCCTCGCAAACTCAACGAAATCAGCCCCGGTTGCGGAAACATGTAGGCCGCTGGGCGTGACTGCTTGGTTAGCGACTGGTTCAGTCTGGCTGGGAGCGGCTGGAAGTGCCGCGGGAGTTGTCGGGCCCGGGTTCGGCGAGCACGCCGCCACGAGGGTCGCAAGAGCGACGACAACTCCGCCTTTGGAATAGCCATTCATGAAAATCAAAGAGGTCATTTTTGATTTTCAAGTATCATCGGGCCATGATCGTTCGCCGGGAACACGAGGCGCAGGTCCGCGCACAGCTCGAGGACTTCCCGGTGGTCGCGATCGTGGGGGCGCGCCAGGTGGGCAAGACGACCCTTGCGCGCCGACTGATCGCCGACCTGCCCGGACCGGTCACCGTCTTCGATCTGGAGGACCCGACCCACGAGCGCCGACTGGCGGACCCCAAGCTGGCCCTGGCGCCCCTTCGCGGCCTGGTCGTCATTGACGAGGTGCAACGCCACGAGGGGATCTTCCGCCTCCTGCGGGTGCTCGTGGACCGGCCCGACAACCCGGCCCGCTTCCTCATTCTCGGGAGCGCGAGCCCGGCGCTGCTGAGGCAGTCCTCCGAGAGCTTGGCGGGGCGCATCGCGTACCACGAACTCCCGCCCTTCCGGGCCGGCGAGGTCGGGACCGGTTCCGCAGTCGTGGAGCGGCTCTGGCTCCGCGGAGGGTTTCCCCGTTCGTTCTTCGCCGGGGATGACCGCCGGAGCATGCGCTGGCGCTCCACCTTCATCCGGACCTTCCTGGAGCGGGATCTCCCGCAACTGGGCGTCACGGTTCCGGCGGCCACCATGCGCCGCTTCTGGACGATGGTGGCGCACTACCACGGGAGCGTCTGGAACAACGCCGAGCTGGCTCGCGCCCTCGGCGTCACCGCTCCGACGGTAATGACCTATCTCGACGCTCTCGTGGATGCGCTGGTGGTGCGGCGCCTCGTGCCCTGGTTCGAAAACCTGAAGAAGCGGCAGGTAAAGGCGCCGAAGGTGTACTTGGCCGATTCCGGCCTGCTGCACGCGCTCCTGGGCCTCGAATCTTCCGAAGCGCTGCTCGGCCACCCGAAGTCGGGCCTCTCCTGGGAGGGTTTCGCCCTCCACGAGGTCGTGCATCGCCTCGGATTCGCCTGGGAGAACTGCTACTACTGGGGGACGCACGGAGGCGCGGAGCTGGATCTGCTGGCACTCGACGGCGGCCGTCGCCGGGGGTTCGAGTTCAAACGCGCCAGCGCCCCGCAGATGACGCGCTCCATGCACGCCGCGCTGGCCGACCTCAAGCTCGACCGGCTCTTCGTCATCTTCCCCGGCGACGGCCGTTTCCCGCTGCACGAAGACGTGGAGGCCATCGGGCTCGAACGACTGGTGGCCGAAGGCCTCTGATGCGGGGCGCCTCCGCCCGCCCGCCAGGGACGCGAGATCGCGGCCTTCCGGCCGCAGGATCCGCGTCGCCCCAGCCGCCTCACCCCTCCTGCGGCCCGCGGCTCCCTATACTCCGCGCCGCAACGAGGGGCGCAGAAAGCTGGAGCGCATCGAACCGGGACTGGTGGACGCCATTTGGCTGGGCGTCCTGATCCTGGTTTCGGGTGTGTCGGCCTGGTCGGGCGCCCTCGCCGTCCGCGAGGCCCGCGGGGCGCCCCCGGCGGAACTGACGGCGGCCGAGAAGCGCTCCATCTACCGGCGCGGAAGCGCGATGCTGTGGATGCTCGCGGCGGTGACGCTGGTCTGGTGGGTCCTGGCGGGGCGGGATCTGGCCTCGCTGGGCCTGGCGGCGCCCCGCTGGACCTGGCCGGCGGCCGGCGCCGGCCTCGCACTCGTCGTCTGGCTGGCCGCGGACACTGCGAGGCAAACGGCCCCTTCGCGAATCTCCGGCACCCGGGAGCGATGGCGGATCCAGAACCCCTACATTCCCGTCTCGGGGACGGAGTTCCGGAGCTTCGCAGGCCTGGCCGTGAGCGCCGGGATCGGCGAGGAGATCGTTTACCGGGGCTTCATGATCGCCGTCCTCCGCGCGTGGCTGGGCCCCGGATGGGAAGGGGGCGCGCTCGCGGTCGGACTCCCGGCGCTCTTCTTCGGGGCCGCTCACGCCGCCCAGGGATGGCGCGGCGTCATCGGGGCCGCGGGGGGCGCCTTGGTGTGGGGCTTCATGGTGATCGAGACCGGTTCCGTCTGGCCGGGGGTCGTGTTCCACGTCCTGTGGGACCTGTTCATGGGGTGGCTGGGGTTCCGGTTCCTGCGGCGGCCCCCGACCGAGAGCTGATCGGGGCTCTGGCTGAAGCCGGCGTTCCGAGCCTCTGCGCCATCGCGGAGGATGAGGTCCGTCCCGCCGCCCGCCTGCGGCGGGCTGTGCCGGCCGGAGGTCGGCGTTTCCGTACCGGGCGGGCGGTGAAGGAGGGGACGGTTGTGCGGTTCCGCTGCGCTCTCGCGCGGCGGTTGCCGGCCGGAGGCCGGCGTTCCCGGCCGGCGCGCCATGCAGGCCGAGGTCACTCCCCGGTGGAGTAGCGGATGTCGGTGGTCAGGAACTCCTCGAAGAAGTCCAGCATGTCGTGGAGCTTCTGGATCGTGTTGTCCCGTCCGTACACGTAGTACCCCTCGCCCGGGTACGCCTTGTATCGCACGATCTTGTAGTACTGGTCGAGCTTGCGCGCGAAGTTGAGCGCCGCCTGGGGTTGGCCTTCGCGCATCCGCCAGCCAGCCGCCACTCCTTCACCCTGGATCACGAAGGTCGGCGTGGTGACCTCGTGCGCCTTCAGGATGGAGGAGCTGTTCAGGTAGGTCTCGCGGTTTTCGGGATAGGGGCCGAGTTCGTACTCGACCAGCTTGATGTGCTGGAGTTCCTGGACCGTGGTGTGGAACTCGGTCATGTCGCCGTAGCCCGACAGCGAGATGGCCGCCTGGAAGACGCCCGGGGCGAAGGCGACCGCCGCCATGGTCATGATCCCGCCGTAGCTGGTTCCGGTGACCCCGATCCGCTCGGGGTCCACGTCGGAACGGCCCTTGAGGTAGTCCACCCCTCGGAGGACGTCCTCGAGGTCGCAGTGTCCCCAGCAACCGTTGTTGAGGTCCTCGAATTCGAGGCCGTAGCCGGAACTGCCGCGAATGTTCGGCATGAGCACGACATAACCGCGCTGGGCGAAGAAGTGGACCTGCTGATGCCGCCGGAACTGGTCGTCGAACTGGGACGTGGGTCCGCCGTGGATCCAGACCACGCCGGGAAAGCGTTCGCCGGGAGCGGCGTCCGGCGGCCGGTGCACGTAGGCCTCTACGCGCAGGCCGTCGGTGCTCGGGTAGCTGACTTTTTCGGGGAGCTGGACTCGGGGGTTGGCGTCCACGCCGATCTCGCTGTGCACGAGCGCGCTCTCTCCCGAAGCGACATCGAGCACGAAGAGTTCCGTGGGGCGCGCCGGGGTTTCGAAGGTGTAGCTGATCCTGTTCCCGTCGGGCGACCACTCGGGACGGAGCGCCGCTCCGCTCTCCCGCTCCACGAGACTCCGGGCCCCCGACCCGTCCGCCGCCGCCAGCCGCAGGGAATGCACGCCGCCGCGGTTCTCGGTGTAGCTGACCCAGGCGCCGTCGGGCGACCAGCGGGCGTCGCTCTGGTCATGGTCCGAAGCCGCCAGCGGCCGGGCTTCACCCCCTGCGCGCGGCGCGATCCAGAAGTTCAGCCAGCCGCTGCGCTGAGAGCGGAAGAGCAGTTGTTCGCCGTCGGGGGACGGTTGGACGGCGCCGAACGCCCTGCCGGCGCGGTAGTCGAAGAAGCCGCGGTCCTCCACCACGGTACGGGGATCCCGGCCGTCGGGGGTGATCTCGATCACGTCGTGATCCACCCAGCGGTCGTCCATGCGCACGTAGAACAGCGTCCCGGAATCCGGGGTCCAGCTCGGATACCCCTCGTAGAGCGGGTCGCTGGTCAGCCGGTGCACTTCTCCCCCGGGGACCGACACCTTCCAGATGTCCATGTTGCCGAACCGGTCGCCGGCGAACGCGATGGAGGTCCCATCCGGAGACCAGGCGAGCCCGTTCGCCCGCGCCGAGAGCCGGGTGAGGCGCCGGTCCGTGCCCTCCTCGGCCGACCACAGCCAGATGTCCGGCGCGCCGTCGCGGTCGGTGGTGTAGGCGACGAAGCGCCCGTCGGGCGACCAGACCGGCTGCGGGGCCCCCAGCGATCCCACCCCGCTGAGCGTCAGATCCGGGGTGAGAATCCGGAACGAGCCGTCCTCGGGGTCCACGCCGGCGAGGTCGCCTCCGGCCGAAACGAACGTGATCAGGGATCCGTCGGGCGCCCACTGCGGGGAACGGCTTCCCCCGACCGCGGCCCGCAGGTCCACCAGTTCGGCGGCGCTGATCGGGCCGGCGACCTCGTCAGCGGCCGCGGGCGGAGAGTCGCTCTCTTCCAGGGCGCACGCGAGCCCCCCGGCGAGCGCGCATCCGGCCGCGACGACGAAAAAACGATGCTGTCTCATGACTCCGGCTCCTTGCAGCCGGTGGTGGAACTCGCGTGAGCTTCGCGACGGGCTGCTTCGTCCGGCCGCGGCGCAGGCGGCGGGAACACACGACGGAGACTACTGGATGCGCGACGCGGACGCCGTCGGGAGCCGCGTCCCGACGCGGACCCCGCCGGGCTCTCGTCGTTGATGCGGGGACGGGCTCCGACCCGGTAGGCTCTCCTTTCGAATCGAAACTCCCGCGGACGGGCCGCTGGCCCGCCGCAAGACCAGGAGGAGACAGCATGTTCCGAAACCGGCTTGGCGCGCCAGGCGCCATTCTTTTCACCGCCTTGTGGCTGTTCGGCGCCTGCGCCCCGACCGAAGAGGCCCCCCCGTCGACGGCCACCGTGTTCGAGGGCGCCACGGTCATCGCCGGTGACGGCAGCGACCCGATCGAGGGCGCCGTGTTCGTCATCGACGGCGGCCAGTTCACGGCTGTCGGCGCGGCCGGTGAGGTGATGGCGCCGGAGGGCGCCGCTCACGTGGACCTCACCGGGCGTACCGTCATTCCCGCCTTGATCGATACCCACGTCCATCTTGCGGTAGATCGCGAGACGTTGATCGACGACCTCCA
This sequence comes from Acidobacteria bacterium bin61, assembly GCA_002238705.1. Classification (GTDB taxonomy): domain Bacteria; phylum Acidobacteriota; class Vicinamibacteria; order Marinacidobacterales; family Marinacidobacteraceae; genus Marinacidobacterium. The sequence goes on along the minus strand of MPMW01000103.1, from coordinate 3,701 downwards.
GCGGCGCGCCTACTACGGCGTGGGCGCGGCGGTGAGCCTCGGCCATGACGACGGCGACGCCACCGCCGCGGTGCGGGACAACCCGGTGCCCGGCGCCGCCCTCGCGATGACCGCCGGCCGCGGGATCACCCGTCACGAGCCGGGACGCTCGGAAGTCCCCTACTGGATCAACACCGCGGAAGAAGCCCGAACCGCGGTCCAGGAACTGGCGGGCGCGGGCGTGGACTTCGTGAAGATCTGGGTGGACGATCGGGGCGGCCAGTACGAGAAGCTGACGCCGGATCTCTACGGCGCGGTCATTGACGAGGCGCACCAGCACGGACTGCGCGTGACCGCCCACATCTTTTCGCTCGAGGACGCGAAGGGCCTGCTGGAGGCGGGAGTGGACTCGTTCGCCCACAGCGTCCGCGACATGGACGTGGACGACGAGTTCGTGGCGATGGTCCAGGAGCGGCCCAACGTGGTCCTGATTCCGAACCTCGGGGCCCGGGGGGCTCACGAGGACATGAGCTGGCTTTCGGGGACCCTGAGCGGCGAGGCGCTCGAAGCGGCGCAGGCCGCGCACATGGACCGGCCGGAGTCCCATGAATCCTTCGGCATCCAGGCCCGCAACCTCGCGCGGCTGAACGAAGCGGGGATGACGATCGTCATGGGCACCGACGGCAACGCCGGCTGGCGGCCCCACATCGAGATGCGGGACATGGTGGAGTCCGGCATGACCCCGCACGAGGTGATCGTTGCCTCCACCAGCACCAGCGCCGCGTACCTCGAGATGTCCGACACCGGCGCCATCGCGGCGGGGAAGAGCGCCGACTTCGTGGTGCTGGGATCGAACCCTCTCGACGACATCGCGAACACCCGGGACATCGTTGCGGTGTATCTCCGGGGCGAGGAAGTGGACCGGGCCGGACTGAGCGCCGGCTGGGTCGGAAGCCAGTGAGGTAGCGGTTCATGAAACACGCACACACCGTCAGTTGGGCGATCTTCGCCCTGCTGGGAGCCCTCACCATCGTGGTGTCGCTGATCTCGCTCAGCGCCGCCTACCTGAATCCGGACGCCGACCTGATCGGCGGCCGCTTCACCCCGGCTGAAGTCGCGAACGGCGATCCCGAACTCGCGGCGGCGCTGTCTGCCCGCCGGGGCACGGCCGCCGCCTTCGGGCTCTCCTACGGCATTTTGCTGTTCGGGATCGCGTGGGGTCCGTACCGGAGGCGCGGCCGCCTCTTCAAGTGGCTGCTCATCGCCAGCCTGGTGAACGCGGGGGTCATCCTGCTCCGCGCGCCGGTGCTGGGAGTCGGTCTCGGGCTCATCACGGCCTTCGTCCCGCTGGCGCTGATCGTGGCCGCCGCGGTGCTCGGGGTGATGGCGAAGCGTCAGGCCTGACGGCTCGGGACCGTACTCACGGGGACGGAACGCCGGGCGGCTAGACTCGGCGCCCAAGGAGATCTCAAGAGTGCCTGCCGTCAGCGAACTCTCGGTGGCGGGGTTCCGGAGCTTCGCCCACCTCGACCGACTTCGTTTGACGGCCCGAAACATCCTCATCGGCGCCAACGGTTCAGGCAAATCGAATTTCGTCGAGATTTTCGAGTTCGCTGAGGCGATCGGGAAGGAGCGTCTGGAGCAATATGTAGGGCGCGTCGGCGGTGCTGATCCGCTGCTTCACTACGGTGCCGGAACCACGAAGAGGATGTCGTTCCACATCTCGTTCGCGGAACCAGGCGGTACTTTGGAACTGGAACTCGAGCCCACCGACGATCAGCGTCTATTCGTAACGACGGAGGCTATGTCGGACCTCCCCTGGTTTCGTCCAGATTGGGATGGAAGTCAGACCTCCGGCATCGTTGCCCCTCGCGCGGGTGACATGGGCGAGGATCCTCAGCACCAGTACCTGAACAGTTGGCGGACCTATGATTTTCGAGCTGTCGGGCAGGGTTCGGCGCTGCGCAAGAACTCTGATCTGTACGACTGCGAGACCCTGCAGGCGGACGGGTCCAACCTGGCGAGCTTTCTCTATTTCTTGGGGGAGAAGCATCGGAAATCGTACGAGCGGATTCGGGGCTCCATCCGAATGGTGGCCCCGTTCTTTGAGAACTTTGACATTCGCCCCTTTGCCTTGGACGAACGGATCCTGCGGCTTCGCTGGCGCCATACCGCCACCGGCCGACCGTTCGACGTTTCGGAGTTCTCTGACGGGACGCTTCGTTTCGTCGCGCTTGCGGTACTACTCGCACAACCGGCCGAGCTGAGGCCCTCGACGATCATTCTGGACGAGCCGGAACTGGGCCTGCATCCCTTCGCGATCAATGTTCTGGCGTCCCTGATCCAGAGCGCTTCTGTCGAAACGCAGGTGATCGTCTCCACCCAATCCGCCCAACTGATTGACTCTTTCGAGCCCGAAGATGTGCTGGTCGCCGATCGCGTGGATGGGGCAACGAGGTTAACGCGTCTGAAATCGTCAGAGCTCGCGGAATGGCTCGAGGATTACGCCCTCGGTGAACTCTGGCAGAAGAACGAACTTGGAGGCCGTCCGGCTCCGGAGCGACGAAAAACCCCGGCGTGAACCGGCTGCTCGTTCATGTGGAAGGGCAGACCGAGGAGGGCTTTGTCAACACCGTCCTGGCGCAGGCGCTGAACCGCGCCGGCTATCTCTCGGTCGGCGCCCGCATTCTGGGTAGCGCCAGACGGCGGGGCGGACGCGGTGGTGCACGCGGATGGGATTCCGTCCGTCGAGAAATTGTGAGGCACCTGCGAGCCGACGGTGGCTGCGTCGTCGCTACTCTCGTGGACTACTACGGAATGCCGCATAGTGGGCATCGTGGCTGGCCTGGCCGCGCCCAGGCGACTAACACGTCGCTACCGAGACGGGCCGCTCTTGTCGAGAAAGCAATGGCTCGGGATATTGGCTCGGCCATGGGACCACGGTTTGACTGTCGGCGCTTCGTACCGGGAGTCCTGATGCACGAATTCGAGGCCCTCCTGTTCAGCGACTGCGCCACGTTGGCGGAGGTCGTGGGACATCCTGGTCTCACGGTCGAACTTCAGGGAATCCGCAATCAGTTCGAGACGCCGGAGCACATTGACGACGCGCCGTCCTCGGCCCCTTCGAAGCGCATTCTGGAGATGGTTCCGGAGTACCGGAAGACGGTGGACGGGGTTCTGGCTGCTACACGGATCGGACTCGACACAATTCGCTCCGCCTGTCCGCATTTCAACGACTGGCTGGTAAGAGTGGAAGGCGTACCTGGACTCGTGGCGGGAGAATCGGAACGTGAGTAACGCCGACAACGACAACGCTGGACGTCACGACCCCGAGGATGATCTGCCGAACAGCGGTGACGATTTCGAGAACGAGCAAGCCGGTGGCAATGGACAACCGAACTACGACGAGGCGTACAGCCGGGAGTCGTTTCGGGAAAAGCTCACTGGTTTCGCGCCGGCCGCGGGCAAGGGGGTAATCCGGAGGGCGCTCACCCTCTATCGCTGCCTCAGGGACCCGGCGACCCCGAAATGGGCCCGCGCGCGCATCATCGGCGCGCTCGGGTACTTCGTCTTCCCGCTGGACGCCATTCCCGATGTGATTCCGCTGACCGGGTTCTCGGACGACCTGGGGGTGCTGGCGCTCGCGCTGGCCACGGTGGCCTTCCACATCAAGCCGGAACACAAACGACAGGCGGAGGAGAAGCTCAGTACCTGGTTCCCCT
>MPMW01000102.1 GCA_002238705.1 Acidobacteria bacterium bin61 | reverse complement strand
AGAAGATTCGCGACGTGGTTCCGCGTCACCTCACTCCCGCTCTCCGTCGTGCGGCCCGGACGAATCCGGTCGTTACGCTGACGGGACCACGCCAATCGGGCAAGACAACCCTCGTTCGCTCGGTCTTTCCCGACCACCGCTACCTGTCCCTCGAAGCGCCCGACGTACGGGAGCGGGCGCTCGCCGATCCTCGGGCGTTGCTTGCGGCATCGGACCACCTAGTCCTCGACGAGGTCCAGCGGGCGCCCGAACTCCTCTCCTACCTCCAGGGGCTCGTGGACGAGGACGATCGCCCGGGCCGGTTCATCGTCACTGGCTCCCAGAACCTGCTGCTGATGGAGACGGTTTCCCAAACGCTCGCCGGACGGACCGCGATTCTCCGGCTCTTTCCGTTTTCCGTCGCCGAACTCCAAGGCCGATCCCCGCTCGATCCGTTGGTGCTGGACCGGCCCGAAGCGTTCCCGCACGAAGTGACCGCTCCGCCCCTTCGCGCATCCGGCCTCTGGGACACCCTCGCCACCGGCTTCTACCCCCGGCCCCACGACCGGGACGAGCCGGCCTTCGAATGGTTCGGGGACTACGTGCGCACCTACGTCGAGCGGGATCTCCGTGAGGTCCTGCAGGTTGCCGACCTCCGGGCCTTCGAGAACTTTCTGCGGCTCGCCGCCGCGCGCACGGCGTCGGAACTGAACCTCAACGGTCTGGCGAGCGACGCCGGGATCTCGCAGCAGACCGCCCGCCGCTGGCTGAGCGCCCTTGAGATCGGACATCTGGCGACCACCCTTCCGCCGCACTTCCGCAGTTACCGCAAACGGCTGCGCAAACGGCCGCGCCTCCACTTCCTCGACTCCGGACTCGTCTGTTACCTGCTCGGCATCCGTGACGGGGCGACCCTCGAACACCATCCGTTGCGCGGCGCCGTCTTCGAGTCGTTCGTGGTGGGCGAGCTCGTCAAGGCGTTCCCCGCGATGCGGCCGGAGCCGCCACGGGGTTTTTGGCGGCCGCCCCTGTTGCGGTGCGTGCGTGTGGGGCGCGCCGGCAAGGGCGTTCGCCGCGGTGCGGCGGGCCCCGCCGCTGTTTTTCTGGCGCGACGCCACGGGTCACGAAATCGACATCCTGATCGACGCTGGCGAGCGGTTGATTCCGGTCGAGGTGAAATCGGGCCGCACCGTGAAGCCGGAGGCCATCGACCCTCTCGCCTGGTGGACGGCGCTCCCCGGAAACCCGAATGGCGGGGGAGTGCTGGTCCACGGCGGAGACGCCGCCTTCACGCTCAAGGGCTTTCGCGTCGCGCCCTGGTTCCTGAGCGGTGGGAGTCAACCGGGTGAGCCATGAAGACCCACCGGTGCTTCGGCATCCTCGGCCTTCCCTCGCCCGGCGCCTGCGGCAACGCCGCGCGCGACGCATCCCCGCCCGGCGCGCCCCCGCCGCGGTCGAGTCGGCGCTGCTCCCCACCCCTGTCATCCGGGGTCAGCCGACGCCGGTGAAGTGTGATGTTTGACCTCTCCGCAGCCCAGGTCTCGCTTCGCGACGAAGCGCGCGAGCTGGCCGAGCGGGAGATCGCGCCGCGCGCCGCCGAAGTGGACCGCACCGAGGCCTACCCCTGGGCCAACGTGGAGGCGTTGACCGCGGCCGGCTTCATGGGCCTGACGATCCCGAAGGAATACGGCGGCCCCGGCCTGACCTGCCTGGACGCGGTTCTGGTCATCGAACAGGTGGCGCGGGTCTGCGGCGTGACCGCCCGGATCGTCGTGGAAGCCAATCTGGGGGCGATCGGCGCCATCATGCGCTACGGCTCCGAGACGCAGAAGAAGCTCGCCGCCGAGCTGGTGCTCGCGGGGGACAAGCCCGCGATCTGCATTACCGAGCCCGACGCCGGGAGCGCGGCCACCGAGATGACGACCCGCGCCGACCGGAAGGGCGACCGCTACGTCCTCAACGGGGTCAAGCACTGGATCACGGGCGGCGGTGTTTCCAGGATCCATCTCGTCTTCGCCCGGGTGTTCGAGGATGGGATCGATCAGGGGATCGGGGGCTTCATGGTCGTCCGCTGCCCGGAGTCCGGCGCTCCGGACGGCCTCCGCATCGGCCGCCGCGAGCCGGCCATGGGGCTTCGCGGCCTCCCCGAAACGGAGATCCTGCTGGAAGACCTGGAAGTGCAGGACGACATGATCGTCACCCCGCCGGGGGGCCTGCGGCGTGGCTTCGCCAGCCTGATGAACGCCTACAACGGCCAGCGGGTCGGAGCCGCGGCGGTGGCGCTCGGCATCGCGCAGGGCGCCTACGAGCTGGCGCTCGACTACAGCCGGACGCGCGAGCAGTTCGGGCGGCCCATCTGCGAGTTCCAGGGTCTGCAGTGGATGCTCGCCGACATGGCGACGGCGCTCGACGCGGCGCGGCTGATGATCTGGCGGGCCGCGGCCGGCGCCGGCAAGTCCGGCTTTCCCGACGCCATCGAAGCGGCCCAGGCCAAGATCCTGGCCTCCGAGACCGCCGTCAAGGTCACGAACGACGCGCTGCAGATGTTCGGCGCCGCCGGCTACTCGCGCAACCGGCCCCTCGAACGCATGGTGCGCGACGCCCGCATGTTCACGATCGGCGGCGGCACCGCGCAGATCCTGCGGACGCTGGTGGCTTCCCGCCTGCTCGGGCGCAAGCTGCCGCAGACGCGCGACGGCTACGTCCGGCCCCTGACGGGGGGCGAATAGCCGCGCCGTCGCTAGAGCGACAGATCGGAGCGCCCCGATCCGGGACCCACTTGACGCTGCCGCCCGAACAACCAAGAATCCGCGCCATGAGGCCGAACTGGCGCCGGGTGCTTCCGTGGGCTGCCCTCGCGGCGCTCGCGCTGCTGGCTCTTGGCGTCGTCCCTCATCTGCACGACGAGGTCGATGGGCAGGGGGACCGCTGCGTCCTCTGCCACGCCCAGGACGCGCCGTTCCTCGCGTCCGGCCTCCCGGCGAGTCCGGATCCGGCCGTCCGCGCCGCCGTCCTCCCGGTTGCCGTTCCGCGCGTCCACGGGATCACGCCCACGGGGGGCGGCTCCCGGGCGCCCCCCGCCTGACTCCGCAACAGCCATAGCCAGCCCCACGGCTGGTTGTTCCGTCCTGTTGTTGCGCCCGCGCCCGTTCCGGTGCGCCGGCGTTCCCTCATTTGGGAGGAGAGTCAGATGTCAACCCAGGCAGTCCTGGAGGTGCCCGCCACGAGCGAGGCCCCTCCCATTCCCATCCGCGAGGCCGAACTCGAGGATCCCGTCCTCGAGGCCCGCTCCCTCGTCAAGCGCTACGGCGCCCTCGAGGCCGTTGCCGGTCTCGATCTGTCCATTCGGCCTGGCGAGGTCTACTGTCTGCTGGGCCCGAACGGCGCCGGCAAGACCACCACCATCCACCTGTTCCTCGGATTCATCGAACCGAGTTCCGGCCGCGTCCGGGTCTCCGGCTTCGATGTGGCAGAGAGCGCGCTCGAAGCAAGACGGCGCCTGGCCTACGTGCCCGAGCAGGTCATGCTCTACCGCAACCTCAGTGGACTCGAGAACCTCGAGTACTTCGCAGCCCTCGGCGGCAGGGAGACGCTCACCACCGAGCGGCTGACCGACATCCTGGTGGATGTGGGATTGCCGCGCCCGGCCGTCCGGCGCCGGGTGGCGGAGTACTCGAAGGGCATGCGCCAGAAGGTCGGGATCGCCATCGCGGTGGCGAAGGACGCCGAGGCGCTGCTGCTCGACGAGCCCACCTCCGGCCTCGACCCCAAGGCCTCCCGGGAGTTCTCCGAGTTGATCGAAACGCTCCGGAGCCGGGGGGTGGCGGTGTTGATGGCGACCCACGACCTGTTTCGCGCGAAGGAGTCGGGGACCCGGGTCGGGATCATGCGGCACGGCCGGCTGGTCACCGAACTGAGCACCGGCGAGATCGGCCACGCCGACCTCGAGCGCATCTATCTCGACCACATGCAGGAGTAGGGGGGACGTGATGATCCGGCACATTGTCAGAAAAGAGTTCACCGACCTGCTCCGGGACGGCCGCTTCCGCTGGTGCGCGGCCATCGTGGGCGCGCTGCTGCTCGTCTCGCTGGGAAGCGGGTGGGTCGAGACCCGGCGGGCCGAAGCCGCCCACTCCGCGGCGCGGGAGACGGCCCGCGACCACTGGGAGTCCCAGGGGGAGAAGAACCCCCACTCGGCGGCCCACTACGGCATCTACGCCTTCAAGCCGCGGCTTCCCCTGTCGTTCCTGGACCAGGGAGTGGATCCCTACACGGGGACCTCGGTCTGGCTGGAAGCCCACCGCCAGAACGACTTCCTCATGCGCCCGGCGCAGGACGCCACCGCCGGCCAGCGGCTCGGCGCGCTCACGGCAGCGCAGGTCCTCCAGTACCTGGTGCCGCTGCTCATCATCCTGCTCGCTTTCGGCGCCCTCGCGGGGGAGCGCGAACAGGGCACGCTGCGGCAGCTCCTCGCCACCGGGATTTCCCGGCGGGACCTGGGGCTCGGCAAGGCGCTGGGGGTGGCGGGGGCCCCCCCCCCGCTCCCCGGTTCGGCGGGGGGCGGGGGGAGGGCCGGCCCCGCCCCCGGCCGCCCCGGGCGCCGGGGGTGGCGGGCGCCCTCGCGCTGCTCCTGGTTCCGGCGGCGATCGTGGGAAGCGCTGCCATCGCCATCGGCAGCCCGGGGCCGGGGGCCACGCCGTTCGCGCGAGGCGGGGTCCTGGCCGTCAGCTATTTGGCCTACTTCGGGGTCTTCGTGGCGCTGTCCATCGCGGTATCGGCGTGGGTCCGGTCGGCCCGAACCGCGCTCGTGGCGCTGCTCGGCATCTGGGTACTGAACGGGCTGGTGGCGCCGCGCGTCGCGGTCGACCTCTCGAAGTGGTTGCACCCGACGCCTTCGGCCGTCGAGTTTGCCCGCACCATGGAGCGGGAGATCGGTTCGGGCGTTCCGGGAATCGAACGGCCCGACCGCGGCGAGACGACCGCCCGCCTGCTCGCGGAGTACGGCGTGGAGACGGTCGATGACCTCCCCGTGAACGTCATCGGCGTCTACCTCCAGGAGAGCGAGGAGTTCGCCAACCGGATCTTCGACCGGAACTACGGCGCCCTCTGGAACCGGTTCGAGCGGCAGGGAGTGGTTCACGAGGCCCTCTCCGTCGCGGCGCCCCTGCTCGCGGTGCGCACTCTCTCGATGGGGCTCGCGGGAACCGACGTCGAGCAGCACCGGCACTTCGCCACCGCGGCGGAGGAGTACCGGCGCGACCTCATGCGCCGGATGAACGGCGACCTGGCGGAGAACTCGCGCACCGGGGAGACCTACATCGCCACCGCGGACACCTGGGCGGAGGTTCCGCCCTTCCAATATGACTCCCCCTCACTCGGATGGGTGCTGCAGAACCGGACCCTGTCCCTCGCCATGCTCGGGCTGTGGCTGATTGGCGCGTTCCTGGTCGCCGGGTCGCTGGTGCGGCGCGCCGAGGTGGCGTAACCATGACCCTGAGAACCGTCCTGCGGAACGAGTGGCGCCTCCTCCGGGCCGACCGCGCGCTCGGGCTGGTGCTGGGAGTGTTCGCCCTCCTCTTTGCCTACGCGCTGGCGAACGGGATCGCGTGGGTGAACTTCCAGGAAGGGACCGTTGCCGCGGCCCGGGAAGGGAACGTCGAGCGCGTCCAGGCCCTGGAAGCGGAGCTCGAGCGCATCGAGGAGGGCGGCCGGCCCTCCTCCCCGTTCCGCGACCCCCGGTCCCCCAGTGTGCTCGGGGGAGCTCCCGGGGCCCACACCGCGGTACTGGACCCGGGTCCGCTGACCGCGCTTGCGGTGGGACAGACCGACCTCCTGCCCTACTACTACGACGTCAGCATCCAGACCAACGAGTCCTCGTTCCTGCAAAACGGCGAGATCGAGAACCCGCTGAACCTGCTGGTGGGGCGCTTCGATCTGGCCTTCGTGGTGGTCTATCTGCTGCCGCTGCTGATCCTGGCGCTCAGCTTCAACGTGCTCTCGGGCGAACGGGAGCAGGGAACGCTGGCGCTGACCCTCTCCCAGCCCGTCTCGGTCCGCGGGGTGGTGGGGGCCAAGCTGGCCTTCCGGGCGATCCTGGTCATGGGGCTGGCCCTCGGTGTCTCGCTGCTCGGGGTCCTCTTCACGGGAGGATTCGGGTCCCCGGGCCGGGTGGCGCTGTGGTGCGCCGCGGTTGCCGCCTACGCGCTCTTCTGGTTCACCCTCGCCGCCTGGGTGAACGGTCTCGGCCGGTCCTCCGCCTGGAACGCCACCGTCCTGGTGGGCGCCTGGCTCCTGCTGGTGGTGGTCCTGCCGGCGGGCGTGAACATCACCGCCGGGCTGCTCCATCCTTTGCCGTCCCGGGTGGAGATGATCACCGCCCAGCGCGAGGCCTCGAACGACGCCGTGAACCAGCGGAGCGAACTGCTGGCGCGCTATCTCGAGGATCACCCCGAGTTGGCCGGCGGGGTGGCGGCGGACGAGGCGAATCGCGCCGCGCTGGCGTGGGCCGCGACCGATGCGGTGAATCGCCGGCTCGAAGAAGTGACCAGCGTGTACGACGAGCGGCTCGCCGCCCAGCGGACCCTGGTGCGCCGCTATCGCTTCCTCTCGCCCGCGCTTCTGGCCCAGGAGTCGCTGCTGGACGCAGCCGGCACGGGAGACGCGCGCTTTACGCGCTTCCGGTCCCAGGTCCGTGAATTCGCGGAACACTGGCGGACCTTCTTCGTCCCCTCCATCCTCGCCGGGGAACGGATGACCGCGGAGGTCCTTCCCGGGCTCCCGTCGTTCCGGTTCGTGGACGAGCAGATGCGGGAGGTCACGGTCCGGGCCGCGGTTCCGCTCACCACGCTCGGGGCCCTGCTGGTCCTGGTCGGCGCCGGCGCCGTCCTGCGCCTGAGGAGAGTGACCGGTCCCGGGTAGGGGCGGGGGGTCGTCGCGCGACACCAGAGGTAACCTGAACAACCGTCCCCGGCTGGCCTTCTTCGGAAGCTGCTGGCCGGGTGACGCCCGCGCCGCCTCCCTCCCCCCTCACGACCTCTCCCCATGACCTCGCCCCTCCATGACGCCATCGTCATCGGCGTGGGCGGCATGGGCAGCGGGACCGTCTACCACCTCGCGAAGAGCGGCGCCCGGGTGCTCGGCCTCGAACGCTTCGATATCCCCATACGTTCGGTTCGTCCCACGGCCTGACCCGCATCATCCGCCTCGCGTATTCCGAGGGCTCCCACTACGTCCCGCTCCTGCGGGAGGCCTATCGCCTCCGGCGGGAACTCGAGGACGTCTCCGGCGAGTCCATCCCGCGGGTGACCGGCGGGCTCGACATCGGGCGGGCGGCCGCCGCCGACCGACTTCCAGAGCAACCTGCTTGCTCACCAGGCCCGGAGAGGGAGCGAAGTGGCCGTCACGGCGGCGCCTCGAAAGCGCTTTGTCCGGTGAAGAGCCGGGCGCGTGGGTTCGAATCCCTCCCTCTCCACCGCTGAGCTGTTCCTGCGCCTTCCGACGCAGTCCCACTCTTCCCGTACCGGCTCGCGGGGGTGGTCCGGTCCTGCCTGTCGCCCGGCGGCCCGGTTTCAGACTTCGGTCGCGTAAGCCTGCGATGCGAGCAGGCGATTCGGCGCGCCACCCGGGTGTCGGCGCGAACTGGATTTCATCGAGCGCCCATCGCCGCGACCGGGTAGGACGAGTGAGTTACGGTAATTTTTGAGTGACAGCAAGACCTATAGTTCGTTCTAGTATGGTGACTTTGGATCGGTCGCGACATCGTGCGGCATGTCGCACGGTGCGACGCTCCTCGGACCCGGCGGAGGTGAGTCAGTGACCGAGAATCCGGAACAGTTGCAATCGGCAATCGATGCCCTCCAGGAGCGGGTAGCGAGACTGAGTGCTGCCGTCCTGCGGATCAGCGCGAGCCTCGACCTCGATACCGTTCTGCACGAGGTTGTCGACAGCGCCTGCGCCCTGACCGGCGCCCGCCTGGGCGTAATCACTACGGTGGACGATGCCGGGCGCATCCGGGAGTGCGTCAACTCGGGCTTCACATCCGAGGAACGGAGCCAGTTGGTGAACTGGGCCGACGGACCGCGGCTCTTCGAGCACTTCCTGGAGCTCGCCGCGCCGTTGCGGCTGCCCGATCTGACCGCCTACGCCCGGGCGCTCGGCTTTTCGTCGGAGCTGCCGCCGATGACGTTCCAGGGCACCCCGATCCGGCACCGCGACGTGCTGGTGGGCAACTTCTTTCTCGCCGAGAAGGAGCGCGGACAGGAGTTCACCAGCGCGGACGAGGAGATTCTGGTGTTGTTCGCGTCCCAGGCGGCGACCGCGATCTCCAACGCCCGCACGCACCATGAGGAGCGGCGCGCCCGGGCTGGACTGGAAACACTGATCGAAACCTCGCCGATGGGCGTCGCCGTCTTCGATGGCGCAACCGGGAAACCCGTTTCGTTCAACCGGGAGGCGCGCCGGATTGTCGAGGCTCTGGGTACGCCGGATCGCCCTCCTGACTACCCTGTGGAGCGACTTCTGGAAGGGGTCACCTGCCGGCGGGGCGACGGGCGGGAATGCGCGTTGGCGGACTTCTCGCCAGCGCAGCAGTTTGGCTCCGTGGAGACGATCCGCGCCGAGGAGATGACGCTCTCGGTGGCGGACGGCCGCAGCGTAACCATGCTGGTCAACGCCACCCCGATCCATACCGCCGACCGCGCGGTCGAGTCGGTGGTAGTCACGCTGCAGGACCTGGCGCCGCTGGAGGAGCTGGAGCGCCAGCGCGCCGTGTTCCTGAGCCTGGTGGCCCACGAGTTGCGGGCGCCTCTGATCGCCATCAAGGGCTCGACGGCCACGGTACTGAGCGCCACCCCGGCCCCGGACCCGGCCGAGTCGCTTCAGTTTTTCCGGGTCATCGACGAACGCGCCGATCACATGCGCCGCCTGATCGTCGACTTGCTGGACCAGGGGCGCATCGAGACCGGCACGCTGTCGGTTTCGCCGGAGACCACGGACCTGGCGACCGTGCTGGACCAGGCCAGGAACACCTTCCTGAGTGGTGGGGTGCGACACGCCGTGAACATCGATCTGCCGGAAGGCCTGCCCCCCGTGATCGTCGATCGGGGACGCATCGTCCAGGTTCTCAACAACCTCCTGTCGAACGCGGCGAGGCATTCCCCCGAATCGTCTCCCATCCGGATTGCGGCCAGCCGGGATGGGGTGTACGTGACGATTTCGGTGACGGACGACGGCCGGGGCGTTCCCCCGGACCAGTTACCGCATCTGTTCCGCAAGCACTCCGGAGCCGTCGGTGGCGACCGGGAACGTGCGCCCGCACGGACCGGCCTGGGCCTGACCATTTGCCGGGGGTTGGTCGAGGCTCACGGGGGGCGCATCTGGGCCGAGAGTGGTGGTACGGGCCGCGGCACGACGTTCACCTTCACGGTCCCGGTCGCCGAGGACGCCGGCGAAGACGTCTTGCCCGCAATGGCCGCGAGGCAATTGCGCTCGTCGCGGGAAGCGCGGGAGCGGACGCGCATCGTCGTGGTCGACGACGATCCCCAGACGCTGCGATACGTGCGGAGCACGCTGACCGAGGCGGGCTACGCCCCGTTCGTGACGGGCGACCCGGGGGACTTGCCCGACCTCATCCGAAGGCGGCGGCCCCAGTTGGTGCTGCTGGATCTGCTGCTCCCGGGCACCGACGGCATCCAGTTGCTGGAACGGATACCGGAGCTGGCCGATCTACCGGTCATCTTCATTTCCGCCTACGGCAGGGACGAGACGATCGTAAAAGCGCTGGACGCGGGAGCCGTCGACTACATCGTCAAGCCTTTCTCTCCGTCGGAGCTGTCGGCGAGAGTGCGGGCCGCCCTCCGCCGGACGGCCAAGCCCGAGCCGTTCTCGCTTGGAAACCTGGCGATCCACTACGGCCAACGGCGGGGCGCCCTCCGCGCCCCCCCCCCGCGGGCGGGCACGCCCGGAGCCGTTCTCGCTGGGAAACCTGGCGATCCACTACGGCCAACGGCGGGTCGCCATCGACGGCCGCCCGGTGCAACTCACGGCCACCGAGTACGAACTGCTCCGCGTACTCTCGATCAACACGGGGCGGGTCATGACGTACGACGCGCTGCTCCGCCAGGCGTGGAGGGGCCGAAATCGGCGCTCAAGCGACCCGAAGCTGGTGCGAGCCCTGGTGAAGCGGCTCCGCAGCAAGCTGGGCGACGACGCGGCAAACCCGACCTACATCTGCAACGAGCGCGGGGTCGGTTACCGCATGCCGGAGTCAGGCGACGCGGGTGAGTCCGCCCCGTTGCAGCAATGACTCGGCAAGGCCTCCGGAGTGGCAGGCGCGCTCGCGCTGCTCGTGATCCCGGCGGCCATCATGGGAAGCGCCGCTGTCACCATCGGTAGCCCGGGCCCGGCCGCCTCGCCGTTCGCCCGGGGTGCGGTGCTGGCCGCCGGCTATCCCTGGTACCTCGGAGTCTTCGTCGCGCTGTCCCTCG
>MPMW01000101.1 GCA_002238705.1 Acidobacteria bacterium bin61 | reverse complement strand
CGTTATCGACCGGAGCTGGAATCACCGAGCCCGGATATCGACCGGAGCTTCGCCGCTATCGACCGGAGCTGGGAATCGCCGACCCTCGATATCGACCGGAGCTCCGCTGTTATCGACCGGAGCTGGAATCACCGACCCCGGATATCGACCGGAGCTCGGCCGTTATCGACCGGAGCTGGGAATCGCCGACCCTCGATATCGACCGGAGCTCGGCCGTCATCGACCGGAGTTGGGAATCACCGACCCTCGATATCGACCGGAGCTCGGCCGTTATCGACCGGAGCTGGAATCACCGATCCCGGATATCGACCGGAGCTCCCACCGCCGATCCCGGATATCGACCGGAGCTTCCGACGCCGACCCCGAATATCGACCGGACCTTCCGACGCCGATCCCGGATATCGACCGGAGCCTCCGTCACCGATCCTCGATATCGACCGGAGCTGCCGCCGCTGACCCTCGATATCGACCGGAGCTTCCACCGCCGAACTGTGGGTGCCGCTCACGGCAGGAGGCGTCCGAAAGGCCCACGGCTGGCTGCGGGCGAACGCCGGCCCGGCGCTCCGCCGCACCGCCCGGGCGCTACGCGAGGCGGCAGCAGTCGCCGACGCGATGCGCCGGGCCGCGAACCGGTTGAGAGCGCAAATGGAGTCGGCGTTCCCACCGGGGAGCCGGGGCCGCGAGGTGGCCGCGCACCTGGCCGACGGCAGCCGTCTCCTCCTCCGCTCCGTGCTCTTGCTCGTGGGCCTCGGGCGCGAAGCGGAGCGCCTCCCCAGCGTGTTCGAGGGTGGGCGTGCGCCCCGCCAAAACCCGCCCGAACGCGAGCACCTACCGCGCGAACGCCCACCCGAACCCGAGCGGCCGCCCGCGGGAGCGGCGCCGGAGCCCGCCCCCGGAGCAGCGCCGGAGCCTGCCCCCGGAACACCGGATCGCGCGGTGTTGGACGAACCGGGTACATCCACCGGCGCGGGTCCGGCCGGCCAGGACGACGATCGTGCTGCTTCCCCCGGCCCGGCGGAGAGCCACGATCCTGCTGCTCCCCCCGCCCCGGCGCAATCGCCGACAAACGAGGTCTCCCAACCGGCGCCGTCCCCACCAGGGCCGTCTCCCCCGGAACCATCCGAATCGGAACCGGCCCCATCGGAAACGGTCCCCGAGGATCCTCCGGACCCAGGCGCCGCGGAACCCGCGCCGGACGATCCCTCCCCCGTCTTCGGCGTCCCCCCGGGGCCGCGCGCCGACGCCCTCGCGAAGCTGTCGAAGAACCTGCGCGCCGATATCCTCCTGCTGGGCAAGCGTCCCCGCAAAGCCACGCTGCGATACACCATCTGGCAGATCCTCAGCCAGTCCGGCGCGTGGACCTCCGAGGAGTTGGGGTTGCTGCTGGAGATCGATCCCGCGAACCTCGCGAAGCGCCATCTCAGCCCGCTCGTCGAACAGGGAGTCCTCGAACGCACGATTCCCGACCGGATCAACCACCCGGACCAGGCGTACCGGGCCACCGGCCGGCCGCCGGGGGCTGACGGGTTGCCGCCGGTCGGCGAGTAACCCTCCCCGGCCGCGGGCCGCCGCCCTCCCCGTCGGCGCTGCCGGAATCGCCGGCGAGGGCCGGCAACCCGGCCCGGAGCGGCACGGGTTCATTTCGTAACGACGTCCGGCGGCCGTGAGGCACAGCCGGATACCGGGGGAGCGTTCCCGAGAGTCACGTTCCGGAGCCCTGTTGCCGGCCCGCTGGCCCTCGGATACGCCGCCATTTCGGCCTTGGCCTCTTCGCGCCCGAGGACGAGGACAGCGCGTAGAAGAGGGAGAGGCTGGAGTTCATGAAGCTGCCCAATGCCGACCGCGCTATCGTCGCAAAGTCGAAGTGGTCAGGTACCTGCTGTTGGCGGACCATCCCGATGGGAGCAAGGGGACGTTCTTCGCGGACTTCGGATTCCGCGCGCAACAGTGGGGCGCGTTCGCCAAGGCTCCCATCGATCAGGGAAGCGCGGGCGACGTGACCGCAGTCGCGAAATCCGGCTACGGAACGAGGTACAGCGTGGACGGCCCCATCAAGACCCCCGACGGGCGCAACCCCCGAATACGCACCGTCTGGATCGCCGACTCCGAACACGCCGCTCCGCGCCTCATCACCGCGCACCGATGAGGAAACACCATGTTTGAAGAGCACGACCGCATCGTTCTCACCGAGGACATTGCCTCAGCCGGCCTGAAAGCGGGCGACGTCGGCACGATCGTGCATGTTCATCGCGGCGGCGAGGCCTTCGAAGTGGAGTTTCTCGCTCCGGATGGCAACACGGCGGCAATCGCCACGGCGCCGGCCGCCATGCTCCGTCCCGTGGCGGCGACCGACCTGACCCATGCGCGCGTACTCGACAGCGCGGACCAGCAGCGGTCCCGTGACGGCGGGCGCGCCGGTATGTCCTGAGACTTGGCGCACTACGGAGGACGACGCGGGTTTCGGTCGGACGTCCCGGATTCCCACCCTGGCCCCCGGCCGTTGTTCTCCTGTGCCGGAATCGCCGGCGAGGGCCGGCAACCCGGCCGGGAGCGGCACGGATTCATTTCGTAACGACGGGGTGTCACGTTCTGTCATGCGGACCGGCGATACTGCCCCCGTGCCCCTGATCGCACGCCTTCTCGCCCCGCCCGCCCCGGCCCCGGTACCGGACGCCTTCCAACGGATGACGCCGCGATGACTCCGCGAAACGATCGGTACTTCGCCCACAGCGCTCCCCCCGACACCGCGGTTCCGTGGCACGGGCTGGCTGATCATCTCCAGGGGACCGGGGATCGCGCCGCCCGCTTCCTGAAGCGCGTGGCCCTCGCCGACCTCGGTCGTACGGCCGGACTCCTGCACGATCTCGGCAAGTACACCCCGGAATTCCAGGACCGGCTCCGCGGCAACCCGGCGCCCGTGAACCACTCCACCGCCGGGGCCAAGGTGGCGTGCGAGCGGTATCCGGGCCCGCTGGGCAAGTTGATCGCGTTCTGTGTCGCGGGCCATCACGCGGGGCTCGCGAACGGAGTGAACGGAGACGGAATCACGGCGCTCGCCGACCGGCTGCGGCAGCAGGTCCCCGAGCTGGACCCCGTTTGGCGCGAGGAAATCGCCCTGCCGCCGCTGACCAACCCCTCCGTCCAAACACGCGGTCGAGACTCCGCCGGCTTCACGGCCTCCTTTCTGATCCGTCTGGTGTTCTCCGCGCTCGTGGATGCCGACTACCTCGATACCGAGCTCTATTACGATCGCGCGCGCGGCACGGAATCGCCTCGTGGCAACTACCCGTCGCTTGAAGTTCTCCGCCACCGCCTGGACAGCCACCTTGCGACGTTGAGCGCGGAGGCTGCGCCGACCGCGGTCAACGACCTCCGCGCGGAGGTCCTGGCCCACGCTCGGCAACGCGCCGAAGAACGTCCGGGCCTCTTCACCCTGACCGTGCCCACGGGTGGTGGCAAGACGCTCACGTCGCTGGCGTTCGCTCTCGACCACGGGGTCCGTCACGGTCTGGACCGCGTCATCTACGTCATCCCGTACACGAACATCATCGAGCAGACGGCGGACGTGTTCCGCCACGCGCTCGCCGCAACGCCGGATGCGGCGGATTTCGTGATCGAGCATCACAGCGCCTTCGAGGACGACGGGATCAGGGAGCGCTCCGGCCGCCAGAAGCTCGGTCTCGCGATGGAGAACTGGGACGCTCCCATCGTCGTCACCACGGCGGTGCAGTTCTTCGAGAGCCTCTTTGCCAACCGCACGTCGCGGTGCCGCAAGCTGCACAACATTGCGGGCAGTGTCGTGGTTCTGGACGAGACGCAGACGCTGCCCCTCGGGTTCTTGCGGCCATGCGTTACGGCGATCGACGAGCTGGCCCGCAACTGGCGCGCCAGCGTGGTGCTCTCAAGCGCGACGCAGCCGGCCCTCAGAGAGGACAGCGGGTTTGTAGGGGGGCTGCGCGATGTGCGCGAACTCGCGCCGGAGCCCGCCCGCCTCCAGAAGCGGCTGCAACGCACCCGCCTTCGCCCGCTGGACAGCGTGACGGAAGACGAACTCGCCGACCGGCTGGGCGAGACGGCGCAGGTCCTCTGCATCGTCAACACCCGCCGCCGGGCTCGGGCGGTGTACGAGGCGCTCCGGGGTCACGAGGGCGCGACCCACCTGACGACCTCCATGTGCGCTCGGCACCGTCGGCACGCGCTGGGGGAGGGCCGGGCACGGCTGGGGGCGGGGGGGGCCGGGCGGGGGGGGGGGGCGGGGGAGCCGATCCGGCTGGTCGCCACGTCCCTGGTCGAGGCCGGCGTGGATCTCGACTTCCCCGCCGTGTGGCGGGAGGAGGCAGGCCTCGAGTCCATCATCCAGGCGGCCGGACGGTGCAATCGGGAGGGCCGCGCGATGTCCGGCGAGGTCTTCGTGTTTGGGTTCCCGACTGAGGACGGACGCACTGTTCCGGAGATCGCCAGAGCGGCAGGCGCCGCCCGCGGCGTCCTGCGGACGCACGATGACCCTACGTCCCTCGAGGCCATTCAGGACTATTTCCAGGCGCTCTACTGGGCCATTGGTGAAAAACCCCTGGACCAGAAGGGAATCCTCCCCCTGCTGTCCGAACGAACGACCAGTCTCGACTTTCCGTTCGAGACTATCGCCCGGGAGTTCCGCCTGATCGAGACCCCGATGGTCCCCGTGATCGTGCCCTACCGGGGACCGGACGGCGTGGACCGCACCGCGGACGGGTTGATCCGGCAACTCGACTTTGCCGAGCGTCCCGGCGGACTCGCGCGTCGGTTACAGCCCTACACGGTGCCGGTTCCGCCTCGGGCGCGGGCGGCGCTGTTGGGTGCCGGGTCCGCCCGGATCGTTCAGGAGGCCAAGTTCGGGGCGCAGTTCGTTGTCCTCCAGAACGAAGACATCTATCGGGAGGACGTGGGCCTCACTTGGGACGATCCTACGTTTCGCCGGGTCGAAGGGATGGTGATCTGAATGTTCCTTTCGATCCAGGCGAAGCCCCCCGAGCGACTCGGCCGGGCTGGGAACGATTGAGAGATTTCTAGACTGGCTATTCACATAAAGGGGAATATGTGCTATCCTCGGTGGCATGTCGCCGGATATCCAGTCCATGCGGGGATCGAAACATGTGCATAGCGAGTCTCTCGCGCACCGGGAGTCGCCCCCGCTGCATCCGGGGGCGCGGATCGGTGCGCGAAGCCATGGCGGGCGGGAGAGTGACGATGACGGAAGACCACGGTAACGGTCAGGGACGTCACCCAGGCCGGGGTTTGCTGCTCCAGGAGGCTCCCTGATGGCGTACGGAGTGAAGCTTCACGTTTGGGGTGACTACGCGTGCTTCACCCGCCCCGAAATGAAAGTGGAGCGTGTGTCCTACGACGTCATGACCCCTTCCGCTGCGCGCGGAATTCTGGAGGCGATCCACTGGAAGCCGGCGATCCGCTGGGTCATCGATCGAATTGAGGTCCTGAAGCCCATCCGGTTCGACACGGTTCGCCGCAACGAACTCGGCGGCCGGGTCCCGGCGAAGAAGGTCCGGGAGGCGATGGGGCGTGGCGACACGGTCGGGCTTCCCACCACGATCGAGGACGATCGGCAGCAGCGCGCCGCTACCGTTCTGCGGGATGTCGGCTACGTCATCGAGGCGCGTTTCGTGCTCACGTCGGCTGCGAAGCCCGATGACACGCCCGCCAAACACGCGGCGATGTTCAACCGCCGCGCCGGTCGCGGTCAGTGTTTCCAGCGGCCGTATCTGGGAACGCGGGAGTTTCCGGCCCACTTCGCTCCGGCCCGGGATGGACTCTCGTCAGCGCTGCCGTCCGGCCAGCGGAACCGGGATCTGGGCTGGATGCTCCACGACATCGACTACGCGAACGGCTCGTCTCCGCGATTCTTCCGCGCGGCGCTGCGGGACGGCGTCGTCCACGTTCCCTCGCCGGATTCGGAAGAGGTCAAGGGGTGAGCATCCTCCAGGCCCTGAACGGGTATTACGAGCGCCAGGCCGGCCGCGGGAAAGCGTCCGCCTATGGATTCTCGAAGCAGGGGATCTCCTTCGCGGTCGTGTTGGATTTGGATGGTCGCGTTCTCGACGTGAGGGACGTGCGAGACACGAGCGGCAAGAAACCGCGTCCCGGCCTTCGGGAAGTTCCGGGCCCGGTCGTTCGCTCGGTGAACGTACGCCCCAACTTCCTGTGGGACAGCACCACCTATGTCCTCGGCGTTCGCAGGGATCCGCGAACGGGCGACGCGAGCCCGGCGAAACGGGGTGAGCACGAGGCCTTTGCGTCGCTTCATCGGGAACTCCTTGCGGATACTGATGACGAGGGCCTGAGGGCGCTCTTGACCTTCTTGGAGAACTGGTCGAGCGAGCGCTATGGGGCTCTTCCTCACAGTGGGGAAATGCTCGGCGAAAACGTTGCGTTTTGCCTTGAGAGCCTTGGGGGTCCCCCTGTTTTCCTTCACGAGAGCGAGGCCGGACGGGAAATTTGGACGGCGTCGCTCGAAGGCGACAATGCCGATCGGGAGTTCTGTCTCGTGACCGGGAGGCGTCTCCCGACCGCGCGTCTCCATCCGAAGATCAAGGGAGTGCTGGGCGCCCAGACTTCCGGTGCGTCCATCGTGTCCTTCAACAACGACGCCTTCACCTCGTTCGGCAAGAAACAGGGCGCCAACGCCCCCGTCTCGGAACGCGCGGCGTTCGCTTACACCAGCGCTCTCAATGCCCTGCTTGCGCGAGACAGCCACAACCGGATTCGGATCGGCGACACCACCACCGTTTTCTGGGCAGAGGCGGACGGCGATCCCGAAAGCGCGGACGCGGCAGAGGATCTCTTCTCGGTGCTCGTGGCGCCGCCGACCGACGAGGAGGAGAGTGTCGCAATCGGCGACACCATCAAGGCCGTCGCCGATGGTCGCCCGCTCGAAGTTGTCGAGCCTCGGATCAAGGATCCGCGGCGTACCCGTTTCTTCGTCCTCGGCCTCGCGCCCAACGCGGCCCGCCTTTCGGTTCGCTTCTGGCTCGAAGACACGATCGGCGGCATCGGTCGCCGGCTCGGAGAGCACTGGAAGGATCTGCACATCGAACCCGAGCCGTGGCGTACGCCGCCGGCGGTCTGGCGACTGCTGCTCGAGACCGCGGTGCAGGGCAAATCGGAGAACGTCTCTCCGGTCTTGGGTGGTTCGCTCATGGAAGCGATCCTGCGAGGGAGCCGCTATCCCAGGTCGCTGCTGACCGGCGTCCTGATGCGGATGCGGTCCGACGGAAATATCAGCGGGTTGCGTGCAGCGATCTGCAAGGCATGTCTGGCGCGCGACCGCCGCCTCGGCCACGAAAAGGAGGATGTCCCCGTGAGCCTGAATCAGGACGAGAAGAACCCCGCCTACCGGCTGGGGCGATTGTTTGCCATCTACGAAAAGCTCCAGGGCGATGCGATCCAAAAGTCGAACGTGACGATCAAGGACCAGTTCTACGGGTCCGCGTCCGCCACGCCCGCGTCCGTCTTTCCCTTGCTCGACCGGAAGGCGACCCACCACCTGGCGACCCTGCGCAAGGACCCAGCCAGGGTTGGATGGGCGGTTCGCCACGAGCAGCGTCTCGCCGAGGTCTTCGAGGGTTTCGAGACCGGCTTCCCGCCGACCCTCGGGTTGGAACAGCAAGGGCGTTTCGTCATCGGCTACTACCACCAGCGGGCCAAGCTCTTCGAGGGCAAATCCGCCGCGAACCGCGTGCAGACGCAGGAGGACTGAACGCTATGTCAGCAGTCGAGAATCGGTACGACTTTGTGTACCTCTTCGATGTCACCAACGGCAATCCCAACGGCGATCCCGACGCTGGGAACCTTCCGAGACTTGACCCACAGACGAACCAGGGGCTGGTAACGGACGTTTGCCTCAAGCGCAAGGTGCGGAACTTCGTCACCCTGGCGAAGGGGGGTGAGCCGCCCTACGAAATCTACGTGGCCGAGCGCGCCGTCTTGGAAAGGCAGCAGCGCCGGGCCTGGGACGCCGTCGATTCGGACGCCAGCGACGACGATCGCAAGAAGCTCCCGAAGGACGAGGCGAAAGCCCGCAAGCTGACGCGCTGGATGTGCGACAACTTCTTCGACGTGCGCACGTTCGGGGCGGTCATGTCCACTACCGGCGCCAACTGCGGTCAGGTGCGCGGGCCGCTCCAGTTCTCGTTCGGCCGGTCGGTCGAGCCGATCGTGCCGCTCGAAGTCTCGATCACCCGAATGGCGGCGACGACGCAGAAGGACGCGGATTCGAAGGGCGACATCCGCACGATGGGGCGGAAGTACATCGTGCCGTACGGCCTGTACCGCGCCCACGGGTTCGTGTCGGCGTGTCTCGCCGGCAACGGCGCCGGTGGAACCGGTTTCTCGGAAGCCGACCTCGAACTCGTCTGGGCCGCGCTCGAACAGATGTTCGACCATGACCGGTCTGCCGCTCGCGGCGAAATGACCGCCCGCCGCCTCATCGTGTTCCGCCACGAGAGCGCTCTCGGGAACGCGCCCGCTCACAAGCTCTTCGGACGCGTCTCTGTCGCGCGGGTCCACGAGGGCAACGAGGCGCCGCTCGGAAGTCCGGCATCGCGCAACCTTCCTCCGGCCCGGTCGTACGACGACTACTCCGTCCAAGTGGACACCGAGGACCTACCGGACGGGGTCACTCTCATCGACCGGATCTGATGGGCGGGCCCGACCCGGAATCCACGCCTCCTGTTTCAGAGACGGATTTCGTTCCGATTTCCGCCCTCCAGCATTTCCTCTACTGCCCCCGCCAGTGTGCGCTGATTCATGTCGAGCGCGTCTGGATGGAGAACCAGCTCACCGCAGAGGGACGCATTCTTCATGGCAGGGTCGAACAGGCGGTGACGGATCGGCGTTTCGGCGTCAGGACGGAGCGCAGCGTTCCCGTGCGCTCCCGCCGCTTTGGCCTTTCCGGGGTTGTGGACGTCGTCGAGGTCCATCAGGGTGGACGGGTCTTCCCGGTGGAGTACAAGCGGGGCCGTCCCAAGCGCCATCGCGCCGATGAGGTCCAGCTCTGCGCGCAGGCCATTTGCCTGGAAGAGATGCTGGAACAGTCGATTCCCGAAGGTGCCCTGTTCTATGGGCGCAGCCGTCGGCGAACCTCCGTGGTGTTCGATACGGAACTCCGGGATCTCACCACGCAAACGGCCCGCGAGGTGCGCGGACTGATCGAAGGCGGGACGACACCTACCCCCGTGTACGAACGCTGGAAGTGCGACTCCTGTTCGCTGAAGGAGGCGTGCAAACCCGAGAGACTGCAACGCCCGCCGGCCGTGGGACAGTGGCTGGCCGACGTACTGGCTGACTGACTGCCGCCGTGCGCCGTCACCTGAACACCCTGTACGTCACGACCGAAACGGCCATGCTCCACAAGGATGGCGAGAACATCGTGGTTCGGGTCAAGGGATCGGAAAAGGGCCGGACTCCCATCCACCTCCTCGACGGGGTCGTCTGCTTCGGCGCCATCGGAATCACGCCGGCCTTGGTCGCACACTGCGCCAGATCGGGGGTGACGCTGTCGCTGCTGAGCCGGACGGGCCGTTTCTCGGCCCGGATCGAGGGGCCGGTGTCAGGGAACGTGCTACTTCGGCGGGCGCAGTACCGAGCGGCTGACGACCCGGCTCAGACGGCCGGTCTGGCGGGCAGCCTCGTGATCGGGAAAATCGTCAATCAGCGGGCGGTGGTGCGGCGAATGCTCCGGGATCATCGGGCGAAGCTTGCGGCGATGCTGGCGGAACGACTGGAGAACTGCGAACGCCGGCTCACGCAGGCGCTCCGGCACGCATCGAAGTGCTGTGATGTCGACTCGCTGAGGGGAATCGAGGGTGAGGCAGCGCGCGCTTACTACGGAGTGTTCGGATCCCTGATTCTGTCCGACCGCTCGTCGTTGACGTTCACGCGTCGTTCGCGGCGTCCGCCCACTGATCCGGTGAACGCGCTGCTCTCATTTCTGTACACGTTGCTCGTTCACGACTGCCGTTCTGCGCTCGAATCCGTCGGTCTCGATCCCGCGGTCGGGTATCTGCACCGCGACCGTCCGGGCCGCCCAAGCCTCGCGCTCGACCTCATCGAGGAACTGCGTCCGGTACTGGCCGACCGTCTCGCGCTGTCGCTGATCAACCGGCGCCAGCTCGACGCGGATGACTTTGAGACCGCCGTCAGCGGAGCGGTGAATCTGACCGAGCGCGCTCGCAAGGCACTGCTCGTGGCCTATCAGGAGCGGAAACGGGACGAGTTGACACACCCGTTCCTCAAGGAGAAGACGACCGTTGGGCTGGTGCCGTTTCTGCAGGCGACCATGCTGGCGCGGTGTCTGCGCGGGGATCTGGATGGGTATCCCCCGTTCGTCTGGAAGTAGGTGGAGCCGTGTTGATGCTCGTCACGTACGACGTCGCCACTCAAGACTCGGCGGGTCGGCGGCGGCTGCGCAGGATTGCGCGCCTTTGCCAAAACTATGGGCAGCGTGTGCAGTACTCGGTCTTCGAGTGTCAGGTAGATCCGGCGCAGTGGGCTGTACTCCGGGCAGAACTCCTTGATGAGATGGATGCCGATCAGGACAGTCTTCGCTTCTACCGGCTGGGGTCCAACTGGCGTCCGAGGATCGAACATGTGGGCGTGAAGGAAAGTTACGACCCCGACGGCCCGCTCGTTATCTGACCGGTGCGAACCCGTAGTTGTCGGGCCGCGGCCCGAGGGTTCGCACCGGTCACAAGTCGCTCTCTTACAACGAAATAGGTTGGCCGGGCGCCACCAGGCTGGTCACGGCTCCGAGCCTGCTGCGTGGGTTCGCGCAAACCGATCGGTTCCGCCGACAGCCACCGGCGCATATTCTCCTGCCG
>MPMW01000100.1 GCA_002238705.1 Acidobacteria bacterium bin61 | reverse complement strand
TGGCGCCGTCTTCCGTCCCTCGTGCTCAAGGGGTCTCCGCAGAGCTATCGCTCTGCTCCGGAAACAGCCGGCACCGCGGCCGCAGGCCGCGAACGGAATCACGCTCGTCGGCTTCAAGGGCTTCAAACGCGGATGCCGCTTTTCATGCCGGCAGGGTGGGCGGGAGGACACGCGCATGAGCGATTCTCCCGGTGGGGGCCTCGGCGCTCACGCGGGTTTCGCCACAGGCTGCTAGAGAGTCTTAACCGTGTCCGGCTGGATGTAGTAGACGACCCGCACTTCGCCCGGACGCCGCCATTCGTAGCGCTCGCCCCCGATGTACTTCCGGGCGAGACGGTCGATCCCGTCTTCGGCGCCTTCCTCGGTGACCTTCACCACCCGGCCCCGGATCATGAGCGCCTTGAAGGGATCGTCCGGGTGGGTCGCGGAGAGCGCCACCCGCGCGTCGCGCCGGATGTTCTTGTCCTTGATCCGGCCGGCCGCGGAATTCACGACGATGAGGTCCCCGTCGGTCTCGACCCAGACCGGAGAGACCTGGGGACTGCCGTCGGACATGAGGGTGGCGAGATGGACGTAGCAGCGGGTCCCCAGGAATTCCCGGACCTCGGGAGAAAGGGCGTTGGTTCTGGGCATGGGTCGGGGGCTCCGGGAGGGGAAGTCAGTCCGTTCAGTTCGACTCGTCGATTTCGCGCTCGACCTCGGCCGTCAACTGCTCGTACGACACCGCGCCGCCGATGTAGCGGCCGTTCACGAACACGGCGGGAGTCCCCGTTTGTCCGAGCGCCAGGGCGGCGTCCAGATCCGTCTGCACCCGCTCGTAGCTGCTGCCGGAGTTGAGGCACTGCGCGAAGGCCTCCGTGTCGAGGCCGAGCAGCCTGGCGTGTTGCTCCAGACCGTCGAGCGAGATGTTGTCGTCTGCCCACAGGGCGTCGTGGTACTCCCAGAACTTGCCCTGGTCTTCGGCGCAGACGGACGCTTCGTGCGCTTTCTGGGCCATCGGATGCATGTTGCGAAGCGGGAAGTGCCGGAACACCAGCCGGACCTGACTGGCGAGGGCCTCGTCCTCCCGGAGCCGGTTGATCGACGCGTCGAAACGCCGGCAGAAAGGGCACTCGAAGCAGGAGAAAACCACGAGTTCGACCGGGGCGCCGTCCGGGCCGAGGGCCGCGTGACCGGCGGTCTCGATGGCGATCCGGTAGGCGGGCACCGTCAGATCCCACTCGGCCTCGCGCAGGAACCGGTTGCCGGTGGCCTCGATCATCTGCCCCATCTTCTGATTGGCGATCTGCCGGCGAAGCTGGGTTCCGATCTCATCGAGGGTACGGCCGCCGAACTGCCCGCGATTCTGGTCGTAGATGTACTGGAGTTCTTCGTCGCTGACCTCGGGGATGCCGATCTCGTTCGTGTAGAACTGGTTCAGGGTCATCCCCTTTTCGGCGGCGGCGGCAAGCAGCAACTGTTCGCGCGCAGCCCGGACCGCACTCTCCTCCAGCAGGTCGTGCGTTTGCGTGTAGTAGTCGCTGCGGAGCTGGGCGAGCTGGGAGATGTCCCGGTCCGTCAGATCGTCAAGCGTGATCTCCTCGCCGTTCAGGACCCCGAGCACCTCGGAGTCCACGGTGTCGGGCAGCAGCGAGCTGGCGGCAGCCTGCCCCCCGGAACCGGCGGCGGAGCCGTCGCAGCCGGCGAACGTGAACAGACAGGCGAGGACCGCAAACGGGGCGGCCGTCCGGAAGAGCATGCGCATGAGAAACACCTCGTTCTCCAGCGAATAAGGCGGTCAGCGCACGACGGGCCGACCCGGCCAGCAGCCGCTATTCGCGAGAATCCGGAAGGATACCCCGCCCGGAGGGGGCGCCGGGGCTCTCGACGAGCAGGGTGTAGGGCCCGTCGTTCACCAGAGACACCTCCATCATCGCCCCGAAGCGGCCGGCGCCGACCGGGACTCCGAGATCGCACAGCCGGGCGCAGAATCCTTCGTAGAGGGCTTCGGCCTCGGGTCCCGGGGCGGCGCGGGTGAACGATGGACGCCTTCCCTTGCGGCAGTTCCCGAGCAGGGTGAACTGCGACACCGCGAGCACCTCACCGCCGATTTCGAGGACGCTCCGCTCCGGCTCTCCCGGGGGAGCCCGGAACATCCGGAGTCCCGAGATCTTCTTCGCGAGCCAGGCGGCGTCTTCGGGGGTGTCGGTCACCGAGACCCCGAGCAGCACCAGCAGCCCCGGCCCGATTTCGGACACCAGCTCCCCGCCGACCGAAACCGAGGCCCGGGACACTCGCTGGACAACCGCAATCACGACATTCTCACGACACCCTCATTCCAGGAAGCCGCGCGGCGCAGGGTACCCGGGGCGCGGCGCGGGGGCCAGTATCATGCGAGTCGGGGCCCCGATGAGACGCAAGCTGCCGCTCGGCATCCAGACCTTTCGCGAAATCCGGGAGGACGGGTGCTACTACGTGGACAAGACACCCTACGCGCGGCGGCTGGTGGACGAGGGAAAGCACTACTTCCTCTCCCGGCCGCGCCGCTTCGGGAAGAGCCTCTTCGTGGACACCCTGAAGGAGCTCTTCGAGGCAAACGAGCCGCTCTTTCGCGGCCTCGCGATCCACGACGCGTGGGACTGGTCCACCCGCCACCCGGTCATCCGCCTCGACTTCGGCGGCGGCAACTACCGGGCCCTCGACGGCGTCCGCGCCCGCCTCGGGGTGCAGTTCGACGCCATCGAGTCCTCCGCCGGGATCCGGTCGCGCTACGAAACGCTGCCGGAGCGGTTCGCCGATCTGATCCGGACCCTCCGGGAGCAAACCGGGAGGCGGGTGGTCGTGCTCGTGGACGAGTACGACAAACCCATCCTGGACGCCCTCGACGACCCGGAGCAGGCCCGGGCCAACCGCGACTTCCTGCGCGGCTTCTACGGGACGGTGAAGTCCGCCGATGCCCACGTCCGGTTCAGCTTCTTCACCGGGGTGAGCAAGTTCACCAAGGTCAGCCTCTTTTCCGAGCTCAACAACCTCACCGACATCACGCTGCATCCCCGCTACGCGAACATCTGCGGCTACGCCGAGTCCGATCTCGACGAGGTGTTCGCTCCCGAACTCGAAGGGCTCGACCGGGAGCGGATCAGGGAGTGGTACAACGGCTACTCCTGGCTCGGGCCGGTGCGGGTGTACAACCCCTTCGGCCTTCTCCTCCTCTTCGACACGCGCCGTTTCCGTGCCCACTGGTTCGGTACCGCCACCCCCCGCTTCCTGATCGAGGCGCTCCGGCGACGCGGGATCCTGTCTCCGGAACTCGACGGGATGACGGGTACCGACGAACTGCTCTCGGCGTTCGACGTGGACGAGATGGAACCGGAAGCACTGTTGTTCCAGACGGGCTACCTCACGATCCTCAGCGAGGAAGACGACGGGGACGGCCCGGTGTACCGGCTCGGCTACCCCAATCGGGAGGTGCGGCAGGGCCTGAACACCAATCTGCTGCGGGCGATGACGCCGGCGCGCCTCGGGACGCCGGGAGCTCGGCTGCGGGGTCTGCTGCGCGACCGCGACTTCGGGGGGCTCGAACGGTTCTTCCGGGCGTTCTTCGACGCCGTCCCCTACGAGTGGCACACGAACAACGAGATCGCGCGCTACGAGGGGTACTACGCCGCGGTCTGCTACTCCCACCTCGCGGCGGCGGGGCTGGAGGTGGTCGTGGAGGACGCGAGCAACCGGGGCCGCGCGGACCTCGCGGTGCGCTTTGCCGGCCAGGTGTTCCTCTTCGAGCTCCAGGTGGTGGACGCGGAACCCACCGGCGCCGCCCTCGCCCAGCTCCGGGACCGCGACTACGCCGCGAAGTACCGCGGCGCGGGGGAGCCCGTCCACCTCATCGGCATCGAGTTCAGCAAGGCCACCCGCAACGTCGCCGCCTTCGAGACCGCGACGGCCTGAACGTCCGGCGGCGTCACGCGCCTCATCCTCCTTCGGGGAAGATGCAGCGCAGGTTCTCGATGTCGGTCCACGTTGCGTAGTACTTGGGCGAGCCTTTCCGCCACGGCACCTCCAGCGCGCCGGAACACGACGGACGCACCGTCGCTCGCCTCCTCATCCCACTCGGCATCCACGAGATCCTCGCCGAAGCCGAGCCTCAGTCGCGGCGTTCCCGAGACCATCACGGGTTCGCTGAAGGTGATCTGAACCCCAATCGTCTCGCCGACCACATAACCGCGCGAGTCAAAGGGTGCGGTCGTAATCACCAGCCCGCGAACCCTCGGGGGGGCAGGAGGCACTGACGCGGGCGACGCCGGAGCAGCCGGCGCAGTGTTGGGGCTGAAGGGGGCATCACCTCCGCAGCCAACTCCGAGGGGAATCAGTCCTCCCAAGACCGCCAGGAGCGCGCACCGCCTGCCCATCGTCCCGGGCAACAGGCTAACCCCAGGCTAACCCGGAATCCCGCGCGGGGGGCCGCTTCCGGCCCCGGGCGCAATCCCGTAGGCCCGCAGCAGGTCCGAGACCGTGACCACCGCTTCGAGTTGATGGAGGTCCACCCGGCTGACGACGGGGAGCGTGTCCATCCGCATCCGGCCCATGGTGGCCAGGACGTGGTCGATGGGCTGGTCGGCGTGCGCGTGGGGGAAGCCCCGGCCGCGCACGAGGTCGCCGAGGCGCTCCTGGTCCTGCCCCCAGGCATGGAACCGCTCCAATTCGGCGAGCGTGATCAACCCGGAGATGCGGTTGCCCTCCGCCACCGGCCAGGCGCGTTTGCCGCTGAGCGCCACCCGCTCGATGGCATCCTCGACGGTGAGGCCCGGCGGAAGCAACTCGCGGGGCGGACGCATGGCCGCACGCACCACCGGATGGGGGACCGCGTTCTCCGTCGAGGGAAGCTGGATGCCGTCCTGCGCGGCCAGCGCCTCGTAAACGGACACCCGCTGCAGCCGCCGCGAGACAAAGAACGAAGTCAGGTTCGCGATCATCATGGGCACGATGACGGCGTAGCTCTGGGTGATCTCGAAGATCATGAAGACCGACGCCATGGGCACCCGGAGAATCCCGGCAAAGGCCGCCCCCATCCCGACCAGGGCGTAGGGTCCCGGGCCGGAGGCGAAGTCGAACCAGAGGTTTGCCAGGCTGCCGACCACCCCTCCCAGCATCGCGCCCAGAAAGATGCTGGGACCGAAGATTCCTCCCGCGTTCCCGGACGCATAGGCGACGACGACCAGGGCCAGGTGGAGGGCGAGGAGTACCGCCATCGTTCCCATGGGCAGTTCCCCGGCGAGCGCCCGGCCTACCGGGCCGTAGCCGACTTCGAAGAACCCGGGGAGCAGCAGCCACGCGGCGGCCACCGCCAACCCGCCGAGGGCCGGCTGGAACCAGCGACTCGAGACCGGCAGCCGCCGGAAGGCGGACCGCAGCCAGAGGAGCGCGCGGACGAACCCGACCGACATGAGCCCGCCGAGCACCCCGAGCACGGCGTAGATGAGCAGTTCCCAGGGTGAACCCAGTTCGTAGGCCGGCACCGAGAAAAGTGGCTCGTCCCCGAGCGACAACCGCAGCACCAGCCAGCTCGCCACCGCGCTCAGCACCACCGACCCGAGCACCCGGGCGTGCAGATCGCCGACGATCTCTTCGAGGGAGAACAGGATCGCGGCGATGGGAGTGTTGAAGGCGGCCGCGATCGCCGCCGCGGTTCCGACGGGCACCAACTGCCGGCGCTGCTCGGCATCGAGTTTCAGGGCCTCTCCCACGGAGGAGGCGATCCCCGCGCCGATCTGGGCGGACGGCCCCTCGCGTCCGAGCGGAATGCCGCTCCCCAGGGTGAGGATCCCGCAGAGGTATTTCCCGAAGGGCACCCGGAACGGAATCCGGCCGTCCTTCGCGACCAGCGCGGCCTTCGTCTGGGGGATGCCGCTTCCCCGGGCCTCGTCGAACCAGCGGTGCAGCAGGAAGCCGGCGGCCAGGGCGCCGAGCACCGGTGCGGCGAAACGGACCGCCCCCAGCACTTCCCCGTCGACGACGACGCCGGCCAGCCACTCGGTCAACACGATGAACGACACGATGACCCCGCCCACCAGCGCCCCGATCCCGAGGTTCAGGCCCGTGAAGAAACCGGAACTGTGGAGCAAGTCGCGCGAGGAGAGAACCCCGAGGATTCGCGAGATCGTGCCGGCACGGACCCGTTTCACGCGCTTCATCCGCTTCCTTCCTTTCCGCGGACTTTCGCGGAACTCCCGAGCGCGAGGCCAACGAGCACGGTGACCGCCGTTCCGATCAGGTTGTAGTAGAGGTAGGAAATCCCCTCAACCCCCAGCGAGCGGGGGATGAGGTCCGCGGCCCAGACGGCGGCGACTCCCGACAGCACCGCGGGAAAGGCGCGGCGCGCCCCGCGGTTCGGAAACACGGCGGCAAGGACGAAGGCCCCCAGGATGGGACCGTAGAAGAAGGACCCCACGCGGTTCACCGCTTCGACCGCGGATCCGAGTCTCCCCATGTACAGCGCGGCCCCGGTGGCGAGCGTGCCCCAGAACAGGATCCCGATCCGGCCCGCGATCAGGTCGTGCCGATCGGAAGTCGGGCCGCGGAGGAAGCGGTTCCGGAACCGGCGGTAGAAGTCCACCACGCTGGCGGTCGAAAGCGCCGAGAGCTCCGACTCCACGGTGGACATCGCCGCGGCGAGCACCGCGATGAGGATCAGGCCGACGACCCCGGGGGGCAGTTGGGTGAACACGAAGGTCGGGAACACGTGATTCGTGTCGCTCCAGGGTTCGCCCTTCACCTCGGACGCCGTGCGGACCGCCTCGGCGCGGGTCTCCTGAAACCGGAGATCCGCCGCCACGAAACGCTCCCGGAGCGACGCTTCGGTGGCGTCCCCCCCGGCCCCGGCGTAGTCGAGCGCCGCGGTCCGGCGCTCGGCGAAGGCAGTCTCGTAGCGGGCCTCCATCGCCTCCATCGCCTCGGGCTCGGCGGCGCGGGTCTCGGCGAGCGTCACCGGATCGAAGAGCACGGGGGGCCTTTCGAACTGGTAGAAGACGAAGAGGAGCGCCCCGGTGAGCAGGATCACGAACTGCACCGGCAGCTTGGCGAAGGCGTTGAACATCAGCGAGAGGCGGCTCTCGCGCAGCGAACGCCCGGTGAGGTAGCGCTGGACCTGGCTCTGGTCGCAGCCAAAGTAGGAGAGCATCAGGAAGAGTCCGCCCAGGAGCCCGGTCCAGACGGTGTAGGTCTGGCGCGGGTCGGTGTCGAACGACAGGGTCTCCAGGCGGCCGGTGGAACCGGCAAGCCGGAGCGCCTCGCCGAGGCTCACCTCGTCGGGCAGCCCCCAGATGACCGAACCAAGGCAGAACAGGATGCCGAGCAGGATGATCAGCATCTGCCAGGTCTCGACCCACATCACCGCGCGCATTCCCCCAAGCGCCGTGTAGATCGTGGCGAACCCGCCGATGAGCAGGATCGTGAGCGTCTCGTCGAGCGAGAAAACCACCGAGAGCACCACCGACGGCGCATAGATGACCACGGCTCCGGACAATGCCCTTCCGAAGAGGAAGAGGAGACTGGTCAGGGACCGGGTGTGCGGGCCGCAACGCTGTTCCAGGTACTCGTAGGCGGTGAAGACCCGAGCCCGGTAGAACAGCGGCACCAGGGTGACGCACAGGATCACCATGGCGATGGGCAGGGCAAAGTAGATCTGGATGAACCGCATCCCGTCCACGTAGGCCTGCCCGGTGGTGCCGACCAGCGTGATGGCGCTCGCCTGGGTCGCCATCACCGAAAGGCCCATCGCGTACCAGGGCATCGAGCGGCGCGCGAGGAAGTAGTCCTCGAGCCCCCGGTTCCCCCGCCCCGTCCAGTAGCCGACCGTGATGATCAGCCCGAAGTAGGCCGCGACGACGATCCAGTCGAGGAGCTGCAAGGAGGCCCTTCGTCAGGGGCGGAAAGCCCGCGAGAACAAGGAGAGGAGGAGATACACGGCGGCGGCGGTGATCAGCACCGCCGCGTAGAGCCGCCGCCAGGAGCGGAAGACTCCGCCCGGAGAGGGAGGTTGGTCGGAAGAGGGATCCATCGGTGCTCCCGGCTACACTCATGAACCGGGCCGGGCACTGAGCGGCCCGCGCCGGGAGATTCTAGGAGGACGGGCTCCTGACTCCCCCCGAGGAGAGCGCGGCAATGACAACTCGACAACCGGCGCGACGCATCGCGCTTCGACCTCTGGCGCTGCTGACGGCGGCAATCGTCGCTTTCGGCGCCGTCTCCGCGCCGGCCCAGCTCCGGCCGCTCGCCGAGGACCGTGGCGCCACCGGGCTCGGGCTCGCCCTCCGCAAGATCGCGAGCGGCGTCTCGGTGCTGACGATCACGGCGCATCCCGACGACGAGAACAACGCGCTCCACGCCCTGCTGAGCCGGGGCCTGGGAGCCCGGGTCTCGCTCTTGACGCTGACGCGCGGCGGCGGCGGGCAGAACGAGATCGGACCCGAGCTCTTCGACGGGTTGCGCATCCTGCGGACCGAGGAACTCCGCACCTCCCACCGGCTCGACGCGGTGGAGCAGTACTTCGGGATGGTCTCCGACTTCGGCTACTCGTTCAGCGTCGAGGAGACCCTCGAGAAGTGGGACCGGGAGAAAACGCTCGGGGAAGTCGTCCGCATGATCCGGTCGCTCCGGCCCGACGTGGTGCTCACGCTGCCTCCCTCCGGCGCGGGCGGCGGCCAACACCATCAGGCCACCGGGCGGATCGCCCACGAAGCATTCGATGCGGCAGGAGATCCGGACCGTTTCCCCGAGCACGCCGATCTGGGGCTGCTCCCCTGGAGGCCGGTGCGGCTGCTGGTCGGCGGCGTGGGCGGCGGTCCGGCGTCCGGCGACGCGCGCACCGTCCGGCTGGACACCGCCGTCTGGGATCCGCTGCTCGGCCGTACGTATGCCGACCTCGGCGCGGAGGCGCGCTCGGCGCACCGGTGCCAGGGAATGGGCCAGGTGCGCGGCGGGCCGAGCGGGTTCCCCTCGGTGCTGGTCGAAACGCGCGGTGCGGAGGACGGGACGGCGCTCGGTGCGGAAGGCACGGACGGCCTGTTCGCCGGAATCCCGACCGGTCTCGAGCGGCTGGACGACTTTGTCTCCGGCAGCCCCGAGGCGACCGCCGAAGCCAGGTCCCGGCTGACGGCTCTCCGGGAGGCGGGAGCCGAAGCCGCCGGGGCGTTTTCGGCGGTCGCACCCGCCGACACGATTCCGGGACTTCGGGCGGAGCCCAGCGGCGCCGGGGGCTTTCCGGGCGCCCCCCCCCGCCGACACGCTTCCGGGACTTCGGAAGGCGCTCAGCGCGGCGCGCCGCCTGCGCCGGGACACACTCCCCGACGGGCTCAGCGCCGGCAGCCGTGCGGAAATCGAACACCGGATGGCGGCGCGGGAGGCTCGGATCGAGCGGGCGATCGCGCTCGCCCACGGCCTTGTGGTGGACGCGGTGGCGGAGTCCGGCGCCGTCGTTCCGGACAGCAGTTTCAGCGCCCAGGTTTCCGTCCTCGGGGGGCCGGCCGCGGCAACGATCACCGGAATCGGAATCGAGGTTCCGCGAGGCTGGGAGGCGAGTCAGATGACCGGTGCAGCAGAGGCAACTCCGCGCCCCGGACCGCGCCGCCGCCCCCGCCCCCCTGCGATCGGGCCGGACGACCTCCCCCGGGATGCGAACCCGAGCCGGCCGCTGCGCGCGGAGTTCGGGGTTTCGGTGGCGGAGAACGCCACTCTCAGCCGCCAGCCCTGGCTCGACGACCCCCGCGCGGACCGCTTCGACCCGCTGTCCGCGGAGTTGTTCGGCCTGTCGGCCCGGCCGCCCCAGGTCATGGCGCGCGTTTCCTTCGAGTCCGCCGGCGTTCCCGTCGAGATCCGCGTGCCGGTCGAGTACCGCTACGAGGGGCCCTGGGTGGGGACGGAAAAACAGAAGGAAGTTTCGGTCCTCCCGCTCGCTTCGGTCGCAGTCTCGCCGGAGATCGTGGTCTTCCCGCGGGGACAGAACCCTCGCCGGCTCACCGTCTCGGTGGTGTACCGCGGCGAGGAGGCGGCGGACTTCGAAGTCTCGCTCCGGACCCCGCAAGGGTGGACCGTCAGCCCTGCGGGCGCTCCCGTCTCCTTCTCCGGCCCCGGTGAGACACGGGTGGAGTTCGAGGTGAGCGCCCCGGACGGCGCCGCGGACGGCAGCTACCGGCTGGCGGCTTCGGCGCGGCCCGCGAACGGCGGCGAACCGTTCACCGAGACCGTTCAGGAGATCGCCTATCACCACATCGAGACCCGCTATCTCTTCCGTCCGGCGGAGGCCGCGGCCCGGGTGCTGAACGCCACCGTGGCGCCGGTCAACGTCGCCTATGTCGAGGGAGTGGGGGACGAAGTCGCCGAGGCCATCGCGCAACTCGGGTTGCCTCTGACCTTCCTGGGCGAGCGGGATCTCGCCGAGGGAGACCTCTCGGAGTTCGACACCATCGTGCTCGGGGTCCGCGCCTACCTGGCGCGGCCCGACCTCAGAACGCACAACCAGCGCCTGCTCGACTACGTGGCCGGAGGGGGCACGCTCCTCGTTCAGTACAACAAGTTCGAGTTCAACGCCGGCCCCTGGGGGCCGTATCCG
Source organism: Acidobacteria bacterium bin61 (assembly GCA_002238705.1). Classification (GTDB taxonomy): domain Bacteria; phylum Acidobacteriota; class Vicinamibacteria; order Marinacidobacterales; family Marinacidobacteraceae; genus Marinacidobacterium. The sequence continues at coordinate 438 of MPMW01000100.1, read as the reverse complement.
ATTTCGGTCGGCCGGGGCCGGATCACCGACGAGAACGCCCCGATGCAGGTCCTCATTCCGGATCATCCCGCCTTCACCGGGCCGAACCGCATCGAAGACGCCGACTGGGCCGGCTGGGTGCAGGAGCGCGGGCTCTATTTCCTGGCCCCGGGTGCGGACCCCGCCTATCGGGATCTCCTCGCCTCCGAGGATCCCTTCGAATACAACGCGGGAGAAAAGCGCGGCATTCTGGTCGAGGCCCGCCACGGCGAGGGACGGTGGCTCTATCTCGGACTCGGGCTCTGGCGGCAGCTTCCGGCCGGCACCCCCGGCGCCTATCGCCTCCTCGCGAATCTCCTGAGCCTCGGCTACCAGCCGGAGACGACCGACCAGCAGTAGCGGCCGGCGAGGCTCGGCCGGCAGCACCAATCAAAGTGTCGCGTGTGTATTTAGCGATGA
>MPMW01000099.1 GCA_002238705.1 Acidobacteria bacterium bin61 | reverse complement strand
GGCGCGCCAGTTCTCCCGGTGGGGGGGCGGTTCAGCCGGGATGGATCGCCCGTCGAACGCCGCGGGGGTTTTGCCACGGGCTGTTAACGCACGCGGCGCGCGACGGCGCCTTCCTCGCCGGTCGCGTGGTAGCTGTCGCCGTAGTACTTGCTCGTGATGCGGGTGTGGAAATCCTCCGCGCGAACCGGGGGATACTGGGGTTCGCCCTGGTTCGGGAGGACTTCGAGGAGCTCGTCCTCCCAGACGTAGATCGCCATCGGGAACGAGGTCCGGGGTCGGGCCCGGGCGGCCGGATCGCGCGGGGCGCTCACCCGGTGGGTGGTGGAGGGGAGCCGGTTGTTCGTGATCCGCTGCATGTAGTCGCCGGTGTTCAGCACGATGGCGCCCGGCGGCGCGGCGACCCGCACCCACTTCATGGTCTTCCGGTGGAGGAGCTGGAGCCCCTCGGTTTCGGCGGCGGGGAGGATGGTGAAGAGGTCCACGTCCTCGTGGCCGAGCATGCGCCCCGTCGTGTCTTCGGAAACGCCGGTCATCGCGGGGTAGTAGTTGAGCCGGAAGCCGAAGTTGGTGGCCGTCAGCCGCTGGTCGAAGAGCCCGGGGTCCTCGTCCAGGTAGGCAAGGATCGACCGCATGATCGGGTGGATCAGCCGCTCGTGGGCGAGCACCACCTGCCGGAAGAAGGCCTCCCAGCCCGGTGAGGGCCAGAAGTCGGCTTCATTCCACGCCCGGTCCTGTCCGAGGTCGAACGCCCGCCGGCAGAAGACCCAGCCCTCCACGAGATCGGGGTGGATCACCGTGGTCTCCCGCATCGGGAAGTAGCCCTGGTTCACCGACCCCTGCCGGCGGGCGCGGTAGCGCTGCTTCACCTCGAGCGGGTGACTCTCGAAGAACTCCCGCGTGCGGCGGTGGGCCTCGGCGTAGAGCTCCGCGTCCACCCCGTGGCCGGTGAGGATGGCGAACCCGGTGTCCTCGAGCGACGCGCCGAGGTCGGCGATGAACCGTTCACGGTGCGCCGCGTCCGCCGAGTCCAGCAGCGCGAGGTCGCAGGGCTTCAGGACGAAGTCCTCGTCGAACTCCTCCTCGGCGTCCTCCGCGAGCCGGTAGCGCTGGAGCTTGGCGACCTGCTCGTAGGCGCGGAGTTCCTGGTTGAACTCCGCGGGGGTGGTGGAACGAAAGTCGCTCACGAACCCTCGGCCTGCATCTCCGCGGCGATCCGCTCGGCCTCCCGGAGGATCCGCAGGGTGTTCCCGCTCCAGAGCTGGGCGATCTGGTCCTCGGTGTAACCCCGCTTCACGAGTTCCAGGGTCACGTTGAAGGTCTCGGAGGCGTCGTCCCAGCCGTCCACGCCGCCGCCGCCGTCGAAGTCCGACGAGATGGCGACGTGATCGATCCCCATGACCTCGATCGCGTGGTCGATGTGGTCCACGAAGTCACCCACCGTCACCGGGAACTCGGCGCCGATGTCCGTCAGCCGGGCGCGGAGCGCCGTCTGGTCTTCCTCGCTCAGCGTGCGGATTTCGCCGAAGGAGGAGACCCCGAACTCCGCCATGGCGTCTTCTGTGGCCGCGGTCTTTTCCGGCGGATCCGTCTTGACGAAGCTGCGGAGCGCCACCGTCTGCATCACCCCGCCGTTCGCGGCGAGCGCGCGGAGTTGCTCGTCGTCCATGTTCCGGGAGACGTCGGCGAGCGCCGTGGTGCTCGAGTGCGAGCCGATGATCGGGGCGGCCGACACCTCCGCAGCCTGCAGCATGGCGTCCTTCGAGGCGTGCGAGACGTCCACCAGAATGCCGAGCCGGTTCAGCTCGGCGATCACTTCCCGGCCGAAGTCGCTGATCCCGCCGTGCTCCGTCTCGGCGTCCCCGAGGTCCTCCCGCGGGTTGCAGGAATCGGAGATGTCGTTGTGTCCGTTGTGGACCAGGCCGAAGTAGCGGGCGCCGCGCTCGTGGTACGTCTCCAGCAGGGACAGGTCCTGGCCGGTCACGAAGCCGTTCTCGATCCCGATCATCGCGACCAGCTTCCCCTCGGCGTGGATGCGTTCCGCGTCGTCCGCGCTGTGGGCCAGCTCGATGACGTCCGAGTGCATCGAGGTGGCGCGGTGGATGGCGTCGAACTTGCTCATGGCCCCTTCTCTGGCCGCCTCGTAGTTCTCGGCGGTCCGCTCGGCCTGGCCGTAGTAGACGACGAAGAAGCCGACGTTGAGGCCGCCTTCCTGCATCCGGGGGTAGTCCACCTGGAAGTCCGCGTTCACGTTCCCGGGGTCCACTTCCTCGGTCGCGTAGTTGAAGGGGATATCGATGTGGGTGTCGAGGGTCATGACCGCGTCGTGGATGCGCCGGGCTTCGGCCTCGGTCATTTCCTCCTCGGTCATCGGGGCGGGCTCTTCCGCGCCGCCGCCGCAGCCGGCGACAAATGCCGCCATCAGCACGGCCAGCGCTCCGCCGGCCAACGGAAAGGGACGATGGGTCAAGGACATGAGGCCTCCTGGGTTCCGGCCGCGGAGCGCTCCGGGCGCGACAGGCCGGGGCCGGGACAGCAGGCGATGGTACCGCCACCCGGCAGTCCGGGCGGAATGGGCGGTGGGACAATGGCTTCGCGCTTGCATGCCAATTCCCCGAGAACGGATGCGACGGTTGTTCGCAAGGAAGTCAGCCATCGCGCTAGCGGCCTGTTTCACTTGCCTGCCTGCCGCTGGAGCCAGCCCGCAGCAGCGAAACCTCGACGCCTACGCGTCGCGGCTCGCGGTCTATCGAAGCGGGGACTTCGCGGCGGCGCTCCGGGCGAGCATGGCGTTTCCGGCCGACCGGCTGCGCGATCAGGCCGAGGAGTTCTTCGACTCGCTGCCCGGGCGCGACGGTGGATTCGACCTCGAGCTGCTCGCCGGCGCCATGCTCCACTTCGACCTCGCCTGGGCGGCCGAACTGGAGCCCGCGAAGAACGAAGACCACGGGCGAGACCTGCTGGCCCGCGTCAGCGACGCGCGGCGCGACGCGTGGATCCGTAACGCCCATCTGGGGCTGCTCGGCATCTACGTGGACCAGGGGCGGCTCGCCGACGCCGTCCGGGTAGCGGAGTTCCTCGGCGAGCAGTACCCGCGGCAGGTCACGGTGCGCCTCGCGCGGGCGCGTCTGGCGGAATTCATCGGCTGGGGAATCCACGACGAGCGGTTCCTGGACCAGGCCCAGGAGGACTACGAAAACCTCGTGGAGGAAGGACAAGGCGACCTCGCGGAACTCCGCCTCCGGATCGCCCATCTGACGCTGCGCGAAGGCAACCCGGAGGGAGCCCTGCGGCGTCTCGATGAGGCGGGCGACGACCTGAGCGCCCGGCATCGCTTCGTGTCGCTGCTGCTGCGCGGCGAGACGTTGCTTTGGCTCGACGAGGGGGCCGCGGCGGAAGCCGCATTCGCCCAGGCCCAGGCCATCCACATCGGCTCGATGTCGGCCGCCGCTGGACTCGCGGCTGCCCGCCAGGCCCTCGGGGACGGCCGGCGCGCCGCCGCCGCTGCCCGCAGCTTCCTCTCCGGGAATACCGGGCAAGACACCTGGTGGCGCTTCCTGGTGCAGGCGCTCGCCGACGAGACCGGACGCCTCGACCAGCTTCGCGGGCTGATCCTGTTGCCGCAGGGTTGATCCATGCTCCGCACCGCTCGATTTCTGCTCGTTGCCGCCGGGCTGATCCTGCTGCCGGGGTTGGCCGGCGACGCAACGGGGCAGGTCCGCTTCCGGGTCACCGTGGAGGAAGTCCTCGTGGACGTGGTGGTCACGGAGCGGAACCGCCCCGTCGCGGGCCTGACGGCTGCGGATTTCGGCCTTCTCGACGGGGGCGTCCGGCGGGATATCCGCCTCGTGCCGCTCGAGTCCCTGCCGGTCTCGGTGCTCTTCGTGATGGACATGAGCCAGAGCGTGACCCGGGAGCGGCGGCAACTCCTCGCGGCGGCCGCGCGGCAGTTCTCGCGCCAACTGTCGGACAGCGACCGCTGCGCGGTGTTGGTCTTTTCCTCGCAACCCGGGCTGACCCACGACTTCGCCGGCTGCTCGGAGCTGCCCGCAAATCCGTTTCCCGAAGAGGGAGTCATCGGCGGCACGGCGCTCTGGGACTCCCTGATCCTCTCGACCGCGCTCGTGGAAGACCAGCCGGGACGGAAGGTGGTCATCATCTTCACCGACGGGGACGACACCATGAGCTGGACGCCCGAGGGATTCGTGGAGCCCGCTCTCCAGGGGAGCGAGGCACTGCTCTACACCGTGATCCCGCCGGACGCCCGGGGCACCACCCGCCGGCGGTACCGCTACCGGAACAACGACTTCGTGCCGCCGTCGGTGGCGCGCCGGCGGCGCATCGGCATCCGGCGGATGAACGGCGGAGTCGCGCCGGACGAACTCGCGCTTCTGCTCGAAGGTCCCCGCCGCACCATCCGGCCGCGCGCCGGAATGCGGGCGCCGTCGGAACTCCAGCTCCTCCGGCACGTCACCGAGCTCAGCGGCGGCCGGATGGTCCAGAGCCGCGACGAAGAGCGGCTGCTCGCCGCCTATGGGGAGATCCTGGAGGAGATGCGGGCGCGCTACGTGCTCGCCTTCGTGCCCGATCCGGGCGAACCCGCGGGATGGCGGAGCCTGGAAGTGACGGTGAACCGGAACGGAGCCAGCGTCCGGGCGCGCGCCGGCTACCTGCACCAGCCGGGCGGCGGTTAACAGCCACCCGAGCGGTAGGACACGATTTGAGGCCCCCACATCGACGAAACTGGAGACGAGAGCGGCAAGCTAAGCCCTAGCTCTGCGAGGATCGATAGCATCAGGCCCCGTATGCTTGGGGCAAGAGTCGCGCGGTCAGATAGCTGAACGAGCCATCCGTCATCCAGGGGAGTTCAGGGCCCCACGCCGTTCTGCGGCCGTCAAGCTGGCCAGCGTTTATCGCTCCAGGACCGTTGTGCAAGATGGACTTCTTGCCCCACTCGTCGTGTCAGCAAGTAGCCACCGAGCAAGGGACGCCTTGCGAGGACGCGTCAGGGTGACTTGGGAAACTTGCCGAGTGCGGTCCGAAGGGCCTGCCCGCACTTGATCATGATGGCCTGCCTTCGTTGTGCCCGCAACCTGATCTTGACAGCTCTCAGCGCCATGTAGTCTCGCCGATGGACCCTCTGTGGCCCGCGAGCCAACACCGGTGCCAGGCGAAAGCCGTTCTTCCCGGGAGGCAACCACTGAGCGGCGATGTCAGCCCCCGCCTGAAGTTGCGCCCGAGCATGATTTCCCTTGAACGTGCCGCTCTTCAGTTCGATAGGCGCGACCCACACCGTAGCGGAATCCGCTCCCACAAAAACATAATCGCACCGTGTCCCTTTGAGGAGGCCTAGCTCCTCGCAATCCAAGTCAATCAATACTCGTGGGTGGGGTGCCGACTCCAGAGTCACCGAACACCCGTCTTTGCTGCACTTGGATGCATGACATGGAATGGGCACACTCTCGGCCACGATCTCCACGAAGGCGCTCATTCTCCGCGTTGCTCCTGAAGACGGTTGAAGATCTCTGCCCCTTCGTTGTAGAGCGCCTCACTCACCGCGTCGTAGTCGGTGGGGAAGAGGCCGGTCTCGGGATCTAGCGTGATCTCCTCTACGAGAGAGCCCCCGGCGGCGGCGTTCGGCGTGAACAGCCAGAGGCCGACCTGTTCCGGCGGGAGCGCGACACTGGTACCAGAGAGGGACTTCTGCTGGCGCTTTGCCAGACCGGACAACCTCACAAGGTTGCCGATCTGCTCGATCAGCCAATCACTGTGAGTCGTGATGACAATCCGGACGCCCGCGCGAACGAGGCGCGCAAGTTCTCGCGCGAGGACGGTTTGCATTGCCGGGTGCAGGTGAGCTTCCGGCTCCTCGATGATGAGCACATTTCCGGGCTGCACCAAGTGCTTCAGATAGAGCACAACCGGCGCAAGCTCCGAAACCATGGACGACGCCCTCATCAGTGGCAGGTCGTCCTCCCAGCCTTCCGGGCGATACGCGAACGTCGGATACCCTGTCGTCTTCTGGACCCGAACAGTGCCGTCCAGCAAATTGGACTCCAACGGCCTCGCAATCCGGGAGGAAAGGAGCCGCCCCATTCGACCCCGCCGCTCTCCCATCGCGATCAGTTGGTCCAGGAAATCGGCCAGTACGCCAGACAAGACTGGAACGTTTGTGGAAGGCCGCAAGCCGGCGGTGGTGGCGCTCTGTACTAGCGTGCCGACCACTACCTGATGGCTGTGCATTACCCCGGTCCGGTCGGCAGGCAAGTAATACGCTTCCTGAGATAGCGGTTCTATCAGAGACGAAAACAGAAGCACCGATAGTTCACGCAGTAAGGCTTGCTCCAAATCGCGAGTCATTTCTCGATCTGGGCGCTCTGCGCGCTGCCCGTACCGTTGCAACAGATGAAACAGCCTTCCGTCGGCGCGAGTTTGCCTGAGCTGAGGTACATGTCCCGAGACTTTGGAACCATTTGAACCAATCGTTATCTGATAGCGAACATCTTCGCGGATCTCTTCATGGGTGACGGCCACACCGGTATGGAAGCGAGTCCCGACGGACCCCCGTCGTACCAGCGCTCCGAGATCTTCAATGCCGAAGCAGCGACCGATTTCCTCCGCAAAGCTGGCATCCATCCCGTCGACAGTTTCCAGAATCGGCCGAATGAATGCAGTGACATCTGCAGGCAACGGAGGGAGCGGCCCCTCGTCGGTCAGCGTAAGGGCCCAATCCCGAAAGCTCCGACGGGTGGCGGAATTCATCCGTTTTCTCTGAACTTCGGCGAAGCCTGGCCTCCAACCGAAGCGAAGCAGGAACCTTGGCGTCTCACGGGGGACGAACGCTCCGGCGAGACAGCGGTGGAGCGCGTAGAGCAATATCGCCAGATAAGACTTGCCGGTATTGCTCGGCCCGACGAACACCGTGAGCGGGCGCAGATCCACGGCCGCACGCGCGATCGGCCCGAAGTCCGTTACCTCGAGCCGGTAGCTGCCGGTTGTCTGTTTGATGTCTGTCACTTGTCTCCCGGAAACAGCGATATCAATAAGCTTCGTGTTGAGGGCATCACCCGCGGGTCCAATAGCGCGACGCCGTAGTTCGCGGACGTTCCCCCGAAGGTCGACTCGCTAAGGAAGGAGTGCCACAGATATTGGCCGCGATAGGTGCCAACGTCAAGGAGTTCGAACGCGGGTGAGTACGGAGTCTCCCGGCTCGGCAGGCGCAGAATCGCCGTTCCCGGGACTGCTGGCCGCCACCCGAGGCACTACCCTGTCGGTGCGATGAGCGCCGCTCACCGAAGGCCCGGCCCGGGGTCCCTCGCCCTGCCCGCGTTCGCCCTCCTGCTCTCGGGCTTCGCGTCGCTGACCTACCAGATCGTCTGGGTCCGGCGCTTCGCCGTGGTGCTCGGGACCACGAACGCGGCGGTGACGCTGGTCCTCGCGATGTTTCTCGGCGGGCTCGGGCTCGGCGCCGTGCTGGCCGGGCGTTCGGGCGGAAGACTGGGCGCCGCGCGACTCGGCCGGCGGTTCCTGCTGCTCGAAATCGGCGCCGCGGCGTTCGCGGCGGGACTGCCGCTGTACCTGGCCGGGACCCTTCCGGTGCTGCGTCTCACGGACGCCGGGCCGGGGGCCCATGCCCTGACCGCCGTCATCGCCTCTTCGTTCCTGCTGCCCGCCGCCACTCTGATGGGAGCGACCCTGCCGACGCTGACGGCTCTGGGGCGGCGGCTCCGGGACCGCGGCGAGGGACGCGCGGCCGGGTGGCTCTACGCCGCGAATACGGCGGGCGCGCTCATCGGCAGCGTGGCCGCCGCCCGGCTCCTGATTCCCGAACTGGGATTGAACGGGTCCACGCTCTGCGGGATCGCGGCGAATCTCGCCGCCGGGATCCTCATTCACAGCCGGTTCGGGCGGTCCCCGGCTCCCGGCCCGAGCGGCGCCGTCCGGGCCCCCTGGTTCGGCACTCGGGCGCTCTTTCCCTTTGGAGGCATCGCGGCGCTCTCCGGATTCGCGGCGATGGCCGCGGAGATCGGCTGGGCGCGGCTCGCGGCTTTGCTCTTCGGTCCCACCATCTACACCTTCGCCTGCGTCGTCGCGTCGGTCATTCTCGGAGTCGCGCTCGGCAGCGCCGCGGCCGGGCGCCTCGGGGACCGCCGCGGTCCGCGTTTCTGGCTGGCCACCGTCCAGCTCGTGGGAGCGGCGTCCTCCGCGGCCGTCGCGTGGTTCGGGAGCGGCCTCGTACTCGGGATCGGCGAGCTCATCGCCCGGAACGCGGAAGATGTCCCGCACCTCCTGAACCTCCAGTTCCTGGGGACCGCCGCGGTGCTGCTGCTTCCCGGTCTCGCGTTCGGCGCCACCTTTCCGCTGGCGGTCGCGGGCGCGGCCGCCGCCGCGAACGATTCGGCGCAGGGGGCCGGACGGGCCACCGGAACGATCTATGCGACGAATGCCGGCGGCAACGTCGCCGGAGCGCTCGCGGCCGGGTTCTTCCTGATCCCCTGGTTCGGGATCGAGGCCGCCCTCCTCGCCGCCGTCCTGGCCCAGCTCGCCGCCGCTTTCCTCGCGAGTCCGCGGCGCCTCACGCTGGCGCTCGCCGGCGGCCTCGCGGCCTTCGGGTTCTCCGCCACCGGATCCTGGGACTGGGAAGCGCTCTCCGGGGGGCTCTACCGGGTCGCGCCCCAAATGGAGACGTCCCGCCACCGCGACTTCCTGCGCAAGGGACGGCTGCGCTTTCTCGAACAGGGCGAGAGCGCCACCGTCACGGTCAAGGAAGTAGCGGGAGAGCTGTCGCTCGCGATCGACGGCAAGGTGGACGCGACCGACGGGCCCGACATGCTCACCCAGCGGATGCTCGCCCATCTGCCGCTCCTCCTCCATCCCGCGCCGGACTCCGTCTTCATCGTGGGGCACGGCAGCGGGGTGACCGCGGGCAGCGCGCTGCGCCACGGCGTGGAGCGCGTGACCGCCGCCGAGATCTCGCCCGAGGTGGCGCGGGCGTCCCGCCTGTTCGAGGCGAGCAACGGAGCGCCCCGGGAGGACCCGCGTTTCGCGCTGCTCGAGGTGGACGCGCGAAACCTCCTTCTTCTCAGCCGCGATTCGTACGAAGTCGTGATCTCGGAGCCGTCGAATCCCTGGATGAGCGGGGTCTCGCCGCTGTTCACGGTCGAGTTCTTCGAACTGGTGCGTTCCCGGCTGGCCGAGGGAGGCCTCTTCTGCCAGTGGGTCCACCTCTACAACCTCGCGGAGGAGAGCCTGCAGACGGTGGTGGGGGGGTTCACCGACGTCTTCCCCGATACCGCGCTCTTCGTGCTCCACGACGGCGACGCCCTGCTGATCGGCTCGAAGGGAGCGTTCCCCGCGGCGCCGCCACCGGTCATCGAAGAGCGCATCGCCCGGCTCGCGGATGAACTCGGCCCCTACGGGATCACCGGCTTCCCGGCGCTCCGCGGCTGGCTCACCGCCACGAGTCCGGCGCTCGACGCCTGGGCCGCGGGGGCGCCCCGCCACCGGGACGACCATCCGATCCTGGAGTTCCGGGCGCCGCTCTCCGTCCACGCCGCGACCGCCTTCCAGAACCGCCGGGCGCTCGCGGGACTCGTCGCCGAACCGGGTCTCGGGCCTCTCGGACCGGCCCCGCCGCCCGACGCCGGGATTCTCGCGGGCCGGTCCGGCGCCCTGCTCTCCGCCCAGAACCCCGACTGGGCGCTCGATCTGGCCCGGGAGGCAATCGGGCTCGACCCCGCCGAACCGGACGCCGCGGGCGCGGTGGTCCGGGCCGCGCTGGCGAGCGGACGGGCGGAGGAGGGCGCCGGACTGCTCCGGGCCGCGCTGGCAGCGGTTCCGGATGACGGTTCCGCCGAAGCCGTGCTCACCATCGCGCTCGCCCGGCTGCTGCTCGGCGCCGGCCAGCCGGATGACGCCGCCGCCGTGCTGGAGAGCGGACCGGCCGCGCTCGCGGAAGACCCGGAGGCGCTACTGCTGGCGGCGGAGGTCCAGGTGGAACGGGGCGACCGGGACTCCGCCGAGGCGCTGGTGCTGACGGCCCTCCAATCCGACCCGCGGGATGCGGAGGCGGCCGCCTGGCTCGCCGAGCTGAGCGTCCGCCGCGGACGGGCGGAGGAAGCCGCCGAACGGGCCGCCGCCATCCTGGCGGAGCGTCCCGGGACCGAGCGGGCGCTCCTGGTGCGGGCGGTGGCGCTTGCGGAACTCGGCCGCACGGCGGCAGCGCGTGAGGCGTTTTCCGACCTCGTCAGGGAGAGTCCCGAGCCCGCCTTCCACTGGGCGAACTTCGGGGCCTTCGAAGCGGCGGCGGGGAATGCGCCCGAAGCGGTGCGCCTCTACCGGGAAGCGGTGGACCGCGACCCCACAAACCTCGCGGCGTACCGGGGGCTCCTCGAAGCCGCAGTTCGCGCCGGGGACGCCGAACAGGTCCGGCGGGCGGGGGAAGTCCTGGGATCGTCCGCGACGCGTTAATCGCCGGACGCCAGAGCTTCAGGGTCGCCGTAGAGCCGGCCGGCGAGGATTCCGGCAACGATCATGTCCGCGAGCGTCCAGTACAGGCCGATGGGGCTGTAGCCCATGACCATGACGTTCAGGCCGCCGGCCACGAAGCAGATGGTGATCGCGGTCGAAACGGAGGTCTTGAGTCCGGACTCCCAGCCGTGCTTGAGCAACCACGCATAGCACCAGGCGATCAGGAATCCGAGCCCGAATCCGTACGCCACCCAGAACGCCAGGGTCTCTCTCGGCACCTGGAGCACCATCGTGTTCAGGGCGTACTGGCTCAGGTTGATGAGCAGGCCCGCCGCGAGGCCGCTCTTGATGATTCCCAACGGGTTCATGGAATTCCTCCCGCGCTCCGGTTCTTCCGAATCCGGAGCCCACGAACTATCCTGGGGCAAGCGGCGGCGCGACGCAAATCCCTGACCAGGCAGCGCCTTGGCGGGGCGGGGCGGGGGGACGTTGGGGGAGAGGAGGGGTGCGATCGGGTGGTCCGGGGCCCCTCGGGGGCCGGGGGTGCCGGCTGAAGCCGGCGTTCCAAGCCGTTACTGCGGTTCCCCACGGGGGCGTGAACGCGGTTGCGGGCCGGCGGCCCGCGT
>MPMW01000098.1 GCA_002238705.1 Acidobacteria bacterium bin61 | reverse complement strand
TTTCCCTCGAAGCGGTCCCCGACGATCCGGCGGCGCTCGAGACCGCCGGCTGGATCCTGGCGGTCTCCCCGGAGATCCGCGATCCCGGACGCGCGGTCGCCTACGCGAGCCGGGCCTCCGAGTTGGCGCAGCACCTGAACCCGTCGGCAGCGGACACCCTGGGCGCGGCGCTCGCCGCCGCCGGGGATTTCGAGGCCGCGCTCACTGCCGCCCGGACCGCCGAGGCGCTCGCGCTCGATGCGGGGAATCCGGGCCTCGCCCGGGAAATCGCCGGCCGAATCGCCCTCTACGAGTCCGGGCGTCCGGTTACGGTGGCCCCGCGATGAGGCTCCGGCTCGCTCCTACCGCCGCCCTGCTGGTCGGGCTGGCCGGCTCGCCGGCGGCGGCGCAGCCGGAGATGGCCCCGCGTCACCGGACCTGGCTCGAGGAGGAGGTCGTCTACATCATCTCGGAGACCGAGCGGCGGGCGTTTGTGAGCCTCGAGGGCGAGGACCTCCGCGACGCCTTCATCGACGCGTTCTGGCAGCGGCGCGACACCAATCCGACCACCGCCGAGAACGAATACCGGGACGAGCACTACGCCCGGATCACCTACGCCAACGAGTTCTACGGCCGGGACACCGGGCGGGCTGGCTGGCGCACCGACCGCGGCCGTTTCCACATCCTGCTCGGGCCGCCGCGCACCAGGGAGGACTTCTCTCACTCCAGCTTCATCTACCCGGTGGAACTGTGGTTCTACAACGATCCCGCCCTCCGGGAACGCGGCGTGCCGCCGTTCTTCTACCTGCTGTTCTTCCGGCGTTTCGGGGCCGGGGAGATGCAGCTCTACAGCCCCGTGGAAGACGGCCCGCAGGCGCTGCTGATCGCGCCCGAGCCGTTCGTCCAGGGTGATTTCCGCCGGCAAACCGAACTCGCCTTCGACCAGCTCCACGAGATCAGTCCCGAACTCGCCTCGGCGGCCCTCTCCTTCCGCACCGACGAGGGGATCAATTTCGGTGACGTGCGGGCCTTCGGCACGGTCTCGTTGGTGGATGAGATCTATCGGTCGCCCACCTACGGCGTCGACACCAGGTATGCGGAACGCTTCGACTTCGGGTCCGTGGAGAGCGACTACCTCTTCAACTACGTCCCAAGCGCCGGCTTCCACCATGTGCTGCCGGGGCCCGGGGGGTACTACCTGCACTGGGCCATCGAGATCCCGAACGAATCGGTGATCGTGGTGCGCGATCCGCAGATCGGCCGCTATGGCGCCGTTTTCATCGCCTCCATCGAGATCAGCGACCGCGAGGAGCCGGATATCGTTCTCTACGAGGACCGGGCGGAGTCCTTCTTTGCGGTGTCCGAGGAAGAGGCCGGAGCGTTCGGTCAACCCTTCCTGTTCCGCGGTGTGGTCCCGGTGATTCCGGGATCGCACCATCTGCGGATCATCGTGCGGAACCGCGCCTGCCCGAGCCGGAACGAGGAGGAATGCCGCCGGGCCTACACGCTTCTCGAGGGCCCGATCGAAGTGTCCGAACTCCAATTCGAAACCCCGGAGCTGACCGAGCCGGTCCTGGCCTACGGGAGCGCGCTGCTCGGAGGGGACCCGCTCTACCGCGGCTACCGATTCGGGCGGCGGAGCATCCGACCCAACCCCTCTTCGGTGTTCGCCGCGGGGACGACTCTCTTCCTGCTCTCGGAACCGTTGAACGCTCCGGAAGACGCCCGGGTGGAATGGACGGTTGCTCCGGATCCGGCCGCACTGTTTGGAGACGAGCCCCCGGCGCCGGTCGGCGGGACCGTCGCCGCGCACGGCGATCGGGATGGCCCGCTGGTCCTGAGCCAGCCGCTCGACGGCCTGCCGGGAGGGCGGTACGTTGCCGCGGTGCGCCTGTTGGACGGAGCCGGCAGGGAACTCTCGCGCCGGGAGGTCCCGGTTCAGATCTCCCCGCGGGCGGTGTTGTCGCGGCCGCTGGTGGACGGCGGGCTGGGCGAGATCCGCCCCGAACTGGCCGGAGCGCCGGAACTGGCGCGGGCCCGGCAATGGGAAGCCGCCGGTAACCGGGCGATCGGGCGGGCGTTTGCCGAGGAGGCGGTCCGCGTGGGGCCGAACTACGTTCCGGCGCGCGAACTGCTGGCGGAATATCTCCTCGAGGCGGACGATCCGGCCGGGGCCCTGACGCTTCTGGGCCCGGTCTTCGAGGCCTATCCCGACCGCTACGAGACGGCGGTGCAACTCGGCGAGGCGCGCGTCCGCACCGGCGACTTCGAGGGCGCCCTCGGTCCGCTCACCCGGGCGCTCGAACTACGCGCTCCGGATGCTGACCTCCTCGTACTGCTCGCCACCACCCACCTGGTCCTCGGCGACGAGGAGAGTGCCGGCCGGTTCCTGGATCAGGCCTACGAACTCGATCCGGAGAACGAGCGGGTGCTGGCGCTCAGAAGGCGGTAGCAGCGACGGATTTCAGGCCGGTGCTTCGGGCGCCATGAGGCGTAACAGCGGTGTGCGGTTTCGCCTCGCTGCGCTCGGCGGGTGCCGGCTGTTTCCGGCGTTCCAAGCCGCTACCCCTTCAGCGGCGAGGGAGGTTCCTTCCCGGCTTTGCCTGTGGGGGTGGTTGGAGGGTGCGATTTCGACCGCCTCTCGGCGGTCGATGCCGGCCGGAGGCCGGCGCTCCGAACCGGCGCTTCGAACCGGCGGTGGGGCCGTTCGGCCCCACCGCCTCGTGGCGTGAAGTTGCCTAGAACTGATACCGCGCGCCGAGCTTGAAGGTGCGTGGCTCCAGGAAGCCGATGACCGAGTTATACGCGGAACCGGCGCGGATGATCTGGTTCAGGACCGGGTTGGAGTTCGTGACGTTGTACGCATCGAAGAACAGCGACAACTTGTCCCGGTCCCAGAACGACAGGTCTTTCTCGGCGCGGATGTCGAGAATGAGCACGTTGTCCGACCGCTCCGTCATGTCGGAAAGCGGAACCTGGTTCGTTCCCGCGGCGCCCGGAATCGAGACCGGCAGGATGGGTGCGTAGGCCCAGCCGCTTTGCGCCCGGTACTGGAAGGAGAGCGCAGCCCCGATATTGGGGATCTGGTAGCGGCCGATCGCCTTGAGGTTCCAGTTGGTGTGCTGTTGCTTGGTGCTCACCGCCGAGTTCCAGTTCAGCCCGCTGCCCTGGATACCGAGGGTCCACGGGTCCGCCTGGGTGTCGGCGCTGCCGCTGCTGCCGCAGCAGACGAGCTCGTTCCGCCACTGGTAGTGGAAGCTGCCCTGCAGGAATAGCCCGCTCCGGAAGCGGCGGCTGAGTCCCATCTCGACGTTGTCGTAGTCGTTCGAATCGAGGCCCGGGGGACCGGCCTTGATCTGGTTGGCGGTCCCGGTGCCCTCCGGCGGCCGGGACAAGGTGGTGACCATCTGGCCGTTGATCGGGTTGACGGGGCAGGGGAAGACGGCGTCGCCGCAAAGGATGGCGTTGTTGAGCAGCGCGTCGAGGAGATCCGCCCGGTAGGTGTCGAAGACGTTCCGGTCCATCTTGCGCACGAACGAAAGGCGGAGGCTGGTTTCCGGCATGATCTCGCTCTCGAGAGAGGCGGTGATCTCGTCGTAGTAGCGCTTCTTGCTGAAGTCTGTCGGGACGCCGCCCTCGACCCGGCCCACGGGGAGTCCGGTGCCGGACGACTGACTCAGCAGATCTCCGAGTTCGTTCTGGCCGTCGTAGATCCCGTTCCCGTTGGGGTCGAGGAACTGAAAGATGACCTGCTGGCGGGACGCCGGGTTCGCGCTCTGGAATCCGTCCGGGCCCACGTTGTGGGTGTAACGGCTCGCCGAGGCCTTGACGACCGTCCGCCCCTCGCCCGTCACGTCGTAGGTGACGGCGAAACGGGGGTAGAAATCGGTCCAGGTGAAGATGTCCTTTTCCGGGATGGAAACCCCGCTCAGGAAGAACTCGGGAAACGCGGGTGAAAGGTCCGCCGAGTTGTAGTACCCGTACTGGTGGGCGACGCGGATCCCGGCGGTGATCGTCACTCGTGGATTGACCTGCCAGGTGTCCTGGGCGAAGAAGTGCAGGTTGGCGTCCCGGGTGTCGGACACGGCCGTCGGGGTGTTGACGAAGAGAACCTCCGAGGTTCCCATCGGATTGGTTGACGAGACGAGGCTCGAACGGTCCCGGTACTGGATGGATCCCGAGGCGTCGTTCGAGAAGAAGAGCCGCGCGTCCTCCATGTAGTCCACCCCGAACTTGAGGTCGTGGCTGCCGCCCGCGTCCGGGACGTAGTAGTTCAGAATGCCGACGAACTGCGGCCGCTCCTTGTCGTAGGTGAACGGCCACACGCCCGCCCCGGTACGCCGGGAGGTGTCCACGTCGAACCGTGGTGGGCTGGTGCCCGGGTCCACCGCCGGGACCATCGGCCAGGTGACCCCGTAGTACATGGCCTTGACGTTCGAGAAGGCCCGATCGGACCAGACCCGCTGCCACTCGGCCTTGTGGACCCAGGTCCAGGAATCCTGGGCAAGCCGCACGTCGATGGAGTTCAACGCGTTGATACCGCGGTTGGGCCGGTTCTTGAGGCCCCACTGGCTGTAGCCGATCAACTCGTCCTTCTCGGAGAGGGCCATGTTGACTTTGGTGTAGTAGTTCCGAAGGACCGCCTCTTCCTTGATCACCTCGGGGTCGAGGCCGGAGATCGCCCGGTGGGTGAGGTTGTTGTTGTAGGCGAGGAAGAACCAGGCCTTGTCCCTCCACAGTGGGCCGCCCACGTCGGCGTGGGCTTCCCAGTAGGTGAGCATGTGGTTCGTGCCGGCGCCCCGGCCCTCGAGCTCGGACGTCAGGTTGTCGCCCACGAAGCCTTCGCCGAGGTAGTCCCCATAAAGCAGCGCCGACACATCGTTACCGCCCGTCTTGATGTCCATCACGATCGTGTTCCCGGCCCAGGCGTTCTCCACGTCGGCGCCGGCGTTCGAGATGTTGAACTGGTTGACCGTGAGGCTGTCCATGTAGAAGCCGAAACCGCCGGTGCTGAAGTTGGAGTCCACCCCGTCGATGACGATGCGGTTCTGGTTCCGCAGCCCGAAGGCGTCGAACCCGGACTGCTGGGCCTTGTGGGAGCCCGCCACGTCGAAGCCGCGCATCCGGATGCCCGGGGTGAGCGCCAGCATGGCGTGGGGATCGGTGGAGTTCGGGACCTCCAGGATCGCGGTGTCATCGAAGGTGCCGCCGAAACGGCTGGACTTCACGTCCACCACCGGGGACTCGCCGGTGACGGTGACCGTCTCCGCGACCGCGGCCACCGAGAGCGTCTGGTTCACGGTGAACGTCTGTCCCGTGACCACCGTCACGTCCTCGCGGACCACCGTGCCGAACCCGCCCAGCTCGAAGGTCATGGTGTAGCTGCCCGCCGGCAGCCCCTGGAATCGGAAGGAACCGTCCACGTCGGTAATCGCCACCCGGCTCCCGAGCAGGGCGTCCGATTCGAGGGTCACCGTGACCCCCGGAAGAACGAGCCCCTGTTCGTCATGGGCGGCGCCGTCGAGCCGCCCGGCGGTGATCTGCGCCGCGAGCGACGCCGGAACCAGGAGCAGTGCGGTGACCGTCAGCGATCGCAGCAAATGTCGTTTCATGGGCAAGGCCCTCCTTGACGAGAGAACATTTGGCTCAGGACTCTATGGGACAACCCGAACCAAGGTGGAACCGCAAGTCCCACACCAGGAACGAATTCTCGGAGAGGAGCCGTAACTCATTGAAAAAAGGTTTTTCTGGAATGTCTTCAGGGATTTGGGTCCTCGATTCTCCAATAACCCGAATTGCGATTCGGCTTCCCGTTGGGAAATCCCCGGTTGCCGCGCGCCGCAAGTCCTCATAATTCGCGTCGTGAAAGCCCGGCTCGCTCCATCCGAGATCAGGAGCCGTCTCGCCGTCTCCTCCCGGATCGATCCGGACGCGGAAGTGCGGAACCGGGTGGGTTTCCTGCGGGCCTACCTGGTGGCGAGCGGGCAACGCGGCCTGTGGCTCGCGGTCTCCGGCGGCGTGGACTCGGCGCTGACCGGACGGCTCTGTTCGCTGGCCGTTGCGGCGGCGAACCGTGACGGCGGGGCGTACCGCTTTGTCGCGGTGCGGCTTCCCTACGGCCGGCAGCGCGACGCCGCCGACGCCAAACGCGTGCTTCAGTGGATCGAACCGTCGGAAGTGGTCCGTGTGAACATTGGAAGAGCGGTCCGGTCGCTCGAAGCCTCGCTCCCCAAAGACCATCTGGATGCCGCTTCCGAGACGGCCCGTGACTTCGCCCGCGGAAACACCAAGGCCCGAATGCGGATGGCGGTGCAGTACCACCTCGCGAACCTGCGCGGCGGACTGGTGGTGGGCACGGATCACTCCGCCGAGGCCCTCGTCGGGTTCTTTACCAAGTACGGGGACGGGGGAGTGGACGTGTGTCCGCTCTTCGGGCTCAGCAAGCGCCAGGTGCGGGGGTTGGCCGCCCATCTCGGCGCTCCGGAGGCGATCCTGAACAAGGCGCCCACCGCGGACCTCGAAGACTTGCGGCCCGGACTGCCCGACGAGGAGGCGCTGGGGATCAGCTACCAGGCGATCGACGACTATCTCGAAGGGCTGCCGGTCCCCGCGGAAGCCGCGAACCGGATCGAGGCCCTCCACCGCGCCACCGAACACAAGCGCCGCACCCCCGCAGTGCCCCAGGACACCTGGTGGAGGTAGGGGGAAGGCGCAGGGAACGCCAGCCTTCGGCGCAGCCCACACGGCTTGGAACGCCGGCTTCAGCCGGCACCCGCTGCGCGAGAGCGCAGCGGAACAGCACACCCTCATCCTCCCTCACCGCCGGACCGCCCGGGACCGCGGCTTGCAAACCCTCCCGGGGCCACCGGCCCGCCAGTTCCGGCTGGCTGATCAGCGTCGAGCGCTACGCCTGTTGCAACAGGTAGGTGGCGAGACCCGCCGCCACCACGCGGTCGTTGTCTTCTACGACCTCCACCCGGCACGACACCAGCGTGCGGCCCTTGCGCACCACTTCGCCGATGCCGAGCAGATCCCCCTGGACTACCCCAAGAATGTTCACCTTGTATTCCACCAGGCGGATCCCGACGGCGGGAGCGACGGAGGCGGCGGCCAGGTGGCCCGCGGCAACGCAGAGCGTGCCGATGACGCCGCCCTCGAGCGGTCCCGGTTCGGTATTCCTGGTCTCACCCGGAAGGTGGATTCGTGAAACGCCGTTGTCCGCGTAGTCCAGACGGAGCCCGGTCTGTCCCGCGAGGGGAGCGCTGTCGAGTTCTTTCTGCAAGCGCCGGCGGAGCGTCATCCGCTCGCGCCCGTAACCGCTTTCGGTCGGTCCGGATTCGCCCAGCGTGACCGGCTCGAACTCGGGGACCGGATCCGGCCCGCGGGCTGGCGCCGGGGATTCCACAGCGCCACGGCGTCGCGCGTGGAAGGACTCGGCGGCCGAACGGGTCCGGCGCGGGGGGCTTTCGGTTGGCGTAGCGGGTGCGCCGCCGTCGGAATCGCTCAAGAGATTCCCTTTCCTCGGCAGGAGTTGGGGATCCCTGCGGCGGCCAAATAGGCAACGGCAACGCCGGGAACCGGGGAACGGGATGCAACCGGCAGCCGAAACTCCCGGTCGGCGACGAATATCACCTAACCCGCCATGTTACCACCCGTATTCGATCCCGATGCGTAACATTCCGGTTTCCCGACTGGAAGCAATTCATGAAGCAACACACCAACGAAGCGTTCGACGTGGTGGTCATCGGGAGTGGTCCCGGGGGCTACGTGGCCGCTCTCAAGGCCCAGGCCGCCGGCCTCCGGACCGCGATCATCGAAAAGGACGAGCGTTTCGGTGGGACGTGCCTTCACGTCGGCTGCATTCCGAGCAAGGTCTTTCTCCACACCGCCTCGCTCCTCGATGAGATCCGGGCGGCGAAGAAGATCGGGATCGAGGTCGCCGCCCCGAGTCTCGACTGGACCGGACTGAAACGCCGCACCCGCCGGGTGATCGCCAAGCTCGCCGGGGGCGTCTCCCTGCTCCTGAAGCGGGGCGGAGTGGAGTCGTTCCGCGGATTCGGGAGGCTGGCCGGCCCGGGCCGGGTCGAGGTCGTGGCTCCCGAGGAATCGGAAGGAAGGCAGCTCGAGGCCGGGAGCGTCATCATCGCCACCGGTTCGGAGGCCCGAACCCTGCCGTTCCTTCCGGTGGACGGCGACCGCATCGTGACCAACGCGGAGATGTTCTCCCTCGATGAGCTTCCGGCGCGGCTCGGAATCATCGGGGCGGGTGCAGTAGGCGCCGAGTTCGCGTCCATGTTCCGCAGTTACGGCTCCGAGGTCGAACTCTTCGAGGTGCTCCCGCGGGTCCTGCCCCTGGAGGATGCCGAAGTCTCGGAGGTGGTGAGCAAGGCGTTTCACAAGCGCAAGATCCGGGTGCGCACCGACGCGCGGGTGCAGGCCGCCGAAGTGACGGAAACGGGAGTGCGGGTCCGTTACGAGGCAGACGAAGAGTTCAGGACCGCGGAATACGATCGGCTGCTGGTCGCCGTCGGGCGGGCGCCGCGAACGGCGAACATCGGGCTCGAAACCGTCGGCGTCGCACTCGAAAGGGGTGGCTTCATCCCCGTTGACGGCCGGTGCCGGACCGGTGCGCCCGGTGTCTTCGCCATCGGCGACGTTGTCGGGACCGCGCAACTCGCGCACGTGGCCTCGGCGGAAGCGGACGTGGCGGTGGCGACGATCTCCGGCCGGGAAGTCCCGCCGCTGCGGCGGGACCGGATGCCGGCCGCCACCTACTGCGTCCCGGAGGTGGGTTCGGTGGGCTTGACCGAAGAAGACGCTGCCGCCGCCGGGCACGAACTCAAGGTTGGCCGGTTCCCTTTCGCCGCGAACAGCAAGGCCAACATTCTCGGAGACCCGACCGGCTTCTGCAAGGTAGTGGCGGAGGCCCGCTACGGCGAGGTGCTCGGCGTCCACATCGTCGGCCCGCATGCCACCGACCTCATCGCCGAAGCGGTGGTGGCGCTCGAGCACGAAGCGACGCTGGAATCGCTCGCCCGGAGCGTCCATCCGCATCCCACGCTTTCGGAAGCGGTGGCCGAAGCGGCGCTCGCCGCCTCCGGGGCGCCCCTCCACGCCTGATCGGCCGTGGACATCCGCGCCGGGACCGCGGCGCCGCCGCTCTGGCGGCTCGATCTCCGGCCGCTCGGCTACCGGGCCGCCTGGGATTTCCAGCGAACCCTGGTCGAGCGCCGCCAGCGCGATGAGATTCCCGATGTCCTCCTGCTCACGGAGCATCCGCCGGTCTTTACTCTCGGCAAGAGCGCCGATCACGAGAACCTGCTTGAACCGCCGGAAGCGCTCACCGGGCGCGGCGCCGAAGTCGTCGAGACGGACCGCGGCGGCGACGTCACGTTTCACGGGCCCGGCCAACTGGTCGCCTATCCGATCGTGCACCTGGGCGCCTGGAAGAAAGATGTCCATGCCTATCTGCGGGCGCTGGAGGCGGCCGCCATCCAGACGGCCGCATGGTTCGGCGCCGCGGCTACCCGCCGCGAGGGGCTGACCGGGGTGTGGTGCACCACCGGCGGCGCTCCCCGCAAGCTGGCCTCCATCGGGGTCCGCGTCTCCCGCTGGGTGGCTTCCCACGGGCTGGCGCTCAACGTGACCACCGACCTCGGCTGGTTCTCTCACATCGTGGCGTGCGGCATCCGGGACGCGACAGCCACCTCGCTGGCACTGGAGACCGGCCGACCGGTGTCGGTGGATACGGCCGCCGACCGGTTGGCGGCCTCGTTTGCGGACGTCCTGGGCCGCCGCATCGTCCCGGCCCCGGACGAATTGGTCCCCATGGCCCCAGGCCACCCGGATTCCTGACCGTTCCGAACCCCGTGCCGGTCACCTACTTCGAGGCCATTCGCCGGGCCCTTCGCTCGGAGATGGAGCGCGACGCGGGCGTCATTCTGCTCGGTGAGGACATCGGACTCTACGGGGGTGCGTTCCGGCTGACGGATGGGTTCCTCGATGACTTCGGCCCGGACCGGGTCATGGACACTCCGATCAGCGAGGAAGGTTTCACCGGGGTTGGGGTCGGGGCGGCGCTCGCCGGTTTCCGGCCGGTGGTGGAGTTCCAGTTCATGGATTTCATCGCGAGCGCGTTCAACATGGTGACGAACTTCGCCGCCAAGAGCCGCTATCGGGCCGGCGCCGCGGTTCCCATCGTGCTCCGCGGCCCTTCGGGCGGCGGGGTCCGCGCCGGGCCGTTCCACTCCCAAAGCCCCGAAGCGCATTTCGCCCACACGCCCGGAATCAAGGTCGCGGCTCCCGCGACCGCGCCGGATGCCGCGGGTCTTCTCCGGGCTGCGATCCGTGACGACGATCCGGTGCTCTTCCTGGAGCACAAACGCCTCTACCGGAGCGTTCGGGTTCCGGACGACGAGTTCGAGAGCGCTCCGGAAGTCGTTCCCCTCGGCCGGGCGGCGATCCGGCGGGACGGGGACGCGCTCACGATTGCCGCGTATGGAGCCGCCGTATGGGTGGCGCTCGAAGCGGCGGAGCGTCTCGCGGCGGAAGGGGTGGAAGCGGAGGTTCTCGACCTGCGATGCCTGGTCCCGTTGGACCGGGAGGCGCTCTTCGAATCCGTCCGCCGCACCAGCCGCTTGCTGGTGCTCCACGAGGACAGTCTCACCGGGGGGTTCGGCGGCGAGATCGCGGCCCTCGCGGCGGAGCACCTGTTCGGCGACCTGGACGCGCCCGTGGCCCGGGTGGCGGCGGCCGATACCCCGGTGCCCTATGCGGCGGTCCTGGAAGACGCGGTGCTGCCGAACGCCGACCGGGTCGTCGAGACGGCCCACCGCCTCGTTCGCTACTGAGGCCAGGAGCATCGGAGCGCCGGCCTCTCCGACCCCGCCGGGCGCTTCGGGGGTGGGGCGCGTGTCCGGAAGAAGAGGGGGACGCTGAGAAGGTCGAACAGGGGCCCCACCCCCGAAGCGCCCGGCGCTTCGCGCCGCCATCGACCCCGTCGAGCGCTTCGGGAGTGGGGCGCCTGTCCGGAAGAAGAGGGGGACACTGAGAAGGTCGACCAGGAGCCCCACCCCCAAAGCGCCCGGCGCTTCGCGCCGCTCCGCTGTGATCGCATGCTAAACCGATGATTTATCTTTCGGTTGCAAGCGGTCTCCAAAACCGAATATCACATCTGGCATCACAGCCGC
>MPMW01000097.1 GCA_002238705.1 Acidobacteria bacterium bin61 | reverse complement strand
GGCCCGCTCCCGGGCGCGCGCGATCTGATGCGTTTCCCAGTCCGTGGGCGACGCGGCGGCGGAGAACCACTGCGCCGAAGTGAGCTCGTCACGAAGCGCTCCCGCGCGATCTCCCGCCGCCGCCGCCCTGCCGAGTCCGGCGCCCGCCCGGAAACCGACGAGACCCCGATAGAGAAGTCCGGCGGCTCCCGCCCCGGCGACCAGGACCGGCAGCCAGGGGATGCCCTCTCCCGCGAGCCGGGGGAGAAGCAGCGCAAGGGCCACGGCTCCCGCCACGAAGGCGAAACCCCGCACCAGTCCCAGCATCCGCAACCGGACATCCAGACGCCGGACGAGATCGTGGAAGGGCAGTTGGAGAGAGTCGTTCAAGGGGTTCACCCCCAGCCACCGGGAGCGCCAGCGGACAGAATTCGCGGAGTGTATTCGCTCGGTGCGGCTAGCCGCTACTGCCACCGGGATGAGTACGGACAACGGGACTCAAAGCAAGCCATCGATACTGCCGGGGCCGAGTCCGCGGAGGCCAGTTTGACCCTCTCCGACGTGAGATATCCCGAGCGGGCGAGTCCTGCGAACGCGGACTCTTAGGATTTGGGCGAGGCGCAATCCGGCTTAGCCATAAACGGTGGTCGCCGCGTGTCATCTCCCTCGATCAGCGCTCCGATGTCCTTGAGATCATCCCGGAATTCCTGTTTGGACACATTCTGGTATCGCCAGCAGCTTACGAGAGATCGACCAGACCATTCTTCCACAGCATCCGTGGCGGCAGAGAGATTGTGCCCCGCTGTGGCTCTATCCCCGGTCGCCCAGTGCGCTACCGCGAGACACTGAGAGAAGTTGGGCCCCTCAAACCGGTTCTCGTCTGGAGCCAGCACCACCACGCGTCGAAAGGGTTCCGGGCTAAGTGCTCCGGTCGTTGCCCAACGTGCCATCCCGTAGTTGAACGCGTCGGCGATACCCATATCACTCACGTCCCGACCACCATCTGTCAGCAGCTTAACTGCGTCCTCGCACCGTCCTGTGCCGAGGTACATCAGGCTCAGTGAATGTCGGGCACTTGAGCGCAACTCCTCTGGCAGGTCGGCGAACCGGAACGATTCCAGCACCGCGATGCCCTTAGACAACTCACCCCGCTGGAGGAGCTCCTCTCCGACCCACGAACGCTCCGGGGGATCGAGCGCCCGGACCGCCACCGTTTCCATGAGAGTCTCGACAGGAGCAGCGGCCAACTCGAACGCCTCTGCCACCTGCCCAGGATGCGCAGAGTCGCTCTTTAGAACACGCATCGCGTCCTCGCCGGCACCCTGCGGATCTTCGGCCTTCGACCGCATACGGCTTCGAAAAAGAAGTGCCTCCGGCTCTGCACAGCCGGCCTCAATGGCCAGGTTAAAGAGGCGTGCGACGTCATCCGCGGATTTCTGGGCTTCATGCAGCCTTGCAAGCTCATAGAGCACCCCGGCGTCGTCAGCGTGCTCCTCCTCAATGCGTTTGAGTTTCTCCTGTCTGTCCTGAACACGCTCCCGACGAACACCTCCGATTCGCCACGGCCGCCTGAGCGACTCCTCCAAGTACAACAGCGCGCCGTCCCGATCCTCCAAGTTACGACTGATGATCCTGCGCACCACTTGCTTGTATTCGCGTGCTAGCCGGCTTCTGGGGCGTTCCTGAATGAAAACGACCTGATTCAAAAGGGCGAGACTGTCGTATCGGTGCACCCTCACGGGAGGCTGCTCCATAGCGAGTTCCTTCCGGAAAGCCTCGATTTGATTCCTCAGGATCGCGTCTTCGTCGTCCAGATCAGGCACGTTGGACATCACGAAGTTCAGTTCGATCCGCTTTTCTCGGGCGGTTTGCGCTTCTGCCCGGATCTCCCGGACGACGCTCGTCAGTCCCTGGAGATTCTGCTCGTTGGGAAAGAAAACGATCACCACGCCGTCTGGGAGCTGACGGGTACAGATCCCCCCGGTGTCGGTGTGGCCGGTGCGGGAATCCACAAATACCCAGTTGGCCCCTAGGTTCTTCTCCCACTGGGCCTTGAGATCCTCGAACAGGAGGTAACCGTCATAGCGGTCGTATAGCTCTGCCCAATCCACGTCGCGGAATCGAACGCCGTAGTCCTTCCGCGACGCACCCGCCGGCATGATCCAGAGTTCGCCTCCTTTCTGCCCCACCTCTGGCGCGCGATACATGAAGTCTCGGGAATCTGGCGCCTGACCGGATTCGAGGTATTCGCGGACGAAATCAACAAGTCCGAGAGTGGGCTTTTCTGGACGGAGAATTCCGAAGGAGTCGAGTCCCGGGGCCTCGAGATCAAAATCTACGGCAAGGACACGGCGGCCCCGGTTCGCAAGCTCCACGGCGCTGTTGACAAGTGCCATGGTGCGCCCAACACCACCTTTGAACGAATAGAAGGTCGTGACGTACACAGCAACCCCTGTTAGGCGGAAGCGATCCGCAGCTCGTACGCCGCTTGATGCATCCGCAGCACGCTCACTTCGGTAAGGACCCGAAAGGACGGACACCACGCGGGGGAAGCAGCTTCCGAACGAGCACCTATTTGCTGGAGCGTCCGAAGATTGTCTGCCGAGGTGAGAAGCCGCAGGTACCGATCATTCGCCCTACTCTGGATCAAGATGCCGTTTTCCCACCGGTGGAGCGTGGCCTCGCCGAGACCGGAGGCCTCCGCAAAAGCAGCACGGCTCAAGCCATGACGCTCCCGGATCGCGCGCACTTCCTGCGGCGTCAGAACGCGGTAATGCATACAGACCGCCTCGTGCATCAACCGCTCGGCCTCGTGGCCCAGGGAGCCGTGCCCGCACTCTCCACAGGTCTCAATCGGAACACTCACGGTCAATTCGATCGCGGACTCGTCCGTCCCGTACGTGAAGGTGTGGTCGCGCCACTCAGTGCGAACCGGGGCGTCACATTCGAAGCAAGTTGGGGGCGGTTGCGCCCGGTCAGTTCCAGATTTCATTGCCGGTTTTCCTCGCTCAGTAGTCGGACTCATGGAAACTTCGCCCCAAAATTCGGCCGGATCGCACTTCCACCTTCACGTAGAGGGGCGGTCGGTTTCCTTCAAGCCAGACCTTCATCACATATGCCGTAGCACCTGCAGGCTTCCGGAGTCTCAGGGCCTCGATCTCGTGTCCCTGCTCGGCGCAGGTTGCGATGAAGTCCCACGCACCAGGCAGCGTAAAGGGATGTCCCGTCTCCGGGTTGACCACGGCATTTGGGTGCCATTTGGTTGGACGCTCCGGCGTGAACGCCGAACTGCGCGCCGAGGGACAGCGGGCGAGTTCGATGATCTGCCAGCGAATCTCTTCACGGATAGCCACCGGCGAACAATCATATGATTGCTCCAATCCGAAAACAACCTACTTCTTGGACCCCTCATTCGCCCATATGATAGCATTCGCCTTCAGACGACCGTGGAATCACGTCCGTCCAGTCGGCTCAGGCGCAACGAATCACGCCGCTGATCCCCGACGAGAGCGCCACTCTTTGGGCGCGTCAACGTTAGGCCCGGTCGAACCGGACGCAGTAGACGGGAGCGAGTTCCGCGGTCACGAGATCCCACGAATCGCCGAGATCCTCGGAAATCCAGAGCGCTCCCGTGGTGGTGGCCATGGCGAGAACCGCTTCCGCGGGGTGGACGTCAAGACCGTGGCGGTACACCACCGCGAAGGAGTCTCCTTCGGGCAAACCGCGTCCCACCGACTCCCAACTCTCTCCGCCGTCGCGGGTCCGCGCCACCACCATTCGGCGATCCACCGGGACCCGGCATTCGTCCTTGACCAGCGGAACGCTCCACGCGGTCTGCGGATCGCCGGGATGCGCGGCGACCGCAAACCCGAAGGACGAGGGCGGGACGTCGAGGCTGGTCCACGTAACGCCCCCGTCGTCGGAACGGAAAAAGCCGTTGTGGTGCTGACACCAGATGCGGCGGGGGTCCGCGTCACACCATGAAAGGCGGTGAGGGTCCTGGATGGCGGGGTCCTCCCGGCTCTCGGGCGGCATGTAGTCGGCAAACATGCCTTCGGTGTGTACTCGCCACGACTCCCCGGAGTCCTCGCTGATCCATACGCCGCCGCACGAAACCCCGGCGATTACCCGCCGACCCCCGGGCTCGACAAGGACGGAGTGGATTCCGGGGTGCGGATAGCCGCCGCCAAACCACCGTTCCCGGCTCGGCTGGTTCCAGAGCGCCTCGTTCAGGGCCCACGAACGGCCTCCGTCATTCGACCGGAACAGTCCCCCCGGGATCGTTCCGCACCAGAGCGAACCGGGGTCGGGACCGGCGGGTTCGAGGCACCACAGGAGATCCACGGACGGCGCCTTCTCCGATGAAGCCTCTTCCTTCCCGTACGCGGGGGCAGGGAGCTCGCTGAACGAGGCGCCACCGTCCTCGGAGACGCGCAGCTTGACGCCGAAGTGCCCGAGATTGAGCGCCGCGTAGAGCTTTCCGTCACGAGGATCGGGCAACAGTTGGGATACGGGATCCCCGATGAAGGCGGTGCGTTCGCACCGCCAGTCGCCCCGGCCGAACCGGCGGAGGGCCAGGTATCCCTTGCGGGTGCCAACGTGAAGCAGCATGTGGTTGCGTTAACCCCCTGACAGCGCCTGCATGACGTGAATCTCCGCGCCCTCGCCGACGGGGTCGGCGAGCGCTATCCGGTCCCGGACCGGACGGCCGTCCACGTAGATCACGATGTGCGTGCGGAGCCGTCCCTGATCGTCCAGTACGTAAGAACGGAGGCCGGGGTTGTCTCGAAATACCCGCGAAAGCGCTTCCGACACCGTTTGCCCCTCGACTCTGGCGCTCTCTACGACGAGGTGCCGCCGAAGGTTCGGTGTGAAGTGAACGGCCGGCAATCACAGAACCCGCAGAAAGATGCGTCGTCGCGCGGATGACTCCTTGCCGGGGAGGGTGACGAGGTTACGGATGGCTGCTCGCCGAGCAGAGCGCCGCGCGGGAGAGATTTGGGGAGGGGTGGCCCCTCCCCAGGGAAAACGACGGACCGAGTCGCGCAGCGCCAGTTCTCCCGGTGGGGGCCCGGTCCCTCACCCCGTGGAAGAAGTCCGCCGCCCACTGGAGGACCTCCGGTTCGGGTACAAGTCTCATTGGGAAGACCGGGCGGGGTGCTTCTTCCACGGGTTAGAAGGGAGCACCCCCGGCGCGGAGCCGCTCGGCGAGTCCGCGGGCCGCCTCCTGGACCTTGGCCTGGTTCTCCGGCCCGAATCGAAGCAGATGTTTGCTCGCATCGTCGAGACCTTCCAATGCGGCATCGCGGTACTCGTAACGCATGATCTGCTCGTCGAGCAGAACGGGCGGTTCGGGCATCGGAACCCCCGCAAGACGGTCGAGCGCCTCGAGCAGAGCCCCGGCGAAGTTCCGGTCGGGACGGCCGAGCTCGGCGTAGGCGGCTTCCAGAATCGGCAGCGCTTCGCGGATCACCCGGGCCATTCCGGGGCTGTCGGCGCCTTCGAGCGCTCCCGCCACCGCGTCGTAGCGGGCGAAAGCGGCGGGATCGACATGCAGTTCCTCGCCCTTGCCGTCAGCGCGGAACGGACCCGTCGGTGAGAGCCCGGCGAGCGCCCGCCGGGGAGAAATCCCGTCGGCGACGTTGTCGGTAGCCACGGCGATGCGCCGAGCCAGGTCCTCGCCCAGCAGCCAGGCCAGGGCGTCGGGATTGTTCGTAATCGCAGCGAACAGTGACCGCAGGAACGGATCGCTCGCATCAAGGGCCGGAAGTACCGGCTCGGGTTCCTCTTCGACGACCCGTTCCGGTTCGGCCTCCACGACGGGTGGAGGCGGCGGGGGAGGCTTGCCCGGACCGTACACGAAGTACCAGCCGGCTCCGGCAGCGATCAGCACGGCTACCAGAAGCGCCAGAATCGTGTTGCGCTTGCCGCCCGATGTGGAATCGGCTCCCTCCTCTGCCGGCCCCTCCTCGGCGGGCGCTCCGCCCCACTCGTCTTCCTCCTCGATTTCGTCCGTCCGCACTTCGTCGTCTGGCATCGTCTACTCCCGGAATCAGCGGGTTGTCCCGGTGGGACCGAGCCGCTGAACCGCAATGGATCATACCCGTACAAGGGCGTCACGACTCCCGATTGCCACGCTCCTCCGAGGCGTTCCGCACTGCTGGACGGCTCTGGTTCGCACTCGGCTGAAACACCCGAAGGACCAGTCGCTGGCAGCCCCTCGCGGTCTATCATGGACCGCGAGCCTGGGCACTCCCTCTTCTTGTTCCGAACGATTTCCGGCCAATGATCCGGTTCCGCAACCTCGCCATCGTCACCGTGTTGGCCACAGCGATCTACGCGCTGGTCCCCGCCGCCCGCAAGGCGCGGTTCTTCGACAAGCTCCGGGAGTTCGGACGAGCCCTGGTGCTCTCGCTCATCCTCTACTGGCTGCTCATCCTCGGCCGCGCCTACTTCGCGGGATAGGCCGCCTTCAGCACGAGGCACCTGACTACACCATGACCAAGCCCGGAAAGATCCAGAAAACCAACGCGGAATGGCGCGGCCAACTGACGGAAGAACAGTTCGCCGTCACCCGGCGCGGCGCCACCGAGCATCCGTTCACCGGCGCTCACTACCGAAACCGCGCGGACGGGGAATACCGCTGCGTCTGCTGCGGGGCACTGCTCTTCTCCTCGGGCGACAAGTACGACTCCGGGAGCGGCTGGCCGAGCTTCACGCGGCCCGCGGATCGCGAAACGATTGCCACCTCGGTGGACCGCAGTCTCGGAATGGTGCGCACGGAAGCGAACTGTGGGCGCTGCGACGCCCACCTCGGCCATGTGTTCCCGGACGGTCCGCCCCGGGAGACGGGAGAGCGTTGGTGCATCAACTCCGCCGCGCTCGATTTCTGTCCCGCTGCGGGCGATCAAGGTGACGGCGATCTCTGATCCACTCCTCGCCGCCCTGCTGCTCGTCCCGGTGGGCTTCGTCGCGGGGGCGATCAACGTCGTCGCCGGCGGGGGATCGTTCCTCACCCTTCCCTTGCTCATTTTCATGGGTCTGCCACACAACGTGGCCAACGGAACGAACCGCCTCGCGATCCTGATCCAGACGGCGGCCGCCACCGCGGCCTTTCGCCGCGCCGACGCCATTCCGGTCCCGGTGATGATCCGGCTGGGGGCGGCGGCGGTGGTCGGCGCCGGGCTTGGGAGCACGCTGGCCGTTCATGTCGGCGAAGCGGCCTTCCTTCGCTTCCTCTCCATCGTGATGGTGCTCTTCACCCTCTTCCCTCTCCTCCAGGTGAAGGCTCCCGACCGGAAGGGATCTCCGCAGGTCGGAGCCGGCCTTCTCACCGGGTTCCTCGTCGTGGGGTTCTACGGAGGCTTCGTCCAGGCGGGAGTCGGGTTCCTGTCGCTCGGAGCAACGAGTTGGGCGGGGTACGGACTGGTGGCGGGAAACGCGATCAAGGTGGCGTGCATCTTCCTGTTCTCCATCGTCTCGCTGTCGGTATTCGCCTTGAACGGGGTGGTGGACTGGGGGGTCGGCCTGGCGCTCGGCATCGGAACGTTCGGTGGAGCCCTGGTCGGCGCCCGGCTGACCCTGAAAGCGGGTGACCGCATCCTGCGCTTCGTGGTGGCCGCTGCGACTCTCACGTTCGCGGTAGCCCTGTGGCTCAGAACGTGAGGCCGGCCGGCCGCCGTCCCCCACCGGAACCGTGGGAGATTCCGGGGAACGCCGTTCCGCACCGCCGGCGGCGGCTCACCCCTCCCGGCCCCTTCCGCCTCGAGAGCGGCGAGGTCCTCGCTGAGCTGGAAATTGCCTGCGAGACCTGGGGCGAACCCGATCGGGACGGACAAAACACCGTACTGATTTGTCCGGCGCTCTCTGCCGATGCGCACGCGGCCGGGCGCGGAGGAGGGCCGGAATCGGCGGTGGACGGGTTCGGCGCCGCGAGCGCCAGCGGGAAGGAAGGCCTCGGTTGGTGGGATCCCATGATCGGTTCCGGCAAGGCTTTCGACACCGACCGGTTCCACGTGGTCTGCATGAGCCTCCTGGGCGGGTGCGGCGGCACGACCGGTCCACTGAGCGTCAACCCGGACACGGGACAGCCCTACGGACCGGATTTCCCGGTGATTACCGTGGGGGACATCGTCCGGGCTTCCCGGTCGGGTCTCCATGAACTCGGAGTCCGCCGGCTCCGGGGAATCTCGGGCGGCTCCCTCGGCGGCATGCAGGCGCTCGAGTGGGCGGCGCGCTTCCCGGACGAAGTGGACGCCGTCGTCGCGGTTGCCAGCACGGCGGGCCTTTCGGCGCAGGGCATCGGCTGGAACTGGATCGCGCGCAGCGCCATTTCGGGAGATCCCGCCTGGCGCGGGGGCCGCTACCTCGAAGAGGGAGCCCGGCCGGTCCAGGGTCTGGCCATCGCCCGCATGGTGGGGCACCTGACCTACCTGTCGGCGGCCGGAATGGCGAAGAAGTTCGGACGCCGCCTCCAGGACAGGCAGGAATTCAGCGGCGACCTCCAGGCGGCGGACTTCCAGGTCGAGTCCTACCTCGTTCACCAGGCCGCCAAGTTCAACCGGCGCTTCGACGCCAACGCCTACCTGTTCCTGTCGCACGCGCTTACCCGCTTCGATCTCGCGAAACGGCACGGCGACGGTGACCTGGAGGCCGCGGTGGAGCGTTTCCGCTGCCGGACCCTGCTCCTCTCCTTCTCGTCGGATTGGCTATACCCTTCCAGCGACTCCCGACGACTCGCTGCCGCGCTGGAGGCCCGCCGGAAGAGGGTGGTCCACTACAAGATCGAGACGACCTACGGACACGACTCCTTCCTGCTCGAAGCGGGCCGGATGACGCCCATCGTCAGGAGATTCCTCACGGCCGAGGAGGAACGACACACCCCATGAACGAGAAAGAAGTCGGAGCCGAAACCCGCGAGTTCGGGTTCGCCACCCGGGCCGTGCACGCCGGCGCCCGGCCCGAGCCCTATACCGGGGCCCGCGCCACGCCCATCTTTCAGACCACCAGCTACGTCTTCGAGGATCCGGAGGCGGCGGCCGCGTACTTCAATCTGCAGGAGTACGGAAACACGTATTCGCGGATCATGAACCCCACCGTGGCCGCTTTTGAGGAACGAATCGCGAACCTCGAGGGCGGCGTCGGCGCGGTGGCCTTCGCCTCCGGACTCGCCGCCCAGGCGGGCGCCTTCTTCACCGCGCTGCAGCCCGGCGACCACGTGGTGGCGTCCCGGGCCCTCTACGGCGGCACGCTGACCCAGATCAAGCACCTCGAGCGCAAGTTGGGGTTCGAGGTCACGTTCGTGGATCCGGACCGCCCGGGCAACTGGAAGGAGGCGGTCCGTCCCGAGACCCGTCTCTTCTTCGGCGAAACCATCGGCAACCCTGGCGGCAACGTTCTCGACCTCGAGGCGGTGGCGGATGTCGCGCACGACAACGGGGTGCCGCTCATGGTGGACAGCACCTTTGCGACCCCCTGGCTCTGCCGGCCTCTCGAATGGGGCGCTGACATCGTGGTCCACTCGACGACGAAGTTCATCGGCGGCCACGGGAACAGCATCGGCGGGGTAGTGGTCGAGTCGGGACGCTTTCCCTGGGACAACGGCAAGTTCCCGGGCATTGCGGATCCCTCTCCGGCCTATCACGGACTCGCTTTTCAGGCCACGTTCGGCGAGTACGGATTCCTGATGAAGCTTCGCGCGGAGACGCTCCGGGATCTCGGCGCCTGCATGTCGCCGTTCAACGCCTTCCTCTTCGCGCTCGGGGTCGAGACGCTGCCGCTCCGCATGGAGCGCCACACGGCGAACGCTCTCGAAGTCGCCGCTTTCCTGGCGGCCAGACCCGAAGTCGAGACCGTGGCCCATCCGGGGCTGCCCGGGAGCCGTTACGCGCCGCTGGTCGCCAAATACCTGCCCCGGGGGGCGGGGGCGGTCTTTTCGTTCGACCTGAAGGGAGGGCGCCGTGCGGGAACCCGTTTCATCCGCGAACTCAACGTCTTCTCCCATCTCGCGAACGTCGGCGACGCCAAGAGCCTGGTGATCCATCCGGCCAGCACGACGCACCGCCAACTCAACGACGAGGAACTGCGGGGCGCCGGGATTTCGCCGGGCACCATCCGGCTCTCGGTGGGCATCGAAGATCCGGGAGACCTGATCTGGGACCTGAAGCGAGGGCTCGAAGCAACCGCCGCTGAGCCGGCCGACGAGGAATCAAACGAGGAGGCCGTGGCATGTCCTCGGTAATCGCCTGCGAACTTCCACCCCGCGCTCCGGGAAGCGGATCGGGGATTGACCTCACCCGGTACCAGGACGCCGGGGCCATCAGACGGCTTCTGACCTCGGCCCGCACGGTGGCCGTGGTGGGGCTCTCTCCGAAGGAACTGCGGGCCAGCTACTTCGTCGGCTTCTACCTGCGACGGAACGGATACCGGGTGGTCCCCGTAAACCCGCGGGAGACGGAGATCCTGGGAGAAAAGTGCTATCCGAGCGTCGCGGCGATCGAGGAGCCGGTGGACGTGGTCAACGTGTTCCGGGCTCCGGCTGCGGTTCCCGGCATCGTCGAGGAATGCGCGGGACGCGCCAAGGCCATCTGGCTGCAATACGGAGTGATCCACGAGGAGGCGGCGGAACGGGCCCGCGCCCTCGGCCTTGAAGTCGTCATGGACCGCTGCATGAAGGTGGAGCACGCCCGGCATCTCGGACGGCTCCACTGGCTCGGATTCACCACCCGGCGCATCACCGCCAAAAGGCCCGAGACTCCCTGACGGACTTTCACGAGCCCATGGCGAAAGAAGACGGAGCCGCCCCGGCCGACTCCACCATCTTCCGGCAGTTCTTTGCGAGACCGCGCGAGGTGGGGGCAATCCGCCGGAGTTCTCCAGCGCTCGGTATTGCCATGGCGAAGGAGGTGCGCTGGCCCGACGGCGGCGCGGTCATCGAAGCCGGGGCCGGTGACGGCGCGATCACCGAACACCTGCTCGCCGCGAAGCCTCCCGGCACTCCGTTCTTTGCCGTCGAACTCAACCGGACGTGCGCCCATGCGCTGGAGCGCCGCATCCCCGACCTCAAGGTGGTGGTGGACGATCTGGCCAACCTCTGCTCCATTTGCGCCCGCGAGGAGGTCGGAGAGGTGGGCACCGTCGTCGCGACCCTTCCCTGGTCCGTGATTCCGGAAGACAAACAAACCCGGATGCTGGAGGCGATCATCGAAACGCTGGCCCCGGACGGCCAGTTGCTCTTCTATATCTATATCCAGGCCCTGCCGTTCTGGCGCCGTTCGCCGTTCGCGAGGCTCCTCCAGGACAACTTCGAGACCATCCGGCACGGATCCGTCGTCTGGAAGAACGTGCCGCCGGCGGTCGTGTTCGATTGCCGGGGGCTAGGGCAGTCCCCGAACCGCGTTTAGCAGCCTGTGGCAAAACCCACGCGGCGTTCGACGGGCGATCCATCCCGGCTGAACCGCGCCGCTTTGCGGCGCTCATCGTTGCGTTTCGGCCGAAATACACCGGGTATTCCGACCTCACGCGCCTTGTCAGCCGGGCGCCTCCTCCGTCTCGGCGCTCACGCGGGTTTCACCACAGGCTGCTAGCCCGGACTTCTCATACTCCGCGTCACGCTGGCGTTCGCAACGTGGACGCTTTTGAACGTGTTGGGCGTGACCCGTCCCGCGCCCCTCTCGGGCCGCGGGTGCCGACTGAAGTCGGCGTTCCAAGCCG
>MPMW01000096.1 GCA_002238705.1 Acidobacteria bacterium bin61 | reverse complement strand
CCTGAACCTGCTGGCGCGCCAGCGCGGGGAGCTGGTCACCGGCCACAAGCGGACCGTCCCCACCTTCGAGGAAGCCGTCGAGAAGGTCATCGCCATGCACCGGACCGGCTGGAAGGAAGGCGGGAACGCCGAGAAGCTGTGGCGGGCGACGCTGCGGGACCACGCCATGCCGAGGTTGCGCGGGAGACCGGTGGACCGGATCCACACCTCGGACGTGATGGCGGTATTGCTGCCCATCTGGAACGCGAAGCGGGCCACGGCCCGGCAAGTACGGCATCGGATCTCGGCGGTGATGCGCTGGGCAGTGGCGCAGGGCTACCGGGAGGACAACCCGGCCGGCGAGGCCATCGGCGCGGCGCTGCCCCGGAACGAGGTCCGACCGCAGCATCACCGGGCGCTCCCCTATGCGGAGGTTGCCGGGGCCATCGCGACGGTGCGCGGGTCCGGGTCCTATCCCGCGACGGTGCTGGCGTTCGAGTTCCTGGTGCTGACGGCGTGCCGGGGCAACGAAGTCCGCGGCGCGCGGTGGGAGGAGATCGACCTCGAGGCGCGGGAGTGGCGCATTCCGGCGGAGCGAACGAAGACGAACCGGGAGCACCGGGTCCCGCTGTCCACGCGGGCGCTGGCGGTGCTGCGGGAGGCGCAGGCGCTCGCGGACGGCACGGGCCTGGTGTTCCCCTCGGCGCGGGGTCGCCAGCTCTCTGACACGACGATGAGGAGGATGGTCCGGGAACTCGGGATTGCTGCGGTGCCGCACGGGTTCCGTTCGAGCTTCCGGGACTGGGCGGCGGAGTGCACCGAGGCGCCACGGGAAGTCTGCGAGTTGGCGCTGGCCCACGTGAACCGGGACCGGGTGGAGGCCGCCTACCGGCGCACGGATCTGTTCGAGCGGCGGCGGGCGCTCATGGAGCAGTGGGCCGTGTTTCTGGACCGGACCGGGTGCCTGCAAGAGTAAGCGGGGACACGCCCCAACAACTCACTGCTGTGTGTCTGGACGAGGAGGGTGATGGCGTAAGCTCTGAGGAGTTCCTGACGGATCTCCAGGATTCGCCGGACCTGAGGCAACCGTGACCGTCTCCGTGATCTCCATCGACCCCGCCCCCAGCAAGAAAAGCACCGTTTGCGACGGGACAGCTTTCTACGACGAGACACCGGCGCAGCTCCGGGATCGGCTCTGCCGAGTCAGGAGCGATGCTCTAATCTGTTGGGATGCGCCGCTCACAGGGCCGCAGGATCCGGATCACGCGGGCATGGTCGAGGACAACTTTGCACAACGCTGCATTGACAGCTTCTTCGCGCGAAAGGAAACGACATTCAAGACCCCAAAGGGCATCTCGGTCGTTCCATACTCGGGTTGCCCACACTGGGTGATCACCAGATCGCTACTTGGCTTGCCCCGTACCGGACGGTTCGACGTTCGATACAAAGACCTGCCCTTTCACCTTCTTCCGGGAGAGGAGCGGAACGAATACCCACGTCCGCGCGTCGTCGAGATACATCCCGCCGTCGCGGCGTGGCTCTGGTGCAGGGGACACCAGGACTTCCCGAGGTGCACCGAACCTTGGCCATACAAGCGCAGGGAGAGGGCTGATCTCAGGGAAAGGATGTGGAAGTGCATCCGTCGCCAGACAGGAGACATACCGTGTCCGAGTCCCCTGAACGGTGATGACGATGAGTTCGACGCTGCGGTCGGCTACCTTCTTGGCGTGCTCTTCCTGCGGGGTCGAGCGAAGCCGGAGTCCCGTCCAAGCGTCATCCTGCTGGGCGACCGGGAAACGGGCTCGTTCCTCGTCCCGAACGTTGACGGCCTTGTGGAGAGTTGGAAGAGGTTCGTCGAGAAGTGGCGGAAGGCGCGGGACCGCTGATCCCGGGTTTCAGCGAGCGATACTCGCGCGGTCCGTAAACCGCGCCATCGGGTCGCCAAGTGGAGACGCGAGGTCGTTTCTCATCAATCCTCGGTCTCTTTGCCGCTGGTGATGGTGGTCACCACGGCCACCACGGGCGGCAGGAGCGCCAGAGCCGGCAGGCCAACTTGGGCGTAGGCCAGCCTACACAGTGTGTCCACACTGTGCTCTGGCGAGGGGTTGCTGCGCCCCCCTTCGAACCCCCGGCCTCTCACGCCGCTGCCGGGGCAACGGACGGACGGGGGCGCCGCCCCCGGACTCCCGCACCCGTGCGCTCCTAGCGGAGCGGCGCACCGTTGTGGTCGCCACGCGCGTCCCGCACGCGGAGCTGGCCACCGTCGGCGCGGCGGAGGCCCACCAGCTCCCCAACGTCGGGGGGCTGGCCTCCGAGGTCGAAAACGACCTCGATAAGCGGTGGCTCGATGCCTTGGTCCGCATTAAGGACCTCGCGGCGGCCGGATATCTCGCCAGCCTCCAGACGCGCGTGGCATCGAATCCGTCGAAGGTCGAACGCGCGATCCGACCTCGATGCCCATGCTAGCCTCGCTACCATGAGAGTCTTCGCCGTTGGATCCGACGGCAGGTTCAGGGAGTACGAGCGATTGCCCTTCGAGGCCGAGCATGACGAATCGGTCCTTGAGGAATGGCTGGAGTCCAATCCCGACGGGATCCTGGAAGACGGGCGGATCCTGATCGTCGGGCGTCAGGTCCGCACCGCGGCGGCGGGCGTTCCGGTGACGCTTGGATGGGACGCTCTCATGGCGTCAGACGTGCAGGGACGCGCGCGTGCCTTTCAATCGATGGTCGGCGGCGGGATGGACGTGGCGCGCGCTGCGGGCCTCTCCGGGCTGCTCTCGGAGGACTAGCTATGTTGCTCTCTCTGACGCTCGCCGCAGCGTTTCAAGTCTTCTCGCTCGGGGCGGATCGAGTGCAGAAAGAGTCTATTCTCTGTCGGGACTTCGGGTTCATTATGAATCTTGCGCGAACGCGCGGGGACGGAAGTAGCGACGTTTCCCCGGTGCAACGGGAGACACTTGTCACGGCCCTTCTGGACGGGACTTGCCGACTCGTGGAGCCGGGAACGTGGATTGTGGTGACGGAGCCCCTCTTGGATGGCATGGTGGTAGAGCTGGCAGTCGAGGGGGAGGACGATTCTCGATGGTATGGGTTTCCGGTCCACCTATTCGAGGACTGCGAGCGCTGGCCATGCACGGAATAACGCGCTCAGCGGCCGTCAGAGCCGTTTTCCGGCCTGGGGGTGGCCTTAGGGGTAGGGTCGGACCGAGTACGTAGAAGCGAACCTCGTTTGCGGGCCGGGGCTCGCGAATGCAGAGATCCAAGCCGTGTTTACATGGTTCTCCAAGGCGGCGGAGGTGATTCAGGCCCACGGCAACGCCGGTAGCGAAGCGTGAGGTAGAGCGCGGCGGGGTCCCACGCACCGGCACGACCGAACGGCCACCCAGATTCCGTAACCGTTCCGGCGAGCCGGTAGGGAGCCGGCCGCCGGCTTGGCCCACGGCGTGGCGGGCTCTTGGCCTTCCCGCAGGGATCCATCGCGCCGCAGGCGCGGGCTGGGAGCGACCCCCGACAGGTAGCAGAAGGGCTTGCATAAGTCCGGATTGCTGGGCTGTAGATCCGACGTTCGGAGGGGGGTCGCTCCCAGCCCCACTCTCCGCCCAAAGCGGAGACTCCGATTCGGCAGGATGCGACCGAAACGCAACGGAGCCAAGGTGTTTCGAGAACCGTCACGAGTGACGCGTACGCGCATAAGTACGCAACTAAGGGGGGTCTGACTTATGCTCATGCGAAGATGGCCCCGGCCATGACCCCGGCGAGGGCAAATTACCCACGGGGGACCCGGGCCGCTGCCGCGCCTGGTCCGGGACTCCCGAACGCCCGGCGCTTCCCGCTCGGATGAGGCGCCGGGATCGTCGTGGAAGGCCATCTCCTACTTGCTGATGCGCGGCACCCAGATCGCATCGCGTGGCGGTTCACCGAACGCCTTGCGATCTGCCTCATCCAGACTGGCAACCCATGCAGACAGATAGGCATCCAACCGGTCGTCCGCCCGCCCGAAGCAGATTTCGTCGAACGACGGTTCGTCCTTTTTGGTCCCCGGCCAGCCGGTCCACATCGACGCGGCCTCCAGTTGCGCTCGAAGGCCGCTGGCTTCGGACTTGCGGTTGCCTCCGGCTCCAATCTCATGCGCGATGGCGTGCGGATACACCTCGATGCACTCGGCCACGTTTGCCAGCTCACCGAACAACGCGAACCCCACCAGCATCCACAACTGGTTGGCATGTGGCATCTGGCTCTCCGGCTTTTTCGCAGCGAGATGGGCGCCGACCTTGCGTCCGATCTCGGCGAACTGGCGACAACTTGGTGTGGTGAAGCATTTGATACCAGCGTGGTCCATCGCCAATTCAGCTAACCGGCGCGGCTGTCCCTCCACGCGGCACTCCGAAGGGGCGTCGATGGCGATCCGCGCGATCGACACGGCCTCCACTTCCGCAACGCCCTCAATGTACGACCGGACGTCTTTGGCGAACTTATCGACGATAGTCGGGGCGAGCGCGGTCGCGTTGCCGCGACCACCAGGTGGTAAGAGGTCGTGGCGTTTCAGTGGAAGCGGCACGAGCCGCTTGTCCTCTTGGACGCAAATGCAGACAGGGAGCGGCTTGTTCTTCGCAAACGCGACATCGATGCCCACGTACGCAGCGTTAGCGGATACCTCCTTCCGGACGGCATCGCCGCTACCGGCACCCTTCCGGACGGCATCGCCGTGGCCATGGCCCTTGCGCAGGGCATCGCCGCTACCGGCACCGTTTCGGACGGCATCGCCGTGGCCATGGCCCTCGCGGACGGCATCGCCATCACCGACACCCGTGCGGATGGCATGGCCGTGGCCATCGCCGCCGCGAACGGCATTCCCGTCACCTGTACCGACCACCCGTAGAGTCAGATCGTCCGGGCCATCGAGAGTGACAGCCCGCAATTCGGCGTCCCACGAGACTTCCGGGGGAGGTGCCTCCGTGGGGCCATCCCGCCCGAGTTCTACGACGATTTCTCTTGTATCAGTCATGGAACCACCCACACTAGCGCGGATTCCTTGGCATCAAGGCGGGCGGTTGTAGATCGGTGGAGATGTTGCGGCGCAATCGGTTTGCGGTCTTCGACGGGTGGAGGGAGCATGGACGAGCAGGCCGGGTTCCCGCCTCCACCCAGCTTCTCAACGGAGGCCAGCGTCGGCTCCATACCGGTCGTGCCGGTATGAGAGCTGCGGGTATGGCGAGGCGGGCCCGCTTTTGTCGCCCGTTGCGCAGCTTTCTGGGTCAGCGTATTCCGGCAAAAGGACAACGCCTACCTTTTGCCGCTCCTTTTGCCGTTTCCCGCACACACCGTCGTGCCCGAAAGCCCTTGTCCCCGTTGCCCTTCGGGCAAATCATCCTCTCCCCCGTCTCCGCGTTTGCGCGGAGGACGGGGCTGGGAGCGACCCCCCTCCATCCTCTGGATGGTCGGCCCGGAATCGGGCGGCTCTTGCCGTCCCTTTTGCCGCTTTTGGGGTCGCTCCCAGCCCGCGCCTCCGGCGCGAGTGATCCCTGCCGGAAGGCAACTCCGCGACGATGGCGCCACCCGTGCTCCGGTCCTCGCGGACCCGGCCCACGCGCCTCGTCATCCCCCTCACCGCGGCCCTCGGCGCACTCTACCTCGCGCTCCGGTACGGCGCGTTCCCCGGGTCTGCCGACGTTCCGATCCTGGACGTCAACCCGTTAGACGATCCTCTGTTCCCCGGCTTAACCGGGTTCTCCGTCCCTCCTCGGGTGCGCATCGGCATCGTGAGCCGGATCACCACTCGGGGTCTCCCGCACGACGCCCGCCACATACCGGCACGACCGAACGGTTACGCACGGTTTCACGGTCTAGGGTGTAAGTAGGCTGCGGCACATCTATCGGTTCGAAGGCGGAGCAGGACGGCTTGCCATCCTGCTCGCGGCCGGCATCTGGCCGGCAGGTCCGAGCGGCGCTCCGCGGCTGCGATGATCTCCACCGGAGATCGTCCGTACAGATCGTTACGCGGAGCCTTACACTCCGTGACAGTCGTGCCCGCACTTCCCGAAGCTCTGGACGTCGCGGCCGGGGATGGCCTTCGAGGGCCGATTGGGTCCGCGCAGACTGATTTGGTCTGGCCGCGTAGGCGCCGGGAAGGATCGCGCCATTGGACTGATCGGCGCACGAACCCCGCCAGCGGTGTCGCCAGTCGGCAATCCACGGTTGGGTGAGTGAGCCGCACGACTGAAGCCTTCTCCCGCGTCAAGATCGACGCCCTTCTCAAGGATGCCGGCTGGAATCTCACCGACGGCGTGAGCGTTCTCTTCGAGCACACGCTCCCCGATGGTTCACGGGCTGACTACGCACTCTGCGACCGTTCCGGTCGGCCCGTTGCAGTGATCGAAGCCAAGCGTGCCAGGGAAAGTCCCCTCGCGGCGCAGGGTCAGGGGCGCCACTACGCCAAGCAACTCGGCGTTCCGTTCGTCTTCCTGTCCAACGGGGAGGAGGTGTGGTTCCTGGACCGCGAGACCGATGCCCACGCCCGCAAGGTCGCCACCTTCTACGCCCCGGACGACCTGGAGCGGCGGACTGCCGCCCGTAGGAATCGGCTGGACCTGTCCAGTGTCGAGATCGACCGGCGGATTGTGGATCGCGACTACCAGATGGCCTGCATCGAGGCGCTGACCGCCGAGGTTTCGCACGGGCGGCGCAAGCTGCTTGTGGAGATGGCGACCGGAACCGGCAAGACCCGGACAGCGGCAGCCTTCGTCAAGCGGCTGTTCGAGGCCGGCATCGTGACACGGGTTCTGTTCCTCGTGGACCGCATCGCGCTTGCCGGGCAGGCCGAAGACGCCTTCAATGACCATCTGCGCGATTACCCCTGCCACGTGCTCCGGCCAGGCCGCGGTTTCGACCGGACAAAGCGGATCACGATCGCGACCTTGCAGACCATGGTCACCGAGTACCGCGACCTGTCGTCGGGCTACTTCGACCTCGTCATCACCGACGAGTGCCACCGCTCGATCTACGGGAAGTGGAGCGGGACCCTTCGGCACTTCGACGGCATCCAGCTCGGCCTGACCGCGACACCTTGCACCGCCGAGGCCCAACTGCTGCCGGACGCCGAGGACGGCCGCTTCGTACGCGACACGCTGCGGTTCTTCGAGCTAGCGGAGCCGACCTTCCGGTACACCCTTCGCGAGGCGATCGACGAGGGGCACCTGGTCCCATACCGCATCTACAAGGCGATGACGGTCAAGACAGCTGCCGAGGACGGGTTCAAGGTGGCGCGCCAGGACCTCGATTGGCAGACGATGGACTCGGCGGTGCGGGCCGAATTCGAGAAGCTGTTCGAGCAGTCCGACCCCATCATCGTGGACCCGCGGGCGCTGGAGCGGACGTTCACCATCCCGGAACGCAACCGGGCCATCGTGCGGGAGTTCCGCGACGCCCACGAGAAGGGGTTCATGGGTAAGGACGGCATACGACGCTGGCCGACGTGGGGCAAGACCATCGTATTCGCGGTAACGAAGCGCCACGCCGAAACGCTAGCCGGAATGCTCGACGAGCACTTCGCCGACCTGAAGCCGCATCCCTCGACGCCCTATGCCGATTTCGTGGTCAGCGATGTCGGCGGCGGCCCGGCTCCGGACGCAAGCGCCATCATCAAGCGGTTCAAGGAGGAGGAGTTCCCGAAGATCCTGGTCAGCGTCAATATGCTCGATACCGGCTTCGACTGCCCCGAGGTGGTCGGTCTGGTCATGGCGCGCTTCACGACCAGCGCCATCCTCTACCGGCAGATGCGCGGGCGCGGCACCCGCAAGGCCCCACACATCGGCAAGACCGACTTCACGATCTTCGACTTCGTGGGTGTGACGGAGTTCCACGGCGACGACGATGACGACATCGGGGGCGGTGGGGAAGCCCTGGGACTGAAGGTGTCCGGCCCTGGCGAGCCGCGCATGCTGCTGACACTCGACGTTGACGACCAGATCGACCCCGCGAGTCGCGACTGGCTGACTCTGGACGAGCATGGACGGATCGTGCGAACCGCGGAGCACGAGACCCGTGCGGCCGAGATTGGTTTGCGCTTTGAGGCATGGCGCGGCGGCCAGAGCCTCGACGCGGAGCAGGAGCGCTGGGCCAGCTTGATCGGAAGCCGGATCCGGGCCGACGCGATGCAGATGGACGCCTTCGGCGACTACGACTTCGACGAGCATCCCTTCACCGGGCTGGGCGGTTACGAGCAGGCGCGGCGGGTCTTCGGCGGGCAGTCGGCGCTTGACCGCTTGATCGCCAGCTTCAACGCGACCGTGTTCGGGAGGGCGGGCCGGTCCGACTCTGAGAGGGGCGACGACCGGACCGCGCCGTGACATTTCCGCCATGCCTCTGACACCGGAACTCCGCGGCGCCATCGACCGGATCCGCGACTATCTGTACGCCGGGGGCTACCCGGATCCGGCTCAGAACGCCGAGCAGCTGAGCTTCCTTATCTACTTCTATATGTTCGAGGCGGCGGACGCGGCGCGGGTACGGGCGGCCCGCCGGCCCGGCGCGAAGCCGTACCCCGGCGCGTTCGTCGGCGAATGGACGCTGCGGAATCCGCGCAACGCTCGCGAATCAGGATCGGCGTCGGCTCCGCGCGACACGCTGCGCTGGTCGGACTGGGCCAACGCGCTGAACGGCCAGCGGCTCGTATCTTGGGTGCGGGAGGAGGTCTTCCCCTTCCACGCCGGGATCGCCGCTGAGGGAGTCACCGACTTCATGGCGGATGCACGGCTCGTGATCGACGAGCCGACGGTGCTTTCCCAGGTCG
Organism: Acidobacteria bacterium bin61; assembly: GCA_002238705.1. GTDB lineage: Bacteria > Acidobacteriota > Vicinamibacteria > Marinacidobacterales > Marinacidobacteraceae > Marinacidobacterium. Next base: position 2,997 of record MPMW01000096.1, on the reverse strand, counting down.
TCAGCCACATCAATGATCTACATCTTGAACAGGTGGATGCCGACACCAAGGGCGACCTGTTTGAGCACGTGTTGCGGCAGATCCGGCAGGCGGGCGAGTTGGGCCAGTTCCGCACGCCCCGCCACGTCATCCGCGCCATGGTCCAGCTTGTCGATCCCAGGCTCGGCGAGACGGTTCACGACCCGGCCGCGGGTACCGCGGGGTTCCTGGTCGGCGCGTATGACCACATCCGGCTTGCGAACTCCTCGGACGCTGGCATCGAGGAGATCGAGGCGGACGGCAAGACGGTTCGACGCGGCCTCGGCGACACAATGAGCCGCGCCGCCGTGCGGCGGTTGCACGAGGCGACGCTGTTCGGCAACGACGTGGACCCGCGGATGGTCCGGCTCGCCACCATGAATCTGTCCCTGCGCGGGCTGGACCGGGTGCGGATCGTTCGACGGGACGCTCTGACCCGCTCGCTGAACCGGGCGACCAAGGCGGAGCTCGGGCTACCGGTGCACGGCTTCGACGTCGTGCTTGCCAATCCGCCGTTTTCCGGGCGGCTGGACCCGGACCGGATCGTCGAGGACGTCAAGATCGGCAGGACGCGGCAGACGGAACTGCTGTTCCTGCAATACATGCTCAACCACCTGAAGGACGGCGGGCGGTGTGGAGTCGTAGTGCCCGAAGGTGTCCTGTTCGGCTCGACCGGCGCGCACCGGGAGTTGCGCCGGAAGCTGGTCGAGAACAACCGCATTGAGGCGGTACTTTCGCTGCCGGGCGGGGTGTTCAACCCCTATTCGGGCGTTAAGACCTCCGTGCTGGTGTTCCGCAAAGGCGGAACTACTGAACGCGTGATGTTCCTACACGCCGACAACGACGGCTTCAAATTGGACGCCAACCACGACACCCCGATCGACGAGGACGACCTCCCCGGTCTCGTGACGGCCTTCCGGGATCGCGAGGCGCGACGGACGGCCTGGAGCCAGCGCGACCCGGAGACGGACTGGACCGAGAAGTGGTGGTTCGCCGAGGCGGACGCCATCCGCGAGGCCGACTTCAGCCTCAGCGCCGGGAGGTACCGGCCGCAGGATCGGACGCGGGTGGTCCATCGTGATCCCCTTGAGATCCTCGACGAACTGAAGGCCATCGAGAACGAGATCCTTACCCAGATCGACGACTTGGCCGCCGCCGTTCACGAGACGGTCGAGTGATGGCCTCGCGGATCGTGCCGCTCGGCGAACTCTGCGACCTGGATCGTCGAGGACTGCGACCCGACGAACCCGACGCTGCGCGCCTTCCGCTACTGGGCGTCGAGAACGTCGATTCTGGTACCGGTGCCGTGAACCTCAACACTCGCTCCCGCGTCGGCGGAGGGAAGAGCACGTCGTTTCGTTTCGACGAGCGTCACGTGCTCTACGCGAAACTCCGCCCCTACCTGAACAAGGTGGCTACGCCGGAGTTCGCCGGCAGGTGCTCGACGGAGCTGGTTCCGTTGCTTCCACGGCCTGGCGTTGATCGCGATTTTCTGGCCTACCTGCTTCGGCGCGGGGAGACCGTTGCGTTCGTCATGTCCTCTGTCACCGGATCGCGGATGCCCCGGGCGGACATGAAGGCGCTCATGTCCATGCCGGCGCCGCTCCCGTCGCTGGACGAGCAGCGGCGGATCGTGGACATCCTGAACCGCGCCGCCCGCATCGAGACGCTGCGCAGGCGAGCCGCCGACCGGTTGAGGGAGTTCGTGCCGGCGCTGTTCGTCAGAATGTTCGGGGATCCGGTTGAGAATCCGATGGGGTGGCAAGTCCGTCCGCTGGCCGATCTTGTGCAGGAATTTCGCTACGGAACCTCTCGGAAGTGTTACGACGCGGCCGACAGTGAGGACGCTCTTCCTGTCCTTCGCATTCCAAATGTCATCCACGGCGGCGTGGATTGGACGAACCTCAAGTTCACCTCGCTCCGTGGAGAGGAACGCAAGAAGCTGAAACTGGCGCGCGGCGACATCCTGTTCGTGCGTACCAACGGCAACCCCGAGTACATCGGTCGGTGCGCCGTATTCTCCGAGTGCCGAGAGGCCGCGTACGCGTCCTACCTGATTCGAGCGCGGTTGAAGAGGGCTGAGGCGGTTGACCCGGAATACGTCTCCGCCGGACTCGCACTACCGACAATGCGGCAGATCCTCCTACGGCTGACACGAACCACCGCGGGCAACTACAACATCAGTACCGGCCTCCTCGGAGGTATCAGGATTCCGCTTCCGCCATTCGCCCTTCAGCGCCGGTACACAGAGATGGTCAAGGCGGCGGGCGCGCTCGTCCAGGTGGGGGAATCCAGCACGAGAATCCCTGCCGCTCTGCTGGAGTCGCTCATGTCCAGGTTGTTGCAAGACCGCGCATTGGCGGGCGGGTTCCACTCGCTTGCCACAGCGCAGCGGGGAGACTAGTGTCACGTCACTCATCCAATGTCGGATAGAGCCGTTTCAGTTTGATGCGGGCGTCGGGAGTGGTGAACCGCCAGTTGACCTTGGCCCGGGTGCGGTCCCGTGAGGCCTGCCAGGCCGCGACTTCGTCGCGCAGGACGTCGATCGAGTCGAGGCGGCGGTTGAGGCACTGTCGGATCATGACGTTGAGCTCGACCTCGGCGACGTTGAGCCAACTGCCGTGCTTGGGGGTGTAGACGAACTCGAAGCGGTCCCAAAGCGCCTTGGCCTCGGCCGGGGGGAAGGTCTCGTAGAGGGCGCCGGGGCGGTGGGTGTTGAGGTTGTCCATCACCAGGGTGACCCGCTCGGCATCGGCGTATCGCTCGGCGATGTCGTGGAGGAAGAGCGCCCAGTCGGTCTTGGTTCGCCGGGCCGTGACCTTGGTCATGCGCCACCCGGCCAACGGCTCGGTCGCCATGAACACGTTGCAGGTTCCCAAGCGCCGATACTCGTAGTCTTGGCGCGTTGGCCGCCCCGGCGCCGCTGGAATCGGTCTGCGGGTCTCGCCGATCAACTGGCGGGGCGTCTCGTCCATGCAC
>MPMW01000095.1 GCA_002238705.1 Acidobacteria bacterium bin61 | reverse complement strand
GCCGCGGGTGCCGGCTGAAGCCGGCGTTCCAAGCCGGGTGGGCTGTACCGGAGGGTGGCGTTCCAGCCGTGTGTGCTGTATCGGAGGGTGGCGTTCCGAGCCTTGGGGGCTGGTTCCGGCTGCGTGCTAGTCTCGCCGGGTCGCGAACAAACCCAAACAGAGAAGGAAAGAAGGCAAGGGAATGACTGCTGAACCGCGTCGCGTCATCATCGTCGGCAGCGGCCCCGCCGGCTACACGGCGGCGCTCTACGCCGCGCGTGCCGAACTCGAGCCGCTCCTCTTCTCGGGTTCGGGGATGGACCCCGACATCGGCCTGCCCGGCGGCCAACTGATGCTCACCACCGACGTCGAGAATTACCCGGGCTTCCCGGACGGCGTCACCGGCTACGAGATGATGGATCTCTTCCGCCGGCAGGCCGAGCGTTTCGGCACCGAGATCCATCAGCTCGACGTCACCGCGGTGGACTTCTCCTCGCGTCCGTTTGCGGTCACCGTCGGCGGGAAGACCCACCGCGCCGAAACCGTGATCATCGCCACCGGGGCCCGGGCTCGCTGGCTCGGGCTCCCCTCCGAAAAAGAGTTCCTGAACCGCGGGGTCTCGGCCTGCGCCACCTGTGACGGCGCGCTCTACCGCGGCAAGGAGATGGCCGTGGTCGGCGGGGGCGACACCGCCATGGAAGAGGCGCTCTTCCTCACCCGTTTCGCGACCACCGTGCACGTGATCCACCGCCGCGACGCGCTCCGGGCCTCGAAGATAATGGCCAAGCGGGCGCTCGACAACCCGAAGATCCGGTTCGTCTGGGACTCGGTCGTGGAAGAGGTGCTCGGGGACCAGGAAGGGGTAAACGAACTCCGGCTCTCGAACCTGAAGACCGGCGCGAAATCCCGGCTTCCGGTGGGGGCGCTCTTCATCGCGATCGGCCACGTGCCGAACACCGAAATCTTCGCCGGGAAGCTCGACCTCGACCCGCGCGGCTACATCCTGGTCACCCCCGGCGCCACCACGACTTCAGTGGAAGGGGTCTTCGCCAGCGGAGACGTCATGGATCCCACCTACCGGCAGGCGGTGACCGCCGCCGGGACCGGCTGCATGGCGGCGATCGCCTGCGAGCGCTGGCTCGCGGAGCAGGAGTCCGCCACTCCCGCCGAAACTGCGCAGGAGGTTCCTGCATGACCCGCTCGTTGTCTTCCCGGCTGGTGACCCTGGTCGCCGTGTCCGCCCTGATGTTCCTTCCGGCCGCCCTGCTGGCGGAGGAGCTGGCGCCGGCGAGCGTTCAACCGCGCGGCGTCCTCGATGAACCGGCTCCCGACCTGGAACTTCCGGACCTCGAGGGCAACATGGTTTCCCTCCGGTCGTTCCCCGGGAAGATCGTGGTGTTCGACTTCTGGGCGGTCTGGTGCGGCCCCTGCATCGACTCGATCCCCTTCTTCCAGGAAATCGAGGAGCGCTACGGCGACCAGGGCGTGGTCGTCGTCGGGATGCACGTGGACGACAACGTGCCGTCGACCGAGGAGATCCAGGGCTATCTGGACGACCGCGGGGCGAAGTACGTGAACCTGCTTTCCACGGTCGAGGCCGACGAGGCGTTCCGGATCTTCGCGATGCCGACGACCTACATCACCGACCGGGACGGCATCGTGCGGACGCGCCACATCGGATTCAACCCGGCCCGCACTCCCGACCGGCTGGAAAAGGAACTCCGGGACCTCCTCGGTCTCGAGTAAGTCCACCAGGGCTCCGCACCACCATCGGAGGGTCCGAACCTTGCCCGGACTGGCGGTCGTCGGCACCCAGTGGGGTGACGAGGGGAAGGGGAAGTTCGTCGACATTCTGGCGCCCCGCTTCCATACGGTGGTGCGGTTCGGCGGCGGCCACAACGCGGGCCACACGGTGGTCACCGGAGGCCGGGAGTTCATCCTGCACCTGCTCCCCTCCGCGGTGCTCCACCCGGGCGTCCGCTCCATCGTCGGAAACGGCTGCGTCGTCGACCCGCTCGCCTTCTTCGAGGAGGTGGAGATGCTGGAGGCGGCGGGACGGGACCCTTCACCGGATCTGCTTCTCTCCGACCGCGCGCAGATCATCCTTCCCGTGCACCGGGCGATCGAGGCGCGCGAAGAGACCCGGCTCGGAAAGCACCGGATCGGGACGACGCGCCGCGGCATCGGACCGGCGTATGCGGACAAGGCCGCCCGCCGGGGCGTCCGGCTCGGCGACCTGCGCCACCCGGACTATCGCGACGAGCGGCTCGCCCACCTGATCGCCGGGCACGGAGAGCTGCTGGGCTGGAGCGAGGGCCGGATCGAGAACGAGATCTCCGGCACGTGCGAACTGCTCGACCGCTTCGCGGCTCGGGTGCTGCCGCTCATCGCGGACACCTCGCTCATGATCCACGAGACCCTGGAGGCCGGGCACGGCGTGCTTTTCGAAGGGGCGCAGGCCACCCTGCTCGATCTCGATCACGGGACCTATCCCTTCGTCACGTCGTCCACGGCGGTGGCGGCGGGCGCCGCGGTGGGGGCCGGGGTCGGCCCGGGCGCCGTCGGGAGGGTGCTCGGGGTGTCGAAGGCGTACATGACCCGGGTGGGAGAGGGGCCGTTTCCGACGGAGATGGATCCCGAGCAGAACCGGACGATCCAGGAGAAGGGCAACGAGTTCGGGGCCACCACGCGCCGGCCGCGCCGCTGCGGCTGGTTCGATAGCGTGGTGCTCCGCTACGCGCGCCGGGTGAACGGGCTGGACGAACTGGCGATCACCAAACTGGATGTCCTCGACGGGCTGGAAGAGGTGCGGATCGGGGTCCGCTACCGTTTGGACGGGGACGCCGTGGAGGAGTTCCCGGGCGAGTTCGGCGCGCTGGCGCGCTGCGAGCCCGAATACCGGACGCTGCCGGGCTGGGACCGGCCGACCGCCGGGGCGACGCGGCTCGCGGATCTCCCCCGGGAGGCGCGGCAGTACCTGGATACGCTGGAGGAGCTTTCGGGGGTGCCGGTGACGCTGGTTTCGACGGGGCCCGACCGGGAGGCGTTCGTCCGGCGGAGGGAGACGCGGGTCCTGGGGGACTGAGGGGGCCTTTCCGCCTTTGCTGGAGGGCGGGGTGGACTGGTGCAGTTCCGGGGCCTGCGGCCGCGGTGCCGGCCTGAGGCCGGCAGTTCCTTCCTGGGTGGGCTGTCAAGGAGGGTGGGGTTGTCGGGTTTCGCGGTCCTCTCGGACCGCGATGCCGGCTGGAAGCCGGCGCTCCGAGGAGTTTCCGCTGTGAGGGAGGGTGCCGGCCCGGGGGCCGGGAGTCAGGCGGCGAAGAGTCGGATCAGGACGGCCGTGAGGGTCGCGACCAGCAGGGAGAGGCAGCCCCAGATGAGGCGGACCTCCCGCTTCAGCGCCGCGAGGTCGGCGGTGACGGTGGCGAGGTTTGCCTTGACCTCGGTCAGGTCGGCTTTGACCTCGGTCAGGTCGGCTTTGACCTCGGCTCTGACCTCCGCCAGGTCGGCCTTGAACTCGGCCCTGAGATCCCGGACCGCCCCTTGAAGCGCCGCCTGGAACTGCACGAGAAGCTGTGCGTTGGCGGTCTCCATCCGGGCCCCGAACACATCCATGTGCGTTTCGATCCGGGCGGCAACGCTCCGATCGGCCACGAACTCCATTTCCCGCGCTGCAGTATAGGCGGCCTCTTCGTCCACTCCAGCCTTCCGGAGGGCCCCGAACAGAGCGGTGGCGGACGACCTCACGGGCGCCTGCGACTGATCGGGATGGTTGGGCGTTGGGTCTTTCGTCACCGGGGCCCGAGTCCTGCGGGGGCGTTCGTGGCCGGTCTGGGGCATGCGTGGTTTCCTCCGTTCCGGCGCCGCTCGGGCGCCTTCAGGAGGAATAGACGTAAAACGCGCCTGAAATTTCCCGCTCCACCGTTCAATGTGGAAAAGTCGAAGTGAAGAGGGTGCGTGGGGTGGAGCTGTTCCGCGGCCCTCTCGGGCCGCGGGCGCCGGCCTGGAGGGCCAATACTGTTGCTTTAGCACCTCAAGCATTACTTGAAGTGCCCCAAAACGGGCCGCCACGCCGTCGAATCGCGGCGTTCTTTCGCCAAATGCAACAGTATTGGGCCTGGAGGGCGGCGTTCCAGGCCGTGTGGGCGGTACCGGAGGGTGGCGTTCCGGGCGGATTCTTCCTGCTAATATTCGCCACCCTTCTCGCTGGCCGGGCCGTTAGCTCAGTTGGCAGAGCGCTCGCCTTTTAAGCGAGATGTCGCAGGTTCGAAACCTGCACGGCCTACCCTTTCGGGTCCCCATCGTCTAGAGGACCAGGACGTCGCCCTTTCACGGCGAAAACACGGGTTCGAACCCCGTTGGGGACGCGGACCTTCCGGTGCCCTGGCCCCGGCAGGTTACGCACTCGGGACCGGTCCCCGGATCGGTTTTCCGGGGCCCGCGCTCCGGCCCGGCCCGTTCCCCGGCGGGAATTCGGGGCCATCCGAAACAGAGCTGAATCCGAGACCCGCCCGTGACGATTTTCCGGCCCGCCCGCACCGTCGCCGAGATCGCCGCCATCGAGGATGAGACCCGGCGGTTCTGGGAAGAGCGGGAGATCTTCGAGAAGAGCGTCGCGCGGCGCGCCGGCGGGGAACCCTGGGTCTGGCACGACGGCCCGCCCACCGCGAACGGGCGTCCCCACAACGGGCACGTCCTCACCCGCGTCTTCAAGGACGTCTTCCCGCGCTTCCACACCATGCGGGGGCGCTACGCCGAGCGGATCGCCGGCTGGGACACCCACGGCCTTCCCGTGGAAGTCGAGGTCGAGAAGGAACTCGGCATCCACGGCCGCGCCGGGATCGAGGAGTACGGCGTGGGTCCGTTCGTCGAGAAGTGCATGGCGAGCGTCTTCCGCTACATCCGCGACTGGGAGGAGATGACCTCGCGGATCGGGCACTGGGTGGACCTCGAGCACGCCTACGTCACCTACCGGCGCTCCTACGTGGAGAGCGTCTGGTGGGCGCTCGCCGAACTGCATCGGAAAGGGCTTCTCTACCGCGGCGAAAAGGTCGTGTGGTGGTGGGCGCAGGGCGGCACCGCCCTCTCCTCGGCCGAGGTCGGCCTCGGCTACCGCGAAGTGGACGACCCCGCGGTGTACGTGACGCTGCCGCTGGTGGACGATCCGGGCCTCTCGCTCGTCGTCTGGACCACCACTCCCTGGACACTTCCCTCGAACCTCTACTCGGCGGTGCGTCCCGGGACCGACTACGTGGAGGTCGAGGACACGCCCGAAGGGGGCGAATCGCGCCGGCTGGTGCTCGCCGCCGCGCTCCGGGAGGATCTTGCCGCGCGCCTCGGCCGACCCCTCCCGGTGCGCCGCACCTTCGCCGGCGAGGAACTCGTCGGGCGCCGCTACCGGCCCCCCTTCGACGACTTCTGGAAGCGGCACCAAGCCCTCGAAGGACACCTTCCGGGCGGGGGTTCGGTTCCGGCCTTCTGGCGCATCCTCGCCGCCGACTTCGTGGAACTCGACCAGGGCACCGGGCTCGTCCATGAAGCCCCGGCTTTCGGCGAGGTGGACCACGACCTCCACCGGAAGACGGTCTCCGGGTACACGAACGCCGACGAGATCCCGCTGCCCTGCGCCGTGGGCGCGGACGGCGCCTTCACCGCCGAGGTCCCCTGGCTCGAGGGCCAGTGGGTCAAGGAAGCGGACAAGACGATCGTGCGCCGCCTCCGGGAGGAAGGGCGGCTGCTCCACCACGAGACGATCCGCCACGAGTACCCCTTCTGCTGGCGGTCGGATCAGGACCCCCTCATCCAGTACGCGCGTCCGGCCTGGTTCATCCGCACCACGGCGCGGAAGGACGCGGCGCTCGGAAACAGCGGGGCGGTGAACTGGCTTCCCGAGCACATCAAGGAGGGCCGCTTCGGCGACTTCCTCCGGAACAACGTGGACTGGGCGCTCTCCCGCGAACGGTTCTGGGGCACCCCGTTGAACATCTGGATCAACGACGAGACGGGACGCCTGGAAGCGCCCGCCTCGGTGGCCGAAATCGAGGCGAAGAACCCGGACGCTTTTGCGGCCTTCCACCGGGCGCGGCGGGAACGGCCGGAACTCGATCCGGACCTCATGGTGCACAAGCCCTGGGTGGACGAGGTGACCTGGACCCGGCCGGGCGAGCCCGGGGTCTATCGCCGGGTCCCCGAGGTCATCGACTGCTGGTTCGACTCCGGCGCGATGCCGTTCGCGCAGTGGGGATTCCCGCACGCGAACCGGGACCGGTTCGAAAAGGCCTTCCCCGCCGACTACATCGTCGAGGCGGTGGACCAGACCCGGGGCTGGTTCTACTCGCTGCTGATGATCTCGACGCTGCTCTTCGACGAGGACACCTGCGGCCGCCTCGGCGTCCCGGCGCCAGACGGATCCCATCCGTACCGGTCGTGCCTGGTGCTCGGCCACGTCACCGACCCCAAGGGCCGGAAGGAGTCCAAGTCGCGCGGCAACTACACCCCCCCGGAGGAGACGCTCACCGAGGCCGGGGCCGACGCCTTCCGCTGGTTCTTCCTCGCCGCCGCCGCGCCCTGGGCCAACAAGCGCCACTCGCTCGCAAACGTGCGAGCCGCCGCCCGCGAGTTCCCGCTGAAGCTCCGGAACGTCTATTCCTTTTTCACGATCTACGCGGAGATCGACGGCTTCGACCCGCGCACCGACCGGGGACGTCCCGTCGGGGAGCGTCCCGCGCTCGACCGCTGGATCCTCTCCCACCTGGAGGAGACGACCGCCGAGGTCACCGCGGGACTCGAAGAGATCCGCGCCTACGACGCGGCCCGCTCGCTCGCCGCCTTCGCCGAATCGCTCTCCAACTGGTGGCTCCGGCGCAGCCGGCGCCGTTTCTGGGAAGCGGGGCGCGGTGCGGACAAGCTCGACGCCTACCGGACGCTCTACGACGCGCTGGTCCGCCTGTCGCAGATCGCCGCGCCCTTCGTGCCCTTCCTGGCCGAGGAGATCCACGGGAACCTGGTGGCGGGGCCGCTCGGGGACGGGGCTCCGGAGAGCGTCCACCTCACCGACTGGCCCGAGCGGGAGTTCCCGCTCGACGAGGGGCTCAACGAAGAGATGGCGGCGGTCCGCGAGATCGCTTCGCTCGGACTCCGGGTGCGGAAGGAGCACGAGATCCGGGTGCGGCAGCCGCTCGCCGCCGCGAGCGTCGCGGTCGCCGACGAAGGACTGCGGGCGCGGCTCGACCGCCACCGCGACCTGGTCGCCGACGAGCTGAACGTCGGCGAGGTCCGCTTCCGGGAAGATCCGGAAGCCGATCTGGAATTCGTGGTGAAGCCCAACTTCCGCCGGCTCGGCCCCCGTCTCGGCCGCCGGATGCCAGCGGCCCGGAAGGCGATCTTCGCGCTCGACGGGCGCGCTGTCCGGGATGCGCTGGCTGCCGGACCGCTCACGCTCGAACTGTCCGGAGACGCCGGCGGCGAAAGGGTGACAATCGGTGCGGAGGACCTCGCGATCGAGTCGCGCCCGCGGGAGGGACGCGCCACCGCGGGCAGCCCGCTCGCCACCGTGGCCCTCGACACCGTGCTGACCCCCGAACTCCTCGCCGAGGGCCGTTACCGCGAGCTGCTGAACCGGGTCCAGAACTTCCGGAAGGACCTCGACCTGCCCTACGTGGCGCGGATCCGCCTTGCGCTCGACGGGACCGGAGGGGAGGGATCGCTGCTCGCCGTGGCCCGGGAGCGCGAAGCCCATTTCCTGGAAGAGACGCTCGCGGTGGAACTCGCGGCCGGGGAGCTGCCCGGCGCCGAGCGGCGCGAGATCGAGGTTGAGGGTGAAACGGCTACCTTGTTCCTGGAGGTCATCGCCAGATGAATTGGGCCAGATGAATAGGGCCAGATGAACTGGAATACCCGCTACTCGGAGGCCGCCTCCCGGGTCGCCGACGCCGACGCGGTCGTCGGCATCCTGAAACTGGCCGAGCAGCCGGGGATCATCTCGCTCGCGGGGGGACTGCCTGATCCGCGCGTGTTCCAGATGGAGGAGACCCAGGACGCGATGGCCCGGGTCCTCCGGGATCACGGACCCGAGGCGCTCAACTACTCCCCGAACCCCGGGATCACCGAACTGCGCGAATACCTGGCCGGGCGGATGGCCCGCATGGAGCGCGTCGCTTGCAGTCCCGAGGAGATTCTCGTGTGCAGCGGGGGTCTGGAGGGAATCCGCCACTGCTTCAACGCGCTCACGAATCCGGGCGACCCGGTGCTCTTCGAGGATCCGACCTATATGGTCGCGCTCCAGGTCTGCCGGGAACTGGCCGGGGTCCCGATCGGGGTCTGCAGCGACGATGCCGGGCTGAACCCGGACGCGCTCGACGAAACGGCGGGGCGGCTCGCCCGGGAAGGCCGCCGCGCCCGGGTGCTCTACGTGGGCCCGAGTTTCCAGAATCCGACGGGACGCACCTGGACTCTCAAACGGCGCCGCGAGGTGCTCGAAGTCGCGGAACGGCACGATCTGGCGGTGGTCGAGGACCACGCCTACGGCGAACTCCGCTACGAGGGGGAGTGGCTGCCGCCGCTCAAGTCGCTCGCGCCCGAGCGGGTGATCCTCGTCCACACGTTCTCGAAGATCTTCGGCCCGGGTCTGCGCCTCGGCTGGGTGGTGGCGGACCGGGACCTCATCAAGCGCCTCGGCCTCCTCAAGCTCGGCACCGATCAGTGCTCCGGCGCCCTCGCCCAGCGCCTGGCGCTCGCTTACGGCACGTCGGGCGGCCTCGACGCCCAGGTGGATCGGGCGCAGGATCTCTACCGGAAGAAGCGGGACGCCATGATCGACGCCCTTGCCGATTTCCCGTGCCGGTCGCCGTGGTTGCAGCCGGACGGCGGGTTCTTCCTGTGGAGCGAGGTGGACTGCGACAGCGAGAAGCTGCTGCTCCTCGCCATCGAGCGGCACGGCGTCGCCTTCGTGGCGGGGAACTGTTTCTTCGCCGATCCGACTTCGGCCGTGGCCCGCGGTTCGCTACGGCTGTCCTACAGCTACGTCGCCGAGGACCTCATTCCCGAAGCCGTCCACCGCCTGGGGCAGGCGCTCAGGGAGTGCCTCAGTTCCTGATTTGCCCCGCCTCTTCGTAGTCTCCGGCCCGTCGGGAGTCGGCAAGTCCACGATTCTGCGGAAGCTGGTCCCCCGGGTGCCGGGCCTGTCGTTCGCGGTCTCCCACACCACGCGCCCCAAACGCGCCGGCGAGAGGGACGGCCGGGACTACCACTTCGTCACCGACGAGGAGTTCGACCGACTGGTGAAAGAAGGCGCCTTCGTGGAATGGGCGCGGGTCCACCTCCATCGCTACGGCACGAGCAAGGAGGCCCTCCGCGCCGGCGGAACGGATGACCTCCTCATAGAGGTGGATGTGCAAGGAGCCGACGCGCTCCGCGAACAGGTTCCGGAGGCGGTGACCATTTTCATCAAGCCGCCGGCCTTCGAGGACCTCGAGACACGGCTCACCGGCCGGGGCCGCGAGTCGGGTCCGGAGGTGGAAAAGCGCCTCGAGACCGCGACCGGGGAGATGCGCCGCGCGGCGTCCTACGACCACCGCATCACGAACGACCGGGTCGAGGACACCGTGGAGCGGCTGCAGGAGCTGGTCGAGCGGGTCCGGGAGTAGGGCGCGGAGCGGCTCGGAACACCACCCTCCGGTGATCCGAAAATGGCTTGGAACGCCGGGTTCCCGAGCTACGAGGAATGGATGCCGGCCGGCGCCGTCTTCCATCCCTCGCGCTCAAGGGGTCTCCGCAGAGCTATCGCTCTGCTCCGGCTTCAGCCGGCACCGGCGGCCGCAAGGCCGCGAAACAGCACCCCCCCCCCCCCCCCCCAGCCAAGACCCCTCGAAACCACACCCTCCGGCGCAGCCCCCCCGGCTTGGAACGCCGGCTTCAGCCGGCACCCGCGGCCGCAAGGCCGCGGAACACCACCGCCCCATCTCCGGGGCTAACGCCCTGCTCTCTCCTTTGCAGAGGACCACGGCCAATCCTCCGGTCGCTCACACAACCCGGCCTTCACGGGGTTGTTCTCGATGTAGAGGATGGCCCGCGACAAGTGCGCGTCGTCCCGAATTCGCCGATCGTGATATTCCGGCATCCAGAACCTCCCGGTCCGTCCGAGGATCGCGTTCGCTTTCCGGGCGGTAGAGCCCTTCCAGCTCCTGACGACGTCGGCCAAGGGGAAACCGTGTCTCTGTTTGATCAGCACGTGCACGTGGTTCGGCATGACGCACCACGCCAATAGCTGGTACCACTCCCCGTCGAATCTCGCCAGGGCGTCACGAACCGTCGCGGCGATCTCTGCTCGCCCCAAATGGCATTCGCCACGCCCGGCGTCTTCGTAGCGTGCGACGCGCCGCTGGAGTTCCTCATGGCGGGCCCGGTCGGTACGCCATTGGCGCGCCATGAGGATTTCCTCCCGCCAGGAATTGATGACGCCCCGGGGCACGCTGTCGGCCAGGCGAAAGGTGATTCCCTGGACGACGCGCGCCGCGTCAAAGTGCGGGAGGTAGCTCCGCGAGTACACCGAGCGGTGTTCGGCCCGGCCGGAGTGACCGTCTGACCTGGCCGACGGCTGGGACCGGGGCCAGCGGCGACGCACCGGGGCCGGAACTCTCGGCCGCCGCCATCGGGATGGCCGAGCCCGTTCAGTCATCGGGACCTGTGTCCGGCGGCCCCGTCGGCTGGACGGCCCGCAGCAACATCCTCCGCCGATGATCCTGTCCGGCCAGAAACATGGCAAGCACCCGCATCACCTGAGCGCCTTCGGCGATCTCGAAGTACAGAATCGCTCCCTCGCTTGCCAGGCTGCGGACACCCGGAGGGAGACGGGGATCACTGGCTCCGCGGTGGGGGAAGTCCCACGGGGACAGAACGGTTTCCTCGATGCGATGCAGCCGGGCGGCAGTCCGTCAGTGAAATCGAAGCCTTGACGGTCATGGGCGGCGCCATGGAAGAATGCTACTGAGTAGCACCGGATCCTGGACGACTCTTCCGGGGGTGCTGCAAGGATGGGCGGCACGGCGCCATTCCGCTGCGCTCTCGCGCAGCGGGTGCCGGCTGAAGCCGGCGTTCCAAGCCGTTTGGGCCGTGCGGGAGGGTGAGGTTTCGAGGGGTCTTGGCTGTGGGGGGGGTTGGGGCGGTGCTGTTCCGCGGGCCTGGGGGCGGCGGGGGCGGGGGGAGGCGGGGGGCCCCAGCCGCGGGGGGTCGGGGGGGTGAGGTGTCGAGGGGTCTTGGCTGTGGGGGAGGTTGGGGCGGTGCTGTTCCGCGGCCTTGCGGCCGCGGGTGCCGGCTGAAGCCGGCGTTCCAAGCCGTGTGGGTTGTGGGGGAGGGTGAGGTTTCGAGGGGTTTTGGCTGTGGGGGAGGTTGGGGTGGTTCTGTTCCGCGGCCTTGCGGCCGTGGGTGCCGGCTGAAGCCGGCGTTCCAAGCCGTGTGGGCCGTGCGGGAGGGTGAGGTTTCGAGGGGTGTCAAGCGACATCTAAAACTGGGCCACTTGGCGACACTTAAAACTGGGCCACCCCCCCGGGTTGCGCAGGTTCATGTGGTGGCCTCGTTCGCTTTGGCACCGGGGGAGCTGGGCCCGCTGGTGAAGCCCTTGAAGAGGCCACTGCGGCGCTTCTCGCGGAGTCGGTAGCTCTCGCCACGGATGGTGACTACGTGGCTGTGGTGAATTAGCCGATCCAGGATGGCGGTGGCGACGACGGCATCTCCGAAGACACTCCCCCACTCTCCGACGGGCCGGTTGGAGGTCAACAGGAAGCCGCCGCGTTCGTAACGCCGGTTGACGAGTTGGAAGAACAGGTGGGCGGCATCGACCTCGAGCGGCAGATAGCCGAGTTCGTCCACTGATCAGGAGCTTCGGCTTCGTGA
>MPMW01000094.1 GCA_002238705.1 Acidobacteria bacterium bin61 | reverse complement strand
AAACATGAGGAGTCCGAATCTCCGGACTCCTTCGCTGCCTCCACCCGCCGTCCGGCGATGAAATCGTCCACTTCGCTCCCAGTCGGGCTCCCGTGTTTCCGGGCGAGAGCCTGAACCTTGGCCACGGCTGTCTCCAGATCGGATTCCTTGCTCGACATCCGGTTTCGCCTTTGAGGACGGAAGCCTACACGTCACCCGTCGTTGGTTGCGGATGCCAACCGGAAGGCCGGCGGTCCCTTGGTCCGACCCCTTAAACGAGCGGCTCGAAGTCCTCGCCGCTCATGGGTTCGTGGTTCTCCCAATGGCTACGTAATTCGACCAACACACGCTGACTGGAGGGATGGGGCACTGGATTGATCCGCACGACACGAGCCTGATAGTCCCAAGGCGATTCGGCCATGGCTCTGACGAGGTCGTCGACCAAATAGCGAGGAGCCCATCCGATCATGTGATAGTCAGCTGTCTGGATCTGAACGGCCAACCCGTCCGCCGGATTCGTCAGTTCCAGGCTGATCTGCAGCTTTTCACCGGGAGCCAGACCGTTCATTCGCTCTTCGGCGGCCGGATTCGTCTGCCGCCAACCGTGAAGGAAGAACCGGCTCACAAAACTGCCGTCAGGCTCCTTGGTCAGCTTCGGGAACACTTCGAAGAAATCCGTGACCCTGCGTCCCTGGTCCACCGAGAGCGTCTCGATGGGATGGACCGATGGATCCAGTCCAAGGCGCTCCAGGTAATCCGCGAAGTCACGCCGCTTGGGCGACATCACCCGATTCTGGAAGACCGGAAAGAGTCGATCAGCCCGGTAATCCCGGCCTAGGTCAGCGAAACCCGGTACCGTCATGAACCCACCGGTCGCTTGAGCCTTGGTGGCTCCTTGCACATGACGGAACCGAAAAAGAGGCGCCGCGAGATCGACGTCCAGCCGCCCCACGGGAAACCACTGTCGAGTCCCTGCCTGACCCTGCCAGGCCAGGAAGTACGTCTTCTCATTCACATCAGGCATCGCTTTAACTCTCTCGCATTGTAGTCCAGCAGCGCCACCGTGAAGTCCTTGGCAGTGGGGGACATCCAGTCACCGGGAACCGCGCGTACGATCTCCTCGAACCTGGAGCGGCGTTCGCGCACACGTACAAGAGGCACACCAAAGAGATCCGGATACTCTGCGGCGGACCGGCGCACTAATTCGAGGGGACTCGGGCCGTACCTTCCCGAATTCGTCCAGAAGACGCCGCCGCGCCCCCTCTCTGAGTAGTCGCCGACGTTCTCGTTCGCAAGGCGTGCTCGACGCTTCTGGTCCGAGAGTTCCCGGCCGAGGGAGGATGCGTGATCGAAAGTCGGTGCGAGGAATCCATGAAGCCTGGATTGAATCCATCTCAGCAACAGTCCCCAGTTCTCGTGATGCCGATCCGTGTTGCCGATCAGCGCGTCCAAGACGAGATAGCCGGCGAACTGTCGCTTGGCGGTCCTTGCACCGTGTCTCGTCGTGAAGACTGCCTCCAAGGCTTCAAGGATGTTTCCTGCGGTGTGGTCCGATTGTCCAAACCGTTTGTGTGCGTCGTAGGGCCTGTGCCAAGCCAGCAATTCGTTCCCATGTGAGAGTTCTCGCCTTCTGCGGGCGAACGATCTCGTGACGGACCCACGCTCTCCGCGAAAAACGGCCAGATCCACCGCCGCATGCAGAATTCCAAGACCGTCGGCGACTTCGGCTGCGATTTTTTCCGCCCAGTGCTCTCCAGTCCCTGCACGCGGGTACTTGAACAACCACCGTTGCTGGTCGTCCGGTATCTCGTACCAGAACTTCTCCCTGCCGCCCATTGCTTCGTCTTCGATGGTCCATTCGGGCTTTACCTCGACGATAGGGTACGGCTCCGCAAGTACTTCACCGCGACTGCTCATCGCCCCGGGTACCCCGGCCCCCGGAGCACCTGGCCCGGTAGCTCGCCGGTCGGTTCGCCCTCGGCGATGATCGCGACGCCGTTCACGAAGACCCACGGAATGCCCGTGGGATAGCGCTCGGGTTCCTCGAAGGTGGCCTCGTCCTGGACGGTGTCCGGATCGAAGAGGACCATGTCCGCCTTCATTCCGGGCCGGAGGACGCCGCGGTCCGAGAGGCCGAGGCGGTTTGCCGGCGCGGAGCTCATCTTGCGGATGGCCTCTTCGAGCGTGAACAACCCCTCCTCGCGCACGTACTTGGCGAGCACCCGGGGATAGGTGCCGAAGGACCGCGGGTGCGGCTTTCCCATCGGAGTGCGCATGCCCACCGTCAGCGCGCTGCCGTCGGAGCCGATGTGGGTGAAGGGCAGCGCGAGCGCCTGGACCAGGTTCGGCTCCTCGTTCCCGAACGAGATCTGGAACCCCTCTCCTTCCTGCTCGATCAGCAGGTCCAGCAGTCCCTCTTCGGGGGTCGTTCCGCGGGCCTCGCCGAGGTCCACGATCGAGAGTCCGTCCACCTCGTCCCGGAAGGAACTCACGAACGTCCGCGCCCACCGCGGGCGCGTGGCCTCCGACTCCCGGAGTTCGGCGAGAAGCCGTTCCCGGTCGGCGGGATCGGTGAGCCGCTGGAGCATCCGGTCCACGCCCCCTTCCTGGGCCCAGCCGGGCAACAGCGACCGCAGGTAGGTCCACCCCGCGATGTACGGGTAGGTGTTCCCGGTCACGTCCACTCCCGAGGCGCGCGCCTCGGCGATCATCGCCGCGTACTCCGGGATGCGGGCTCCCGAGGTGGAGTTCAGGTGGTGGATCTCCAGCGCGGTTCCCGCCTCGCGGGCGATGGTGATGCCCTCGGCCAGCCCCTCGAGCCCGCCGCGCAGGTGGCTCACGTAGATGCCGCCGTAGCCGGCCGCGACCCGGGTCAGCCGGATGAGCTCCTCGGTGCTCATGAAGGTATTCGGGATGTAGGACATGCCGCTCGCCAGCGCGAACGCCCCCTCTTCCATCGCCTGGGCGACGAGCGCCTCCATGGCCTGCAGTTCCTCTTCGGTGGGCTCGCGATCCTCGTAGCCGACGACGGACGCGCGCACTTGTCCCGAGCCCACGTAGGAGACGACGTTCGGCCCCACCCCGGCGAACTCGAGCCGGTCGAGATATCCGCCCAGGGTGGTCCAGTCGCGCTCGATCGGCGGGGCAACCATCATCGGGTCGTCCACCGCCGGGCCCAGCACCGGCCCGGCGGAGAGATGCTCCCCGAGCACCTCGGTGGTCACCCCCTGCGCGGTCTTGCTCAGGGCGCGGGGATCTACCACCAATCCGTATTCCGAATGGGCGTGCATGTCGATGAACCCGGGGGCCAGCACCATGCCGCCGGCTTCGAGGACCCGGGTGGCCTCGGGCTCCTCCGGCCCGACGCTCACGATCGTGTCGCCGGTTACCGCGACGTTCCCCGAAAACCACGGCCCTCCGGTCCCGTCCACGATCCGCGCGTTCCGGATCAGCAGGTCCGGCGCCGGAGGAGGGGCGCTGGGACCCTCGCCGCAGGCCGTCAAGGCGACCGCCAGCAGTAACGCCGAAGTCGAACGAATTCCTGTCATCTGCATGCCTCCCGGGCTCTCGCCCCGCCGGATTGCGCTGAACAGGCTATACCGCCCGCGCCGTAGAATTCCGCTGTGGGTCCTGTGGCTGGAGAGAAACCGGCGCCGCGGGGTCGGCGGCCGCGGGTCGGGTGGCTTCTGGCGCTGGCGCTGGCCTGCCTCCACGCGCCCGACGCCGCCGCCCAGGCCGGCGCCACCACCGGGGTCATCCGCGGGGAGGTGAGCGATCCGCTCGGCAACCCGGTGCCGGGCGCCGTCATCCTCAT
Organism: Acidobacteria bacterium bin61; assembly: GCA_002238705.1. Classification (GTDB taxonomy): domain Bacteria; phylum Acidobacteriota; class Vicinamibacteria; order Marinacidobacterales; family Marinacidobacteraceae; genus Marinacidobacterium. Next base: position 8,082 of record MPMW01000094.1, on the reverse strand, counting down.
CCAGCACCGGGGCACGGACCTGGTGACCACCGTCGAGACCTCGGATTCCGGCGGGTTCGTCCGCAGCCTGCTGCCGCCGGGCGCCTACGACCTGACCGTCACCGCCGCCGGCGGGTTCGGGACCGAGCGCATCGAGGGGGCCATCCTGCGGGTGGGCGAGGTGCTCCATTTCCACCTGGATCTCCGCATCGTCGCCACCGAAACGGTGACCGTCTTCGGCGAGTTGCCGTCGCCCGTCGAAGCGACCGATTTCACCCGCTCCCAGCGTCTACGGGAAGAGGTGGTGGACGCGGTGCCCAGCAACGGCCGCAATTTCGTGGACCTGACGCTCCTCACTCCGGGAGCCTCCGTTTCCCAGGGGCCGGACGGCGACGAGCTGAACATCAACGGCCAGCGCGGCATCTTCAACAACTTCATCGTGGACGGCGCCGACTTCAACAATCCCTTCTTCGGCGAGCAGCGCGGCGGCCAGCGTCCCGCGTTCACCTTCAACCAGGACGCGATCGGTGAACTGGTCGTCGTGAACCAGGGCGCTCCCGCGGAGTTCGGCCGCTCGGCCGGCGGGTTCATCAACGTCATCACCAAGTCGGGCGCCAACGAGCTGGCCGGTTCCGCCCACTACTTCGGCCAGTGGGACGAGATCGCCGCCGAGTACTCCCCGGATCGGGGCGGCGGAAAACCCGACTTCGGGCGGAACCAGTTCGGGGCGACGGTGGGCGGCCCGCTGGCGCGCGACCGGGTCTTCTTCTTCCTGGCCTACGACCAGCAGGCGGCCGCCGAGACCAAGCAGGCCACCCGCCGCGTCGCCAACCCGGCCAATCTGGAGCGGCTCGACTCCTTTCTCAACACCCGCTGGCCGGGCCTCTTCGACGACGAGTTCGGTCCCATCCGCCGTACCGACGACGCCCGGTCCTTCCTCGCCAAGCTGGATTTCAACCTGAGCGGCCGGCACCAGGCGTCCCTCAAATACAACTACACCTGGTCGGAGCAGGTGAACGGCACCTTCGACGTGGACTCGTGGGGCGCCTCCGCGAACGGCATCGAGGGCGACCGTTCGCATGCGGTGAACGGGAGCCTCCGTTCGCTCCTCACGAACGCGCTCTCGAACGAGCTCCGCCTCCAGTGGGCGCGCGAGGACCGGCCGCGCTGGTACGACGGACCCCTCATTCCCGGCGCCGCGCATCCCGGCCAGCCCCAGTTCGACCGGCTCGGGGGCCGGCCGTTCCCCGACATCGGCATGGACTTCGCGGACGGGTTCCGGATCGGACTCCCGTTCTTCCTGCCCATCGATCCCGGCTTCGACGACCGCTTCCAGGTGGTGGACAACCTGTCCTGGGCCACCGGCGCCCACCTCTTCAAGGCCGGGGTCGAATACAACCGCACCCGGGTGGAGCAGCAGTTCATCGGGATGGCGAACAGCCGCTACATCTTCGACTCGGTGGACGGCTTCATCGGGTTCGCCACTCACGGCAGCGGCTACGTGCACTGTTCCGACGGCTCGGCGAGCACCGCGGGGGCCTGCCCCGAAGGCGCCGCGGTCACGGGGCCGGTGCTCCTCTATCTGCAGTCGGCGACGGTGCCCGGCATCCCCGCGGCCGAGCTCGGCTTGCAGCAGGCGTCCATGCACGAGGTCGGACTCTTCGTGCAGGACACCTGGCATCCCGGCGAGCACGTGACGCTGGACCTCGGGCTCCGCTGGGACGGAACGTGGCACCCGGACATGTTCGTCGAGCCGCAAGACACCTTCTACGCGCCCTACCTCGACGATCCGGCGTTCCCGTCGAACGGTCGGATCCCCGACGATCTGGACAACTTCCAGCCGCGCTTCGGGGTGGCGTGGGACGTTGCCGGAGACGGGCGCACGGTGGCGCGCGCGGCAGCCGGCTCCTACGTCTCCCGCATCCCGATGCTGGTCTTCGCCCAGCACCGATCCACGAACGGCGCCTTCCAGCAGACGCTGTTCCGGAGCAGCGCCGACACCTTTCTCGGCCCGGTTCCCGAGATCGACCGCCAGCTCGACGCCTCGACGACGCCCCCGTTCCTTCCCGACATCCAGGTCGCCGACCGGAACCTCGAACTGCCGCGGACCTGGTCTTTCAGCCTGGGGCTGGACCGGGACCTGGGCCGCGGCATGGCGGCGAGCGCCAATTTCGTCTACGCCCGGACCGACCAGCTCTTCCGGTTCGTGAACCGGAACGACCCGGCGTTCGGCTCGCCGTTCGGGGTCGGCACCCACCCTTCCGCCGGCGGCATCAACGCGCTCACGGTGGCCGAGAGCACCGCCCGTTCGCGGTACCAGGCGCTGACCCTCGGACTCCGCGGCTGGAGTTCGCTCGCGAACCGGCCGCTCACCTTCGAAGCGCACTACACCCTCGCCTTCGACCGCTCCGACGACGACAACGAGCGGGATCCGTTCACCTTCCGCTACGCGGACCCCTCCAACCTCAACCCCGAGTTCGGCTGGTCGGACCGCGACCGCCGCCACCAGGTGAGCGGCTACCTGCTCGTCACCCTCCCGGGCGGGGTCAATTGGACGGGCGTGTTCCGCTACCTGTCCGCCTCGCCCGCTTCCGAGGCGTGCGCGCGACCGGGCGAGCGGGCGAACCAGCCGGCGGACCGCATCTGCGCGGACGGCTCCATCCTCACCCGGAACACCCTGCGGCGCGACAACGAGTTCTTCACCTGGGACCTCAGGATCTCGCGCAGCTTCGCGCTGCCGAGCGGCGCCACCGTGGAGCCCATCGTCGAGGTCTTCAACCTCACCGGCGCCGACAACTTCCTCGACAGCCACACCGGGTCGCTGCTCTTCAATTTCGACGGATCGCTCCGCAGCGGGCTCGGCGACACCCGGCGCGGCCAGTTGGGAATCAGCCTGCGTTTCTAGCCTGGGACCGCCGGCCTGAATCGACCCCGCCGAGCGGTTTCCGGACGGGGCCCTGACCCGGAAAGCTCCTGGTTCTCGGCGTCAATTGGGTTTGGGCCCCATCCGGAAACCGCCCGGCGCTTCGCCCCCCCACCGGGAGAACTGGCGCGAACCGCAACTCCCTCGTGCGCTGGCGCGCACTTCGGCGAGTTCCGTCAACGGGATCCGCCGCGACATCACCATCGGACCCTTCGAACTGGCGCCGCTGGCCGAGACCCGCATGGTCGCCCTCCAGAACCGCCGCGCCCTCTGGGAAGGCAAGGACCCAATCGCCGAGCGCCGCCGCGGGGCCGTCCCCACGCTTTCGGAAGCGGCGGAGCGGACGCTTGCGGAGCGCCGGGCGAACTGGCGGGGCGACGGGTACGCGCGGGCTTGGGAACGGACACTCGATCGCTATGTCTTCCCCGCGCTCGGACCGATGCGCGTGGAAGCGATCCGCGGGGATGACGTGCTCCGGGTGCTCTTCCAGGACGACCTGTGGAACCGGAAGCCGACCACCGCCCGGCGGGTGCGCCAGCAGATCCGTACCGTGCTGGGCTGGGCGCAGGCGCGGGAGTTCGTGGAGCGGCACGTGGCGGGCGAGGCGATCGACGGAGCCCTCCCGAAACGGCGGCGCCGCGCGAAGAGCCATCGCGCCCTGCCGCACGCCGAGGTACGCGAACTGCTGGCGACGGTCGAGGGGTCGCGGTCGCGGGCGGCGGTCCGCCTCTGCCTTCGGTTCCTGAACCTGACGGCGGCCCGCAGTGGTGAGGCGCGGGGCGCGCGCTGGTCGGAGATCGACGTGGACAGCCGCACCTGGACGCTTCCCGGCGAGCGGATGAAGGCCGGGAAAGAGCACCGCGTTCTCCTGAGTCGGCAGGGGGGGGGGGGGCCGGGGGGCGGCGCCCCGGCGCGGGGCGGGGGGGGGGGGGGGGGGGGGGGGGCGCGGGGGCGGCCCCGCGGGTTGCGGAGCCGGAAGGGGTGCGATCTGGTGTTCCCCGGCCGTCCGGGGGATCGGGAGTTGAGGCGACGAGCCGGTGGGGGTCCACCACGACCGAGAATCGGGTGCGCAGCGTAGGGGGGTCATGGCTACCGGTCGCATCCGCCAGCCCCACAGTTCAGCAGGACCGGCGCGCATCCCGGGGCGACGGCCGCCAGGGACAGCTCGCCGGACCAGTGGAGGGAGAACTGCTGGCGGTGTCCGCGTCGGGCGAGCTCACGGTAGAGAAGCCGCAACGGGCTGATGACCGGATGCGGCGGATCGTCGGGGTACGCGTCGAGAAACGTTGCATAGGGCCCTCCGATCCGCAGCGCAGCACCTTCGGGTCCCTCGAAGAGGAACTCGCCCGTCTGGACGGCGTCGTCCCCGAGGCGGCTTTCGGACGAAGTCAGGTCGAGCGTTGCACATTCCGGATCGGCCGCATCTCTCACGTTCACCCGCAGCACCCCGGCGCCGCGGGAAATTCCGATTCCCGGTTCCCGGCGGCGCAGCGTTATCTCAAAGCTCGAGGGCGTTTCGTCCACGCCATCCGGAACCGCGTGAAGACCAAGCGAGTGGTATCCGTTCCCCTCGTCGTTCGCGGTGATGTACGTCCACCTGAGTTGGCCGTCGGGCGCATCCGACTCGACATCCACCGGAAAGCCGGGCACGGCGTCGAGCGCAACCGGTTCACCGGCAAACGGGAGCGGTAATCGCACGTGACCTCCCTCGATCAGGGTGACGTGGCGGTCGGCGAACCCGATCCAGGTTCTCGCTGGCGGTGGCGGCTCGCTCTCCAGCGGGGTGGCGGAGACGGACACGGGTGGGCTGTAGAGATCGTCCGCTGGATCCGCCGGTGTGCCGCGGTCATCGACGGAGCGGATCTCGAACAGGTACGACACCCCGTTCGTCAGGCCTGGAAACGTGTAGTGCCGCGCGGTGTTCGGAACCCGGATCCAGTCTCGCGCCGGCGCAGCGGCGAGGGGGACGACACGGACCCCGAACGCGGTGATCCCGTCGCGGTCCGATGGCGCCCCCCACCGGAGCGTGGCGCTGGCATCAGCCGCTTCCACCACCACGTTCGTCGCGGGAGGTGGTGGTGCTGGCGGCTCGGGCGGGGGAGGTGGTGGTGGTGCTGGCGGCTCGGGCGGGGTGGGTGGCGGCGCCGGGGCGACGGGAGCAGCCGGATGCGCGCCGCCGTCTCCCTTGCAGCTCCCGAGCGCCAGGAGACCGCACCCCATCCAGATGACGGCGCGACGGCCCATCCCAGCGGCGCCGCGCCAGCGCCGGTTCACTGCGACCTCCCCGTGACCACCTCGGATGCGGGCAAACCCACGACCGTTCCCGCCTCGATGCGCACCCATTGCCACTGGTCCTGGATGTCGAGCGAATCGGGATCGCGCGAGGCCAAATAAATGTCTCCAAGGAGCACCGACTGCGCCACCGGCCCGTGGATGAGGAGAGGATGAATCCAAAGCAGGACCGGTCCCGGACGCAGCCCGGAGAGGCGGAAGTGCCCGGTCTTGCCGGCGTACGCGCCCGGTCCCAGCCTTGGCTCCGCCCCCGGATACACCGCCTGTACGTATGCGAACAGGGAGGGATCGGAACCCCGCACCACGTCGCCCGCCACCGCGCCCCGCGACTCAAGGAACCCGGGGGCCGGATACAGGAGGGAGACTCCCGTGGCGTCGTCTTCCGAGAGTCGGAGGGGCCTCGACAACGCGTAGGACATCACGGTGTCCGGACGAAAACCCGGCGCGACGGGGAGCGTGACATCCGAGGTCCCCGGGAGGTCGGGATGCGGCCCCTGCCATACCGGAGCCGGCTCAGTGTGGTTGAGGCCCAGACAGTGCCCCACCTCGTGCAGGATCGTCGTTCTGACGGTTCGCTCCAACTCCGAGGGGGTCGCGCCCGCTTCGGCCAACTGTTGGAATGTGCCGGCCACGAACACTATGTCGCAACTGGTCAGCCTGAGACGATCAGTCCACGTGAGCACAGCGTAGGCGAGCGGCCCCACGCCCGCGTCGTCGGGGAGCCACCCGATCGTGAACCGGCCGTCACTCGCGTCCGCGCCGTCTCCGAACTCGCCGTCATCATCGGGGGAAGGAGTCAGGCCGGGCGCGAGGCGCAGGGAGATCTCGGCGCTCGGAATAGCGGACCACTGGCGCAGCGCCCCCTCCACGATCTCCCGCCAGCGGCCCTCTTCGAGAAACTGCGGGATGTTGTCCTGCAGGTGGAACCCGAGGGGGAAATCTTCAGGCCACCACCGGACCGCCTCGGCCGCAAGGACATCCCGGTCGGGCTCATCTTGGACAGTTTGAGGTCTGTTTCGGGCGGTTGAGGCGTGAAAAGCGTTGGGGGAGAACGAGCGGAGTCTGCGTTTGGGAGAAACGTGGTGCCACGTGTGTGGCACTTGGCAAGCCTGATTACTTTGTTTTGCCATTGCATCTGATCCAATAGAGACGCACAATATGCGGTGCCTACAGAGGACACCGTGTTCGTTCGCGAAAAGACCAGCGGCCCCCACACCTACCTCCAGATCGTCGAGAACCGCCGCGAGGGCGGCAAGACCCGCCAGCGCGTCGTCGCCAGCCTCGGCAGGGTCGAGACCCTGCTCGCCTCCGGCGCCCTCGACCGCCTCATCCGCTCCGCCTGCCGCTTCTCGGAGAAGGTCGTCGCCCTGGCCGAGGACAGCGGCCGCTCGGGGGAGGCGGTGGCCGAGAGCCGGAGCATCGGCCCCGGTCTGGTGTTCGAGCGGCTCTGGCGGACCACGGGCTGCCACGAGGTGCTGCGCGCCGCGCTTGCCGGGCGCCGGTTCCGCTTCGACGTCGAGCGGGCGGTCTTCCTGACGGTTCTCCACCGTCTCTTCCACACCGAATCCGGCTCGGACCGGGACGCCGGGAGCTGGCAGCGGGACTACCGGATCGCGGGCGTCGGCGAGGTTGGGCTCCACCACCTCTATCGGGCGATGGCGTGGCTGGGGGAGGCGCTGCCCGGACAGCCGGAGGGGGAGGCGAGCCCCCGCTGCGTCAAGGATCTGCTGGAGGAGGAGCTCTTCGCCCGGCGGCGCACGCTGTTCTCCCGGGACGCGCTGGTGTTCTTCGACACCACCTCGGTCTTTTTCACCGGGGAGGGGGGCGCGCGGCTCGGGGAGCGCGGCTTCAGCAAGGACCACCGCCCCGAGTGCAAGCAGTTGGTTCTGGGGATGGTGCTGGACCGCGACGGGCGCCCGGTGTGCTCGGAGGTGTGGCCTGGCAACACGAACGACGTGAGCACTCTGGCGCGGGTGGCGCGGCGGCTCGAGGAGCGCTTCGGGATGCTGCGGGTGTGCGTGGTGGCGGACGCGGGGATGATCAGCCGGAAGGTGGTGGGGAAGCTGGAGGCGATGGGCTGGGACTACATCCTGGGCACCGGGTTGCGGCGGACCGCGGAGGTCAAGAACCGGGTGCTGGCGGACCCGGAGCCGTTCGAGGTGGTCGCGTGGACCCCCCGGCGGAAGAAGCGGAACGGGGAGGTGCGGGAGCCGGAGCCGAAGCTGGAGGTCAAGGAGGTGGTGGTGAAGACCACCCGGCCGGACGGCGGCATCCTCTCGAACCGCTACGTGGTCTGCCGCAACCCGATCCAGGCGCGCCGGGAGGCGGCCAGCCGGGCCGAGCTCGTCAAGAAGCTCCCCGGGATGTTGCGTGACCAGGGGGCGAAGGCCCTGCTCAAGAACCGCGCCGTGACCCGCCTTCTCAAGGCCCGGAAGGGGGCCTACGTGCTCGACCGGGAAGCACTCGCCGAGGCCCCGAAATACGACGGCATCTGGGTGCTGCGCACCAACACCGAACTCGACGTAAAGGATGTGGCGCTGCGCTACAAGCAGTTGTGGATGGTCGAGCGGACCTTTCGCACCGCCAAGTCCCTCCTCGACACCCGCCCGGTCTTCCACCAGACCGACGCCGCCATCCGCGGCCACATGTTCTGCTCCTTCCTCGCCCTGACCCTCCACCAGGCGCTCTTCGAGCGCCTGGAGCAGGCCGAGCTGCGGGAAAGCTGGAACGACATCGTGCGCGACCTCCGGGCCGTCACCGAAACCGAAATCGAACAGGACCACAAACGCCTCGCGGTCCGCAGCCGCATCACCGAAACCGCTGCCGGCGTCTTCCGCGCGGTTGGCCTCCGGATCCCCCCCGTCATCCGCCAACTCCCCCGCCGCACC
>MPMW01000093.1 GCA_002238705.1 Acidobacteria bacterium bin61 | reverse complement strand
TGTCCGCCGGGCGCTCTGGGCCGTTCAGGTTCGCGACCTGCCCGCGGCCCGTCCCGGAGTTTCTGCGCGGACGCTGACCGGGGGTCGCGATAGCTGGGTGGCCTGCCAGCGGGAGGCGGACCGCCTCCGCAGGGCCGGGGAATCCGGCTTCGTCGCCCCATCGGCGGCGCTCGGGCCGGGCGGTGCCCGCGGATTCCGGGTCGAGGGCGGCGAGCGGCCGGGTCCGGCCCGCGACGGCGTGACGATCGTCCTCTTCGGCGCCCGGCCCGACCTCATCGGTTGGCGAGCCGCCGCGTCCGGGCGCCCGGATCCCGAGCTACTACGCCGGGTCCGTCATTTCTGACGCCCGTGCGGCGGGTCCGCGGCCATCTCGCCGTTCTGCTTTGACCGCGAGATACCGGAACTGCCGGTTCCCGGCTTCGGCGGTTCCCGCGAGCGGGGGTCCGTAGTCCCGCCAAGCCAGCGCGTAGGAGTTCTGGAGCCGGACGGGACGTTTGCTCAAGCCGGTCGCGGCGTGGCGTGCCCAGGCCAACGGCTTGTTGGCAGGGAGCGTGCGACCCTCGTGGAGCCGGAAGGCGGCGTCAATCGGGTGTTCCTTGATTCCACGAGTCCAGTAACCGGGGTCGTTCGTCAACGCCACGGCGAACCCTCGGCCCGCCCCTTCGACCCGTTCGATGTCGCTCACGAAGTGGTATCGGTTGATGTCCTGAGCGCCCTGATTGGGAAGCGCGAACTGCTCACCGCCGACTTCGACGTCCAGCTTCTTCTTGAAGTACTTGAGTTCGATCGCTGCCTCGACCTCCGGGAGCCAGATGTCGAGGTACACCCTCTCTTTGGGAATGTGTGGGTACTCCAGCCGGACGTCGGGAATGTGTGGGTACTCCAGCCGGACGTCGAGTCCCGTCTGCTCCTTGATCTCCCACGCCAGGGCGAACTGAAAATCCGCCTCGGAGTGGAACACGGGCCGTTTCTTGGCCAAACCCGCAAGCAGTGCGTGGATGTCGAACGGCTTCACAGGTACCCGGCCGGGATCGCCGCCACGTCCTCGGCAAGGAGCAGGTCGGTCTGCCGGAGACAGACCACCGCCCCCGGCCCGCGCTCCCGATCCAGTTTCCCGATCGCTGCGAAATGTGCCGCTGCGGACCGGCCGGGCGACGCGGTCTTCTTGAATTCCACCGGATGGAGGCGATGGTCGCGCTCGATCAGCAGGTCCACTTCGCGCCGGTCGCGGTCGCGGTAGAACCACAAGTGCGCCTCCTGGCCGTGATGCCAGTAGCTCTTGAGGATTTCGGTGAACATCCAGGTCTCGAGGATGGCGCCGGACATGGCTCCCGCCTCCAGCGTTTCCGGTGAGGACCAGCGCGTGAGATAAGCGCCGAGGCCCGTGTCCAGGAAATAAAGCTTCGGCGTCTTGACGAGCCGTTTGGTGACGCTCGTGTGGTACGGCTGCAGGAGATGGATCAGGCCGGAGGTCGCAAGGATCGAGAGCCAGGTCTTCACGGTCTTCTGATCCACTCCGACGTCGCGCGCCAGGTCCGCGTAGTTGACGAGTTGAGCGGTGCGGGCCGCGGCCGCGCGCAGCAGCCGGGCGAAGGCCAGTTCATCGCCGACACGGGCGAGGTCGCGCACGTCCCGCTGGATGTACGTCTGGACGTAGGAGCGGTAGAAGTCATCTCGCAGTTCGGCGCCCGCGAGGACGGCGCCCGGGAACGCGCCGAGCCAGATGCGGCGGTACAGGTCCATCAGTCCTCCGGCCTGTGCTCTCGAGCCGCGGGCGCCTGCGATCCACTCCGCGGTCGGAAGAAAGGGCGCCGTGCGCCCGGCCCGTCCGTCCGTCTCGGCTTGTGAAAAACCCAGGAGGTCCAGGATCGCGACGCGGCCGGCGAGCGTCTCCGAGACGCCTTGCATGAGATGGAACTTTTGCGAACCGGTCAGCCAGTACATGCCCGGGCGGCGCGCGCGGTCCACCTCCAGTTTGAGGTGGCTGAACAACTGCGGGGCGTACTGCACCTCGTCAATCGTTGCCGGCGGCGGATGGGATTGGAGGAAGAGCGCCGGGTCGTTACGCGCGACGTCCCGTTGGTCGAGATCGTCCAGCGACACGTAACGCCGGTCCCCGGAGCCGCAGTGCTCCAGCAGGGTCGTCTTGCCGACCTGACGCGGCCCCGTCAACAGGACCACGGGGAACGCCCCGGAAACTCGCTCAACGGCGCTCGCCAGCGTTCGTTGTCGGTACATGAGTTAGCGGCTAATGTGGAATGCCACTCCATATTAGCCGAAACTGCGCGTCTGCCGAACCCGCCGTTGCGGCGGCGCGCCGCTACCCGAGCCGCCGGACCGGGTTCTCCAGGCGTCCGATCGCCTCCACCTCCGCCCCCACGGTGTCGCCGTCCTCGATGACCATGGCCCCGGGCGTTCCGGTCAGCAGGATGTCTCCGGCCTTCCAGGTCATGTCCTCGGAGAAGAAGGAGATGAGCTTCTCGGGCGGGTGGGTCATCGCCTCCACGAGGGCGCTCCTGGCCCGCTCCCCGTTGAGCAGGGTTGACGTGCGGACCGCCGGGAGGGATTCGCGCGTCGCCACTTCGTCGGGGGTGACGAGGCAGGGGCCGAGGCTCAGGAACGTGTCGAAGCTCTTCGCCCGGGTCAGGAAACGGGGGTTCTGGCGGAGGATGTCTTCGGCGGTCATGTCCACGGCGAGCGTGTAGGCGCCCACCGCCGCGAGGGCGTCGCCCGGGGCGATGTCCTGGCCCGACCGGCCCAGCACGATCACCAGTTCGCCCTCCCCGGTCACCCGCTCGGAGGCCCGCGGGAGACGGATCTCTGCGCCGGGGCCGATGATGGATGCGTTCGGCCGCATGAAGCCGACCGGCGTCGCCGTCGTCTTCGCGTCGAGGTCCGCGGCGTGGGCGCGGTAGTTGAGTCCGATGCACCAGATCTTGGGAGGACGCACCAGCGGAGCCAGCAGATTCACCTCCTCCAGCAGGAGTCCGCCCGCGGCGCCCGTCCCGCCGGCGGCCGCCGCGAGTGCCGGGAGACGGCCGCCCTGAACGACCTCGTCCAGGTCGCCGGCCTCGGTTGGGGCGAGTTCGGGGGCCAGTTCCCGAATGGGGATCAGCCGGTCCCCGGCCAGGACTCCGGCATCCGCCCCGGAAGCGGTCGCATAGCGGTAGAGGCGCATCCGGCGAGAATACGCGGAAGCCGTGCAGATCCCACTCGACTACGGAGAGACCGGCCTCGACCTCGTTCTTCCCGCGGGCGCCGAGGAACAGACGACGGTGATCCGTCCCCGTTTCCCCCCTCCGCTGCCCTCCGCGGCGGAGGCGATCCGGCGGGGGCGCCGGGGGCCGGGGAGAAACGGCGGGGGTTGACCCGCCCCGTTCCCCCCCCGCCGCGCCCCTCGGCGGCGGGGGCGATCCGGCGGGCGCTCCGGGCGCCGGATGCCGGCCCGCCGCTCGCGGAACGCGTCCCCGAGGGCGCCACCGTGGCGATCTCGGTGTGCGACCCCACCCGGGCCCAGCCCCGGATCCCGATGCTCCGCGCCATCCTCGAGGAGATTCCGACCCCTCCGGAGCGGGTGACGCTGCTGGTCGCCACCGGGACCCACCGGCCCGCGGCGCCGGCTGAACTCGAAGCCATGTTCGGCAGCGAACTGCTTTCCGCCTGCGAGGTCGTGAACCACTACTGCCAGGACGAATCGGAACTCGTGCGCCTTCCGGACGCCGCCGCCGGCGTCCCGGTGTCACTCAACCGCCGCTTCCTGGAAGCCGACATCCGGATCACCACCGGCTTCGTCGAGCCGCACTTCTTCGCCGGCTTCTCGGGCGGGCCGAAGATGGTGGCGCCGGGGCTTGCGGGCATGGAGACGATCCTGGTGCTCCACGACGACGCGCGGATCGGGCATCCGAACGCGGTCTTCGGGGTCACGGAGGGCAATCCCGTCCACGACGACGTCCGGGCGATTGCGCGCCAGGTGGGCGTGGACTTCGGACTCGACGTGCTGCTCGACGGGGACAAGCGGATCACCGGGGTCTTCGGCGGCGACCTGCTCGAGGAGCACGCCCGCGCGTGCGTCCGCTCCCACGAGGAAGCGATGTGCCCGGTGGACCAGCCTTTCGAGGTCGTCGTGGCCACGAACTCCGGATATCCCCTCGACCAGAACCTCTACCAGGCCGTGAAGGGGATGTCCGCCGCGGAACGGATCGTCGGGACCGGCGGGACGATCCTCTGCGCCGCCGAGTGCCGGGACGGCATCCCGGACGAAGGCGCCTACGCCCGGGCGCTCCGGGCCGGCCGCACCCTCGCCGACGTCCGGGCCGCGCTCGCCGCCGTTCCCGCGCGCCGGCCGGATGACTGGCAGGGCCCGGGGGCCTGCCCGCGCCGCCGTTCCCGCGCGCGGTCGGGATGACTGGCAGGTCCAGGTGCATTGCCGGATCCTCGAACGCGCCCGCGTCGGACTTCACTCGTCGCTGGCTGAGGACACGGTGCGGTCCGCGCACCTCGAGCCGGTTCGAGATCTGTCGTTCGCCTGCCGGGAGGCGCTCGCGGCGGCGGGGGAGGGGGCGCGGCTCGCCGTGCTTCCGCACGGACCCATCACGATTCCCTATCTGAGCTGACGGTCCCGAACGGCTCGGAGCGCCGCCGCCTTCGTGAGCAGGTCGTCTCAGGGACTTCGTATCGACCCCAGCTCGGAGCGCCGGCTTCCAGCCGGCATCGACCGCCGAGAGGCGGTCGAAACTGGACTACGCCACCCACCCTCACAGCGGAGATCCGTCGGAGCGCCGGCCTCCGGCCGGCATCGCGGCCCGAGAGGGACCGCGAAACCAGACGATCTCGCCTCCCTTGACAGCCCACCCGGTAAGGGAACGCCGGCTTCCAGCCGGCACCGACCGCCGCGAGGCGGTCGAAACCGCACCACGCCATCCACCCTCACAGCCGAAGCCGAAGGGGCCCCCACCGGGAGGACTGGCCGCCGGCCTCCAGGCCCGCACCCGCGGCCGTAAGCCGCGGAACAGCCCCCATCCACCTCCACGGCAGAACCGGCTCGGGACGCCCCCCGGCTCAGGCCGGGTGGCCCAGTGTTGTCTGTCGCTCGACACCCAGTTCGGATCGGCTGACCCGGATATCGACCCTAGCTGGAGTCAGCCGACCCCGATATCGACGCCGGTGGAAACCAGCCGACCCGAATATCGACGCCGGTGGGACCAGCCGACCCGGATATCGACGCCGGTGGGAACCAGCCGACCCGGATATCGACGCCGGTGGGAATCCGCCGACTCCGATATCGACGCCGGTGGGACCAGCCGGCTCGGATATCGACGCCGGTGGGAACCAGCCGGCTCGGATATCGACGCCGGTAGGGATCCGCTGATCCGGATATCGACGCCGGTGGAAACCAGCCGACTCGGATATCGACGCCGGTGGGACTCAGCCGACCCGAATATCGACGCCGGTGGGACTCAGCCGACCCGGATATCGACGCCGGTGGGAACCAGCCGACTCGGATATCGACGCCGGTGGGAATTAGCCGACTCGGATATCGACGCCGGTGGGAACCAGCCGACCCGGATATCGACGCCGGTGGGAACCAGCCGACTCGGATATCGACGCCGGTGGGAACCAGCCGACTCGGATATCGACGCCGGTGGGAACCAGCCGGCTCGGATATCGACGCCGGTAGGGATCCGCTGATCCGGATATCGACGCCGGTGGAAACCAGCCGACCCGGATATCGACGCCGGTGGGAACCAGCCGACCCGGATATCGACGCCGGTGGGAATCCGCCGACCCGGATATCGACGCCGGTGGGACCAGCCGACTCGGATATCGACGCCGGTGGGACCAGCCGGCTCGGATATCGACGCCGGTGGGACCAGCCGGCTCGGATATCGACGCCGGTAGGGATCCGCTGATCCGGATATCGACGCCGGTGGGAATCCGCCGACTCGGATATCGACGCCGGTGGGACTCAGCCGACCTGGATATCGATGCCGGTGGGACTCAGCCCACCCGGATATCGACGCCGGTGGGAATCAACCGACTCCGATATCGACGCCGGTGGGACTCAGCCGACTCGGATATCGACGCCGGTGGGACTCAGCCGACCCGGATATCGACGCCGGTGGGGACCAGCCGACTCGGATATCGACGCCGGTGGGACCAGCCGACTCGGATATCGACGCCGGTGGGAATTAGCCGACCCGGATATCGACGCCGGTGGGAATTAGCCGACCCGGATATCGACGCCGGTAGGGATCGGCCGACTCGGATATCGACGCCGGTAGGGATCGGCCGACTCGGATATCGACGCCGGTAGGGATCAGCCGACCCGGATATCGACCCCAGATCGGATCAGCGGACCCGGATATCGACCCCAGCTTGCATTGGCGCACCGGAACCTCGCCGGCGTTCCGCATCGCCTACTCCGGAACCAGCGTCAGGGTCCACTCGGTGGGACCGGCCAGGAACGGAGTCGCCCGGCCCTCCTCCCAGTCCCGGTGGCCGGAGAGGTAGTAGGGCATCGCCGGGTGTCCCGACTGTCCTCCCGGCATGTGGAGGATTCCGGTCTCCTCGCGCCCCGGGGCCACCACGAAGCGGTTGGACGGTCCGTGGCTTCCGCTCTGGGCTCGCGGCAGTCCCGCATCTCCCGGAAGACCGCGCGGCGGCGCGTCCAGGTAGGGGGAGAGAAATCGGGACAGCAGTCCGGGGAGTCCCGGGCTCAGCGGGTGCCGGATGTGGACGAGGTTCTCCTTGCCCCAGGTCCGTTCCGCGAGCGGGCCGGCGGTGCGCATCCTGGCGGCGGCCGCGAGCAAGGCGTTTCGCAGCGCGCCGTTCCAGTCGTCCGCTCCCGGGGGGATGAAGTGCGGCGGCTGCTCCCGGGCGAGCCGGAGCAGGGGGCCCGGCCAGTGGACGGCAACAAAGGGCGAGAAGTTCGGCGCCGCGGCGGCGGCAGACGCCGTGAGGGTTCCATAGACGGCCCGGAACAGCTCCAGCCGCGCGTTCCGGACGAGGGGATACCCGGCGCTGTCCACGCCGGCCCGCCCGGTCCAGCCCTCCCGCAGCACGCGAGCGGCCTCGGTGGCCAGCGGGCCTTGAGCCCCGTCGAGGGAACGAAGGAAGAGATCCCGCCAGATGGCAAGTTCCGGGGCCCGGTCCTCGAGTTGGATGTCCAGCATGGCCGCTTCGTCGGCGGCCTCCACCGCGAGGAGCCGGTCCCGGATCAGGCGCGCCCTTTCGCCGTGGGCGTAGCCTCCGCCCCTCCCGAGGCGGTCGAGGAACTCCCCGTCCACGAGCCGGTTGTTTGCCGTCCAGAGGAGTCCGGACTCCGGATTCCGGATCGCCGGAATCTCGTCGGGTCCCAGGTACCCGTCCCACCCCCGCGCGCCGTCCGCCCACGACACCGGGACCGTGCCGTCGAAACCGTGACGCCTCGGGATCGGCCCGGCGATGGTCCAGCCGATCGAGCCCTCCCGGTCCACGGCGACCAGGTTCTGCGGCGGCATCCCGGCCCCCCAACCGGCCCGGAACATCTCTTCGATGGTCGAGGCCTCGGAGAAACCGAGATACGCCGTCCCGAACCCCTCGGGGTCGTGGGCAATCCACCGGATCGCGAGCGGGCGTCCCCAGCGTTCGATGACCGGCCCCCAGATCGTCTCCGGGACCTCGAGGGTCTCCGGCGGCGCTCCGGCCACCGGAATCTCCTCCTCGAACACTTCCATGCGGCGCCAGCCGCCGGGGACGCGGTAGCGGAGGGGATCGGCGGGATCGATCTCCAGTTCCACGAGGTCGGTCCAGTCCCCCTGCGAGTTGGTGAAACCCCACGCCACGTTGCCGTTGCTCCCGGCGATCACCGCGGGGACGCCCGGCAGCGTCAGTCCCCGGAGCCGCTGCTCGCCGATGTGCAGTTCGGTGCGGTACCAGATGTTCGGGACGCCGAGGGGAAGGTGCATGTCGCTCGTCATCAGGGCGACGCCGCCGGCGGTCCGCCGGGGCGCCACCGCCCAGGAGTTGCTCCCGGAGAGCACCGGCGGTTCGCCCGGGGGGACCAAGGCGCCCCGGAGGGCGTCCTGAAACACCTCGGGGCCGGGAATGTCGGGGACCCCAAACGCCTCGCCCCGCAGCGGGGCGTCCCGGTCCGTGCCCGGCGGGTTCAGGAACGCCGCGAGTTCCGGGGGCAGGCTCGCTTCGAGCGCCGCGGTCCTGGCATCGCGGGCCCCGCTCGCGTCGTTCAGGACGAAGTACATCGCCACGACGGTGAGCAGGGAGTCGCCGACGCGCCAGGCTTCCGGCTCCTGTCCCAGCAGCAGGTATTCGAAGGGCGGCGCCGCGAGCCCGGCGAGTCCCGCGGCCACGCCGTCCCGGTACGCCTCGAAGGTCCGGCGCGCTTCGGCGGGCAGCGCGCCGGCAGCGCTCTCGGCGCGGGCCCGCATCCGGTGAAGCCGCGCCTCCCGGTCGAGCGGCAGCGCCGCCGCTCCCACGAGCGCCGACAGCTCTCCCGCGGCCTGCCGCCGTTGCAGGTCCATCTGGAAAAAGCGCTCCTGGGCGTGGAGATACCCGAGCGTCCGATAACCGTCGCGCAGCGTCTCCGCCCGGATCCGGGGGATCCCCAGGCGGTCTCTTTCCACCGTGACCGGCGCGGCCAGTCCCGGCAGCGCGACGGTTCCCGTCAATACGGGCCGGCTCGCCCGGAGCTGGCTGCGGGCGTAGACGGCGGCGACGAGACCGGCGAGCAGGGCGGCGGCCAGGAGGCTCACCCCGGCGAATACCGCCCATCGCCTCGTCCGGGTGCGTGGGCGCGTAGCGACGCGGTCCAGCCGGGATGGATCGCCGTTCGAACGCCGCGTCGCTTTGTTCATGGGCTGCTCATGATCTCCGGTGGGTATTCTCCCGGCGCTCATGCGGATCCGGGACAACCGCCGAATTCTCGCAGCCCTCGCGACGCCGATCCTGCTCGCGGCCGGCCTCCCCGCGCTGGCGCAGAGCCCGGAGGCGGCCCCGCCCGCGAAGGGCGGCTGGGGCGGCGAGGCCAACCTGAACCTCGCCGGGTCTTACGGGAACGCCGGTTCCGGCTCGCTCGGGCTGAGCGCCGAGGCGTCGCGCGCGACGGACCTGTTGCGGGTGGCGGTCGAAGGAGGACTCCTCCGGGCCAGCACCGACACGGTAACCCGCCACGCCATCGGCAGTCCGGACGCTTTCGAGGTCGAACGGCGGGTGATGAGCCACACCTCGGCGGACCGGAGCCACCTCCGCGCGCGAATCACCGAGCCCTCGTCGGACAACGGGAACTCGGGACTCGCGTTCTTCGCCGCCGCCGGCTGGGAGCGGGATGCCCCGGCGGGCGTGCGTTCCCGCTACGACCTGACCGTCGGCGTGGGGACGACCTGGGGCGACGCGCGGAACGGAGGACGCCGCCCCTTCGAGATCGGCGCCGGACTCTCCGCGGTTCATCAGAGTGACGAGGTGACCGACCCGGAGGTCGGCGCGGCCTCGCTGGGACTGCGTCTCGACGCCCGTGCCGAGACCCGTTACCGCGGCGCCGACCTGGCCCTGGTCTCGGCTTCGACCTGGAACCTGCGGAACACCGGCGACCTCCGTTTCGACGTCACCGGCTCGGTGGCGTTTCCGCTCTCGAGCCGGCTCGCTTTTCGCACCAGCGTGCAGACGCTCTACGACTCCCACCCCTCGCTGGAGCGGGTGAGCCTGTTCGGAACCCGAGGCGGGTCGCGCACGGGTACGGTGGCCGTGCGCCGGCGAAGAACGGACCTCATCGTCCTCGCCTCGCTGGTGATTGGATTCTGAAGATGCCCGGCCCCGTCCCGCGCGCCGTCGTCCTCGGCCCCCAACCCGGCCGGGTCAGCCTCGGTCCCGGCCTGGAGGCCCTCGATCTGCCGTCCGGTCCGGTGGCGGCCGTCACCGTGGGCTGGCGCGAGTCGGAACCCGTCCTGAAGGAAGTCGAGCGGGAGTTGGGGCAGTGCGGCCGGGAAGCCGTCCCGCTCCATATCGGCGAGCGGGTGGGCCGGGTGTTCGAACGGGACGCGCCGCTCGCCGAGGCGCACCGGGCGCTCCAGGAAGGCCTCCTCGCCGAGGAGCGGCTCTACGGCGCCCGGCTGCGGCGGGCGGTGGAGACCGCGCGCGAAGTGGTCCGGCTCAGTGTCGCCGAACGGTATCGGGCCCCCTATGCCGAGCAGGCGTGGGAAGCGATCGTGGCCGCGGACCGCTTCCACGTCGAGCGCCACGCGGAACTCTGGCAGGAGTTCCGGGAGGCCGTGGGCCTCCACGAGCGTCCGGCAGTCCGCGAGGAAAAGGAAGCGATCGAACGGCTGCTCTCCGGGGCTGCCGCGGTGGTGCTGACCGGAGGGCACGTGGCGGTCATTCGGAACCGGCTGCTGTTTCTGGGTCTGGCGGATGCCCTGGCGCGCCTGCCGGTGCTCGGCTGGTCGGCCGGAGCGATGGTTCTCACCCCGCGGGTCGTCCTGTTCCACGACCGGCTTCCGGGAGGTTCGGCGCGTCCGCAAATCCTCGGCGACGGACTTTCGCTGCTGCCGGGGGTGGCGCTCTTCCCGGATGCGCGAGTCCGCCTCGACCTGGACGATCGGCAAAGCCTCTCCGAGCTGTCGGGGCGGGTGGCTCCGGACCGCGCCGTGTTGCTCGACCCGGGAGACCTGATCCGGTGGGACGGCGGGTCCTGGAGTGCGCCGGACGGAATCCGGCTGCTCGCGCGCGACGGTGAGGTCGAGACGGTTTCCTCGTTCGTTCCGGCAGGGGCCGGCGCGGGGTCCTTCTCCCAAGGGGCAGCGACATGAGCACTTCTTCCGACCTGGCGATCCGGGAACTGCTCCTCTCCGGCCCGAGCCGGGAAGCGGTGGACGCCTTCGTCGAAGCGCATGACTTCCCCATTCGGGAGGGCCCCCACACGACCTTCGTGTACCGGGGCGAGGCGACTTCGGTCCTGCTCGGGCACTGGCTCTTCGGGACCGCGGCGGCCCGGGAAATGGAACCGGTCCCCGGCTCGGACGTGTGGTTCCTGACCCTCGACCTGCCGGCACAGTCGCGGGTCGAGTACCGGTTTCAGCGGGTCCGGGGCGCTGACGCGGAGTGGATCCTGGACCCGCTCAACGAGCGGACGGTGCGCGATCCCTTCGGCGTCTGGTCGGTGTGTCACGGCGAGGGATACCAGCGCCCCTACTGGACCGAGGAGGACCCCCAGGTCAACCGGGGCGAGCTGTCGTTCACGGACGTCCGGAGCCGGGCGCTCGGAACCCGCCGGGTATCGGTCTACACCCCGTTCGGCTTCCGGAACCGGCGCCGGTATCCGCTGCTCGTGGTGCTCGACGGGGAGAACTATCTCGAGAATGCGGGCTGCCGGACCGTCCTCGACAACCTGATCCACCGGCGCGAGATCCCGCCGCTGATCGCCGCTTTCGTGACTCCCGACAAGCGCATCCGCGAATATGCGGACAACCCGGCGCACGCGGAGTTTCTGACCTCGGACCTGGTGTCGCACCTCCAGACCGAGTTCCCCATCCGGCTCCGCCCGGATGACCGCGGACTGGTCGGCGCCGGGCTCGGCGCGGTGGCGGCCCTCACCGCCGCCTGGCGCTATCCGGGCTTTTTCGGGAAGCTCCTGCTTTCCTCGGGATCGTTCACCTTCACGGATGTCGGCCCGAGCACGCGCACGGCGTTGCTCGACCCGGTCGTGGACTTCGTGAACGCCTATCGGGCGGACCCGCGCCGGGTGAGCAGCCGCGTGTTCGTGAGTTGCGGAATCTACGAGCCGCTCATCTACGAGAACCGGTCGCTCGTTCCGCTGCTCCGGGAGAGCGGCATGGAGGTCCGCTACGTCGAGGCGCCCGACGGCCACAACTGGGACAACTGGCGGGACCGGTTGCGGGTGGGACTCTCGTGGCTCTTCCCGGGGCCGCTCTGGCTCTACTACCGATGAGCCCGGAC
>MPMW01000092.1 GCA_002238705.1 Acidobacteria bacterium bin61 | reverse complement strand
CTCGCTGGTTTCCCTCAGGCCGGGCGGTTCACCCGAGGGCCCCGCGGTCCACTCCCTCCCGAACCAGTGAAGCGCCAGAAGCGCCGAGGTGAAACTCTTGGTGGCGGGGATCGCCGTTTCCGTTCCGGCCCGCGTGACGTACGCCAGGTCCGCACGCCGGACCGCCGGGCTTTCGGCCTCGTTCGTCACCACGATCCGAAAGATCCCCTCGTCGCCGGCCCGATCGAGGAGGCGGAGCACACTCCCGGTCGCCCCGGACTGGGTGACGGCGATCAGGGCGCCGTCGCAGCGGTGTTCGCGCAAGGGCCCGTGAATCTCGCCGGCAGGGGAGACAGAAGCTGACAGTCCGGCTTCGCCGAACCAGCCGGAAGCGATTTCCGCGGCGTGGCGGCTGGTCCCGGAGCCGATCAGCAGAATCCGCTGCCCGTGGAGAGCGGGCCGCTCCCGAAGGACAGCCAGCCTTGCCGGCATGCCGGCCTCCAGCGCGGCCAGGGTCCTTTCGGCGGCCGCCGGCTGTTCGTGGATCTCGCGCCAGAGCGCCGGACTCTCCCGGCCCTCTCCGTTAGCAGCCGGTGGTGGAACTGGCGTGAGCACGGAGACGTCCGCTGGGCCTCGCTGACCCAGTTCTCCCGGTGGGGGCGGCGCGCGAGGGAGGAATACCTGGTGTATTTCGACGGAAGCGCAACGATGAGCGAGCCGAAGGCGAGCGGTTCAGCGGGGATTCAGCGGGCGTCGGATGCCGCGCAAGTTTCATCACAGGCTGCTCGGGAAACGCTCAGACCTCGTCGGCTCCTTCGAAGCGGCCCACCGCCCGGCCCGGCTTCACCGCCTGGCGCCCCCGGGCAATGGCGAGCGCACCTTCCGGGACGTCCTCGACGATCACCGACCCCGCGGCGACGAAAGCGCGGCGGCCGATGGTCACCGGCGCTACCAGAATGGCGTTGCTGCCCACGAACGCTCCGGCCTCCACCACGGTCCGGTGCTTTCCGCGCCCGTCGTAGTTGCAGGTGATGGTGCCGGCCCCGAGGTTGGCGCGAACGCCGACATCCGCGTCTCCCACGTAGGACAGGTGAGGAAGCGCCGCGCGCCGCGCCAGCACGGCGTTCTTGGTCTCGACGAAGCTCCCGGCAAAGGACTCGGGCTCGAGCCGCGTATTCGGGCGGATGTGGGCGAACGGACCCACCTTGGCGTCGCGCCCGATGGAGCTGTCGAGCAGAACCGAGTGGCTGAGGATGCGCGCGCCCGATTCCACCTCGGTGTTCTCGAGCCGGCAGAAGCTCTGGACCTCGGCGCCGGCGGCGATCGTCGTGTCGCCAGCGAGGCGCACCGAGGCTCCGATCCGGGCGCCGGGCCCGGCGCGGCAGGTGGGATCGGCCCACACCGTCTCCGGATCTTCGAGGAGCGCCCCGCTCGCGATGAATCGCCTGACGGTGCGACGGTGGGATTCGCGGACCGCCGCCGACCAGGTTGCGGCGTCTTCCACCCGGGTGTGCCCCGCGACGCTTCCCGCCGGCGCCGCCGCCGCGTTCAGGGATTCCACCGTCTCCCCGAAGCTCGCGCAGACGGCCGGGGCGAGAGCTTCGGCGGTCCCGGCGACGGCGAGGACCTGGCCGGCGTTGTTCTCGAGACGCAGCGGCCGGTTCTCCGCGGCCGCCACCAGCGCCCGGATCGCGCCGACCGGCGGGTCGACCACTCCCGGAGCGAGGATGGCGCCCCGGCCCCCGCAGCGTTCCAGGGAAGAGGAATCGTCCAGGACCCCGGCCGCGGCCACGAGTTCGTCCGGCTGCAATGAGGCGGCGGCCCCGGCGGCGGCTTCCGCGACGGTCGTGGCGAAGAACGGAAACAGTCCGGTCTCCGGGGGATCGGGATAAACGAGCAGAAAGTCCATGTTCGACGGGCTCCTCCCCGGTTGGACAGGGCGAAAGCCGGATAGCCGGCGGGCAGGCGAGCCCGCCGTCGGTATGACCATCCCCTGCCGGGAATTCTACGTGGGCCGCGGTTTGCGGCGGCCCTCGGGAGCGACGACGATGGTCACCTCGCCTCGGGGAGGCTCCTGCTTTGCCCGGCGGGCGAGCTCCGGCAGCGAGCCGAACCAGTGTTCTTCGTAGATCTTGGTCATCTCCCGGGAGACGGAGGCTTCCCGGGAGCCCAGGATTCCCGCCAATTCATCGAGCAGGTCCGACGCGCGGCGGGCAGATTCGAAGAAGACCAGCGATCCGGGCGCCTCCGCCGACCGCTGCAGGAAGGCCCGGCGCTTCGCGCTGCGCCGCCCCGGCGGGAAGCCGAAGAACGTGAACATGTCGGTCGGGAGGCCGGAGACGGAGAGCGCCGAGGCGACCGCGGACGGCCCGGGTACGGTGCGCACCGGCAGGTCCTCGATCCGGGCGGCTCGCACCACCCGGTAGCCGGGGTCCGAGATGAGAGGGGTTCCCGCGTCGCAGATGAGCGCCAGATCCTCCCCCGACCGGAGCCGGCCGAGGAGGAACTCGACCTGCTGCGCCTCGTTGTGGTCGTGGTACGAGACGAGACGCGCCGTGAGGCCGAAGTGGGTGCGAAGCCGCCGGGCGACGCGGGTGTCCTCGCAGGCGATCCAGGGAACGGCGCGCAGCACGGCGAGCGCCCGCGGCGAGAGGTCCTCGAGGTTCCCGATGGGGGTGGCGACGACGAAGAGGGTGCCGCCCGCTCCCCGCCCGGCCGCCGCTTTCATGCCGCGAACCGTACCCCGCACTCCTCCGTCCCGAGCGGTTCGGAAGACCGGTGCGGCGGGTTTTGCCGGACAATGGCCGCCGGAGAACCGACATGGACCACCCCGCCGCCTGGAACGAGCGCCGGGTTCTCGTAACGGGCGCCGCCGGCGTCATCGGCCGGCGCCCCGCCCCCCCCGCCGCGGCCCCCCCCGCCGCCTGGAACGAGCGCCGGGTCCTCGTAACGGGCGCCGCGGGCTTCATCGGCAGCCGCCTCGCCGCGCGCCTCGCGTCCGCCGGCGCCCGGGTTACCGGGTTCGACCGGATCCGGCCGGCCCGTCACCCGGCAAACGTCCGCTTCCAGCAAGGAGACCTCGGGGACCCCGGAGTCCTCGCGGCCGCGGTCACGGGGGCCGAGGTGGTCTTCCACCTGGCCGCGGCGAACGGGCACCAGGCCAGCATGGACGATCCGCGGGCCGACTTCGAGGACAACGTCATGGGGACCGTGTCGCTACTGGCCGCGGTGACGGGCCGGGCGCCCGAAGCTCGCGTGGTGTTTGCGAGCACGCGGCAGCTCTACGGCCCCGCCGAAACTCTTCCCGCGGGCGAGGCCCACCGGATCGCCCCGCCCGATGTCCACACCGTCCACAAGGAAGCGGCCGAGCATCTGGTGCGCCACCGCGCCGAGGACCGGGAGGCCCCGTTCGCCGTGCTCCGGCTCACCAACACCTATGGGCCGGGGCAGGCGACCGGGGGCGCGGGTGCGGGGTTCACCGGCCGCTTCCTTGGCGACGCGCTCGCCGGCCGGGCGATCACGATTCTGGGAGAGCCCGGACTCCTGCGGGATTTCAACTACGTGGACGACGTGGTTGACGCTCTCCTCCGCGCGGGACAGGCGGAAGCCCCTTCGGGGGTCTGGAACCTGGGAGCCGCGCCGGTGCGCCTCGGGGAGTTCGCCGAGGCGGTTTTCCGGGCTCTCGGCGAGGAGCCCCGCATTCGCTACGCGCCAATGGCTCCGGGCCTTGAATCCATCGCGATCGGCGATTTCCATTCGGATTGGTCGGCGATCCGGCGGGAACTCGGGTGGAAACCCGAGTGGCCCCTCGAATCCGGCCTGGCCGAGACCGTGCGCACCATGCGCACCCGGGCGACATGAAGATTCCGTTCCAGCGCCTCGCGGCCGCTGCCGACCCCGCCGCCCGCCGGGCGGTCGAGCGGGTGCTGGCCTCGGGCCGCTTCGTCCTCGGCCCGGAGGTGGAGGCGTTCGAAAGGGCCTTCGCGGGAGCGATCGGGGTCGGGCACGCGGTCGGAGTGGCCTCCGGCACGGACGCCATCACCCTCGCCCTGGCGGCGGCGGGAATCGGCCCCGGCGACCGGGTCCTGACCGCCGCGTTCTCCACCGGCTACACGGCGCTCGGCATCCGGCACGCCGGGGCGATCCCGGTCTTCGGCGACGTCGAGCCGGAGAGTCTCTGTCTCGACGCCGCCGCCGCGGCCCGGGCGCTCGAGACCCAGGACATCCGGGCGGTCGTCCCGGTGCACATCTTCGGGAACGCCGGCGCCGGCTGGGAGAAACTGCTCGAAACGGCGGCCCGCCACGGCGTTCCCGTCATCGAAGACGCCTGCCAGGCGCACGGGGCGCGCTTTTCGGGCCGGGCGCTCGGCTCCTTCGGACGGGCGGCCGCCTTCAGCTTCTACCCCACCAAGAACCTGGGCGCGCTCGGCGACGCCGGCCTGGTGGCGACGGCGGACGAGCGGCTGGCGGCGCGCGTGAAGAGCCTCCGCTCGGGGGGACAGGACCAGCGCCACCACCACGTCGCGCCCGGTTGGAACAGCCGCCTCGACGAGATCCAGGCCGCGGTGCTGAACGAGCGCCTCCCCGGGCTCCTGGAAGGAAATCGAAGGCGCGCCGCGCTGGGGCGCCGCTACCGGGAGTTGCTCGACGGCCTCCCGCTGCGCTTCGTGACTCCGGGCCCCGGGGTAGAGGGATCCTCCCATCTCTTCGTGATTCGGACCGCGCGCCGGGACGCGCTCCGCGAGCATCTCGCCGGAGCGGGTATCGACGCTCTCGTTCACTACCCGGCCGCACTCACGGAGCAACCCGCCTTTTCAGGCGCTTCGGGGGTTGCTGGAACCTGTCCGGAGGCAGAAGCCGCAGCCCGGGAGGTGCTGAGCCTGCCGCTCCATCCCGGCCTCCCGGAAAAGGAACTCGAACGGGTCGCGGCGGCGGTGCGGGAGTTCTTCGCGCGGGGGCCGTTCCCCGCACGGGTGTCAGAATAGATCCGTGGCGTTCGGTGCGAAACGGCAGGGCGCGGTGCTTTGCCCCGGCTGCGGAAAGCTCGTGGGGGTGAACGACCGGGAGTGTCTTTCCTGCGGCCGCCGGAACCCCGGGATGTTCGGCTTCGCGAGCATTCTTCGCTTCGATACCGACAGCGTCCTGAAGATCCTGCTCGCCGCCAACATCGGGCTCTTCCTGCTGGCGCTGGTGCTGAGCGTCGGCGCCATCGAGATGCGGGGGATTCTGGGGTTTCTGAGCCCGGACGGCCGCGTTCTCTATCGGCTGGGGGCCGCGGGGGGGATTCCGGTCTTTGCGGTCGGGAAGTGGTACGCCGTCCTGAGCGCCGGCTGGCTCCACGGCGGGCTGCTGCACATCTTCTTCAACATGTACTGGCTCTGGAATCTCTTCCCGCTGGTCGGGGAGCTGTTCGGAACCAGCCGGGCGCTCGTGATCTTCCAGGTCTCGGCGGCTACGGGATTCCTGCTGTCCTCCTTCATGGGGGCCTCCGCCATCGCGATCCCCTTCCTCGGCGGGGCGCCGGGAATCACCGTCGGCGCCTCGGCCTCGCTCTGCGGCCTGCTGGGCGCGCTCCTCTATTACGGCCGGAGGACGAGTTCGGATTTCGCCCGGACCATCTGGCGCTATGTGATTTTCATCGCGATCTTCGGCGCGTTCGTGCCGGGCATCGACAACGCCGCCCATCTCGGGGGGTTCCTGGGCGGGTATCTCGTCGCGTCGCGTTTCGGGGTCTTTTCGCCGGAACGGGGAAAGCACGGCCTCTGGGCGCTTGTCCTGCTCGCCGCCAGCGCCCTCTCGATCCTGTTGTCCGTGGTGGGCGGTTCGATCGGTTGAACCATCGCCCCAAACAATTCGTAGGAGAAAACAATGGCCAAATTGGTTCGCCCGTCCGAAGGCAGGATGCTGCTGGGGGTCTGCGCCGGGCTCGCGGACTGGTGGAATATGGACCGGACGCTGCTGCGCGTTCTCTACGTGCTGGCGAGCGTGTGCTCCGCCGCCTTTCCCGGCATCCTGTGTTACATCGTCCTCGGGATCCTGATGCCCCCCGAGGAGTGAGTCCGGCGCCCCACATTTCCGGCCGGCGCGGAACGCCGTAGCGGGCGCCGCCAGGGAACCCCGGTGGAACGCTCTCCGGAAGTCCCTTCCCGGGGAATCGTTGCCGCGCCGCTCCTCACCCGGCAGGCAGGCCGCGTAGCGGCGGGAGCGTTCCTCAGCCGCCTGCGCCTTCCATCGCCGGAGTCGCGGCGCGAAGGGCTGGCCCGGCTCTCGGCGTGGTCGCGAAACGCCGGGGTCTCGGCAGTGGTTCTCGAGGAGGACGCCAGCTCCCTGATTCCGGATCTCCGGGCGCTCGGTTTCGACGACGCGGGTCCCCTGCCGCGCTACTCCAGCCCGGTGCGGCCCGGTTGGCTGCGCCGCAACGTGCCCGCCCTTCTTCTGCCGCGCGCCCGCATCCCCGCGGAGGTAACGGTGGTTCCCGAAGCGCTGTCCGCCGCCGAAGAGAGCAGTCTCCGGGAGCGCCTCGCACCGGAGTTCGGCGCGGTTGCCGGCCTTGCGGACGGCCTCCCGCTCCCCGCCCCCGGCGGCCATCTGGGCCGCGGCGGGGAGCCCGTTGCGAGTTGCCGGTTCGAACCGGCGGACGGGGGCGCGCTCACCGTGCCGTTCTGGATCGCACCGCCCCGGGAGCCCGACCTGACCGCACTGCTCGCCGCGAGCGTGCTCACGGCCGCCGGCCCCGCTTCGTCCGCCTGGTTCGAGACGCCGCACCGGCTGCTGGCCCGAGGACTCCTGCTGGCCCGGTTCCTCCCGCGCCGCTCGCGGGCGCGGGTGCTCGTGCGCCAGCATGGGGATCGGGACCTTCCCGCACCCTCCATCGCCGATTGGCACCTCACCACGCCCACCGCCACCGGGGAATGCAAGGGCGGGCGGGAGGCCCTATAATCGTCGGTCCCACGCCTGCGGGTGCCGCTATCGTCTAGGGGTTAGGACGGGTGGTTCTCAGCCATCAAACCGGGGTTCGAATCCCCGTAGCGGTACCAGGCGTGGTTCGGTTTTTCCGGTGAGCAGCAAAGAGCCCCGGAAAGAGCCCCGGATCCGTTGCGAAGTCGTCCGGGGATCCGGACCCGCCCTCCTCGTGCACGGAGGCGCCTGGGACATTCCTCCCGAAGAGCGGGAAGCGCACGAGACCGGCGCGCTTGCCGCCGCCCGGCTCGGTTTCGAGTCGCTGAAGCGTGGCGCTTCGGCGCTCGACACGGTGGAGGCGGCGGTCACCCTGCTTGAGGACGATTCGGCGCTCAACGCGGGCACCGGCTCGGTTCTGAACCGCCGGGGAGAGGCAGTGCTCGATGCCTCCATCATGGACGGCGAGGACCTCCGGGTGGGAGGCGTGGCCGCGGTGCGCACCGTTCGCAATCCCGTCCGGGTGGCCCGCCGGGTGATCGATGCCACGCGGCAGGTGCTGCTCGCGGGGCCGGGCGCCGAGGAGTTCGCCCGGCAACAGGGCTTCGAGGCAATCCACCCCGAAGACCTGGTCGTGGCCCGCGAGGTGGAGCGGCTCCGCGACCACCAGGCGCGGCGGCGGGGCGCGGCGCCCCGGGGCACGGGGGGGGGGGGCGGCTCCGCGACCGCCAGGCGCGCGGGCGGGCCGCCGCGCCGGGAGACACGGTGGGCGCGGTCGCCATCGACGGCGAGGGCAGGATTGCGGCCGCCGGGTCCACCGGCGGCACTTTGGGCAAGCGTCCGGGACGCGTGGGGGACACCCCCCTGCCCGGCGCCGGCCTCTACGCGGATTCCCGGATCGGCGGGGTGGCTTGCACCGGGTGGGGCGAGGGAATCGCTCGGCTTTCCATGGCCCGTGCCGTGCTTGCCCGCATCGAGGGCGGCCGGGACCCGGTGGAGGCGGCTCGCGAGCTGCTTGCCGCCTGCTGGCAGCGGCTCGGCGGGCCCGCCCGGCCCCCGATCGTCACGCCCGACTCCCCCCCCGTGGCCGCCCGGGGGACGGCGCGGGGGGGGGGGGGGGCAGCGGCTCGGCGGCACCGCCGGCCTCCTGATCGTCACGCCTGACTCCCGCCTCGTGACGGCCTGGAGTACGCCGCGGATGGCGAGGGGCTGGGCGCACGGCGGCCTGGAGGGTCCGGTAGCGGCCGCTTGAGCGGGCCGGAGTTCGGCGCTCTTCGCGGGACCCGCCCTCTTGCTCACTCGGCGTTCTCCGGTTTTGCGTTCCTGCCGGGCCGCGATGCCGGCCGGAAGGCCGGCGCTCCCAACGGCGCCCTCACCGGCGTTCCGTCGCACAAACCTGCTAGATTGCCCGCTCCCCGGGTCGCGAGCGCCCTTAGCTCAGTGGATAGAGCAACAGGCTACGAACCTGTAGGTCGGGGGTTCGAATCCCTCAGGGCGCGCCACCCAAGGACGCTAGTCTTCGGGCTGCCCAACGGATCTGAGAGGTTTGGTGGTTGGTGTCCTACTGCGGAGTGTTGTCATGCTGAACACGGTGCGCCGGCGTCCGTGCACGGACGCCGGAGCCCTGATTCCGGGGCTCTTGATGCTTGTCATCGCTCTCCCCGGGTGTGGTGCGTCCGCACCCGAGGAGGAGCCTCCCTCCGTCATTCCGGCCGGGACCGTCGACGACTGGCCGGCGATCCTGGAGCGCGGAGTGATCCGCTTTGCCCGCCGTGGGTTTGACGAGTTCGAGACGCTGCCGTCGCAGGGTCTGTCCCAGGAGCGCTACCGCTTCCTCGCCGACCAGTTCGCCGAGCGCTACGGGTTGCGCGCGGAGTGGGTCACCGAGCCCACTCCTCCGCGGCTCATGCACGCCCTCGAGGAAGGCCGCGCCGACGTCGCGGTCGCCACCCTCACGGTCACCGAATCCCGCCTGCAGCGGGTCGCGTTCACGGTCCCGCTCACCATGTCCCGGGAGTGGGTGGTGGGGGCATCCGAGGGCGTCTTCGGCGTTCCTCCCGGAACTTCCTACGAAGAGAGTCTCGAGACCCACTATCCGGATGCGCCCCGGGCGCCCGTAGCGCCGGAAGCGGATCCGCTGACCGTCCAGGCGCTCATCGAGGAAGGCGTCATCGACGCGACGATCCTCGACGAGGCCGCCGCCCGGGTCGTCGTCCGCTCCAGTCCCGAGGTCAACAAGCTCAGGGAGCTTCCGGAGGCGAGGCGCATCGCCTGGGCGGTGCGGAAGGAAAACCCGGAACTCCGGGGCGCTCTCGACGATTTTCTGACCGAGCACCACACGGTCGCAGACGAGCCCTCCGAAGTCCGCGATTGGCCGGCGATCCGGGCGGCGGGCCAGCTCCGGCTCCTCACCATCAGCTCGCCGGTGACCCACTACCTCTGGCGGGGCGAACGGCTCGGGTTCGAATACGAACTGGTCCGGCAGTTTGCGGAGCACCAGGGCCTCGACCTCGCGGTGATCGTGGCCCGGGATCACGCGGAACTCGTGGAAGGCCTGCTCACCGGCCGCGGCGATCTGGTAGCGGCCGGCTGGGTGGAGACCCCGGCGCGCGCCGGGGAGGGCCTCCTGTTCACGCGCCACTATCTCGAAATCCAGGAGACCTTCGTCACCGGCGGCGAACCGGTCACCCAGTTGGCGGACCTGTCCGGCCGGACGGTGACCGTTCCGGAGGCGACGAGCTATCTGGCGACCCTCGGCCGCCTCGCAGGGGACTTCGAGGTCGAGGCATTGGGGCTTTCGAGCCACGCCATCCTGGAAGGAGTGGCGGAGGGTGAAATCGACGTCACCCTGGTGGATAGCCACCGCGCCGAGCTGGCCGCGACCTTCGAGCCGCGGCTCAACCTGGGACTCGCCGTTGAACCCGCGATGCAGCTTGTCTGGGCGGTGGGCCCGGGTCGTGACGACCTGAAGCGGGAACTGGACGCCTTCCTCAACGCCGGCTATCGCGGCCTCGAATTCAACAGTCTCTACAACAAGTACTTCGTGAACCGGCGGCGGCAGGCGCGCCAGCGGGAGCACCGGGTTACCGGAGACGAACTCTCGCGGTTCGACGCCCTGGTCAAGCCCGTCGCCGAGTCCGAGGACTTCGACTGGCGCCTGATCGTTGCGCAGATGTACCAGGAGAGCGGCTTCGACCCGAACACGGTCAGCTTCGCCGGAGCCCGCGGCCTGATGCAGGTGATGCCGCGCACGGCGGAGGAACTCGG
The DNA here is from genome assembly GCA_002238705.1 of Acidobacteria bacterium bin61. Taxonomy (GTDB): domain Bacteria; phylum Acidobacteriota; class Vicinamibacteria; order Marinacidobacterales; family Marinacidobacteraceae; genus Marinacidobacterium. Next base: position 2,195 of record MPMW01000092.1, on the reverse strand, counting down.
CGTGGATCCGGTCCGGCTCGCCGAGCCGGAAGTGGGTATCGACGCCGGGGTGCGTTATCTGGCGTGGAGCCGTCAGCGATTCCCTGATCTCCCGCCCGGCGAGCAGATCTGGTTCGCGCTGGCCGCCTACAACGCGGGGTACGGCCACGTTCGGGACGGCCGCCGCCTGGCCCGGCAGCTCGGGATGGACGGCTCGCTGTGGTTCGGGAACGTCGAGGAGGCGATGCGCAAGCTGAGCGATCCCGAGTACGCCAGCCGGGCCGCGCACGGCTACGTCCGGGGCTCTGAAGTCACGCGCTACGTGAGCGAGATCCGGAGCCGCTACCGCGCCTACGTGGATCACTTCGTCCAGTTGGAAACCGCGGATCGCTGACGGCCGGGCGCACCGCCCGGGGCCCCGGGTCTTCCGGCGCGGCCGGAAGCCGCCCCCGCTCCGTTTGGTACGGGGCCGAGCGCCGTGGGAAGATTGAAGCCGCCCGCGTTTTTCCCACGAGGGGGGTTGCAATGCCTCGTCTTCCGCACCGGCTGGTAGCCGCGACCGCCTGTATCCTGCTCTTCCCGGCACTCGGCGCCGCCCAGAATTGGACCTGCGAGCAGGTCATGGTCCCGATGCGGGACGGAACGCGCCTCGCGACCGACGTCTACCTTCCGCGCGGCCAGGGGCCGGGCCCGTTCCCGGTGGTTCTCGAGCGCACTCCCTACAACAAGGGGGCCTGCGCCCGTTCCTCCGCCGAGTACTTCGCGGCCCGCGGATACATCGCCATGGCGCAGGACGAGCGTGGCCGCTACGAGTCCGAGGGGGAGTACTACTGGCTCATGGACGAGGGCTGGGGGGAGCGGCAGGACGGCTACGACACCATCGAGTGGGCGGCGCGGCACCCGCTGTCCAGCGGGAAGGTGGGCACCCACGGGCTGTCGTTCACCTGTGCGAACCAGCTCCTGACCGCCCCCACCCAGCCGCCCCATCTCGAAGCGATGTTCTGTTCGCAGTACGCGTCGAACAGTTACCGGGACATCTTCTGGCAAGGGGGCGCGCTCCACATGGTCCTGCCGACCTGGCTGCTCACCCAGCGGGAAATGGTGAAACCGCTACGGATGAACGTCCCGGGCCACCGGGGTTACCTGGGCTCCGGGGATGCGTGGACCGCCTGGTACGACGAACACCGCGAGGTGGGTGACTCGTTCACCGAGAGCATGTTCTCGGACATGTACAACGACCTCGTCGGCAACCCGTACTACAACGACTACTGGCGCCGTCTCGCGGTGGACGAGCAGTACGACAAGTTCAACGTCCCCGTCTATCACCTCGGCGGCTGGTACGACCGGCACATTCACGGCACCGTCCGCCACTTCAAGGAGGTGAACGAGATCGGCGGACCGAAGGGCCGCGGGCAGCAGAAGCTCATCGTGGGGCCCTGGATCCACGGCTGGCCGCCGGCCGACGACCGCGTCGGCGACATGAACTTCCCCGGCTCCAGCATCGACGACCTGGCGCTGCGCCTGCGCTGGTTCGACCACCACCTGAAGGGCCACGACAACGGGATCATGGATGAGCCTCCGGTCCTCATCTACGTGATGGGGGACAACGTCTGGCGCGAAGAGAACGAGTTTCCACTGGCTCGCCAGCAGGAGGAGGCCTGGTACCTGCGCGCCGGTCCCGCGGAGAGCGCCGACTCCCTGAATGACGGCCGCCTCTCGCGCGAGCCGCCGTCCGGCGACGAGGCCCCGGACTCCTACGAGTACGACCCCCGGAACCCGGCGCCGACCATCGGCGGAGATCTCTTCGTGGAACCGCGAGGGGCGCAGGACCACCGGCCCGCCGACCGCGTCAGCCTCACCTACACCTCGGAGCCGCTCGATGCGCCGCTGGAGGTGACCGGCTTCGTGCGGGTCGAGTTCTTCGCCTCTTCGACCGCGGTGGACACCGACTGGGTGGTCACCATGACCGCGGTCCACGAGTCCGGCTACGCGCAACTGCTCCGCCAGATGATCCAGCGCGCCCGCTACCGGGAGGGGGACGAGGCCCCGGTGCTGCTGACCCCGGGCGAGATCGTCCCCTACACCATCGAGCTCTACCCGATGTCCAACGTCTTCCTTCCGGGCCAGCGGATCCGGTTGACGGTCACGAGTTCCAGTTTCCCGAAGTGGTACCCGAACGGGAACACCGGCAGGGAAATGATGGAGGACCGTCCCGG
>MPMW01000091.1 GCA_002238705.1 Acidobacteria bacterium bin61 | reverse complement strand
GAAGCTCCCCCTTCCGGAACACTTCACGAGGATCCTCCCCCCCAAGTAGCTCGTCCAACAGCTCCTCGCTGATCCCTTGTCTCGCTGGTCGTGTCATCTCGTCGCCCTCCTCGGCTGACTAATCATCCCCCTCCTACACACGTAATTTCTGACAAGCTCGGGTCGGTGGGTGTTTCGACCCAGCGATAACGGGGTCGGTGGGTGTTTCGACCCAGCGATATCGGGGGTCGGCTGGTGTTTCGACCCAGCGATATCGGAGTCGGCTGCCGGGAGGTCCCAGCCGTTGAGCGACATCTGAAACCGGGCCACTTGGCGACAGATACAACGGGTCCACCCCCCGCCTGAACTGGGAGTGGGGTTCCGAGCCGGTGCTGCCGTGGAGGTGGATGGGGTGGTGGTGTTCCGTGGCCTCGCGGCCGCGGGCGCCGGGCTGCGGGCCGGCCGTCCCTCCCCGCGCTCCCTCAATCCGCCGCGAGCACCTCCGCGACCGCGCGATGGGCTTCGCGAATGGCGGCGTCGGTGTGCGGGCTCGCCGCGGAATCGGTGCCGGCGATGGCGATCCGTCCGAACGGCTGCCGGGCGGAGATGTTCGGGCGGTCGTCGGGGGTCCCGAAGGACCACTCCGGCGGATCGAACAGCGGGTTGTAGGAATAGGTGTAACCGTGCGGCCAGCGGTTCACGGTGATCGCCGCGATGTCGCGCTGGTCGTCGAAACCGCTCCGGCCGAGCATCCGGTTGAGCTGGTCGCGGATCTGGGCCTCCACGGTCTCGAAGGTGGTGTGGAGGAGTTCCATCCGGCCGATCCGGTGCTGCTCGCGGCGGGACAGCCCCGGCTCGCAGGGATAGCGGTTCATCCGCACCACCAGCGGCTCGTCGGGCGAGGTCGAGGTGCGGTAGTCCCCGAGCGCGAGCTGCGGGGCCAGGCCGACCGACGTGTGGTAGCCGCCGGGAGCGGAGATCGACGAGACGCCGGCCTCGGTGAAGGCCCGCCAGTTCCTGAGCAGCACGCTCGTGTACTGGAGCGGCGACTTGACCGGCCAGGAGAGTGCGTCCCGCTGGGCCTTCGGCATCTCGGGCACCAGGTAGGGAATGATGTTGTGCCAACAGGCGAGGATGACCCTCCCGGCGCTCACGGTGTGCCCCTGGTCGTCGCGGACGTAGGTGACCCGGGCGGGTCCGGCGTCGCCGGGCTCGACCCGGATGGCGGTCGACGACAGCCGGATCCGGGCGCGGTTGTCCGGCCGGTCCAGCATCCCGTAATCGAGCGGCGCCATCACCACGTCTTCCATCGTCGATCCCGGGATGGCGCTCGGGATGAGTCCCCGCACCAGCAGCCGGGTGATGGTGGCGTTGCCGTCCGGGAAGTAGAGGTCGGGATCGCCCTCGTTCGCACGGTCCTGGTTCTCGCGGCCGTGCTGGCCTCCCGGCTCATCGGCGAGCGCGTCCGGCGGCGTCTCCGGGATCTCCATCCCCGAAAACCCCGGAAGCCCTTCCTCCCACGCATAGCGGGCCGGATAGGCGTCGATCCCGGTGCAGAAGAGCCCCTTCGGCTGGTGGTCGAAGAACCAGACCACTCCGGGATCGCACCCCGCGTGCTCGATCAGGAAGTCCTTGTAGCTGATGGTGGCCAGGAACTCCTTCTTCCCGGCGGGCGAAAGATCGGGCAGGTAGTCCGGCTGTTTGTCCCCGTGCAGCCGGATCAGGTCGTTCCGGATCGCCTCCGGCACCGGAGACTCGGCGAGGAACTCCGCGAGCGGCCGGCGTCCGATGCCCGCCACCAGCCGGTCCTCTCCGAACGTCTCCCGGTCGAAGAACATCGCCCGCTGGAGGCCCAGGTTCCCGTAGGTGTCCGAGACGGCGCTGATGCTCTCGTAGTAGCGCTTGCGGTCGATGCCGATTTCCTTGAGCAGGCCGCCGGCGATGTCTCCGTACTGCGAGGGCGCCTCCACGTTCAGGGTCCCGCCGTTCATCAGGTAGGTCCGCCCGTCGAGATGGAACTCGTTCCGCTTGGCGTGGCCGCCGAAATCGTCGTGGTTGTCGAGGAGCAGGATGCGGGCGTCCGGTCCGGCCTCCTTCGCGAAGTAGTGCGCGGCGGCGAGACCCGAGATCCCGGCCCCCACCACCACCAGGTCGTAGGTCTCCCCGGTCTCGGAGGTGGTCCACTCCCGGCCCTCGTGCGCCATCTGGTGCCCGACCTCGAACGAGCCGGCATGGGAGCCGCGCATCCCGGTGCGAAGCGGCGGGTAATCGGCCTCGCCGGCGTGGTCGATCTCCGCCTGGAACCGGGGGACCTCGCGGCAGGCGAGGGCGGCGCCGGTCAGGGCGACCGGAACTCCGGAAAGGAAATCGCGGCGGCTGACGCCGTCTCCGAACGGGCGGTACGTCTTCTGGGGCGGGGTCATGGTCGAGCCTCCGGGCGCCTGGCGGCGCCGCGCCCCCCGCAGGATAGGATCGGATGGCTGCCCTCGGCCGGCGGAAGGGACGACCCCCGCTTGTACCACATTTGCTTCCGCCGCGACGTTTTCCGGCCAGGGTCCCCGGCCCGCTCCCGGTGATGCCGCTTCTCCCGCCGGCTCCCTTTCCCGCTCCGGGAAGCGAGGGCAAGTTCCGGCGGGTCCACGCCGTCGTGCGAAGGGTCCCGGAGGGGCGGGTGACCACCTACGGCCGGGTGGCGCGCGCGGTGACCGCCGCCGGGTATCCGCTTTCGGCGCGGGCCGCCGGCTGGGCGCTCCGGAACTCCCCCGAAGGAGTCCCCTGGCACCGGGTGGTGAACGCGGAGGGCGCCCTCTCGGCCGAACTGAGCGGGAACTGCGAGCCCGGCCGGCAACGGGCGCTCCTCGCCCGGGAAGGCGTCCCATTCGACGAGCGGGGCCGTGTGCGCCTCGATCGGTGTCTCTTCGAGCCCGCGGACGCCGATGCGTTCTTCTTCCCGGACGGGACCGCGTGTACCGCGGACTGAACGTCGGCGCCGTCGTCCCCGCGCGGGACGAGGAGCGGAACATCGGGCCGGTCGTTCGGGATCTGTTCGCCCTCAGGAACGAGGCGAACGCGCCGGTGATCGACCACCTCGTCGTCTGTGACAACGGATCGCGCGACGCCACGGCGATCCGGGCGCAGGAAGCCGGCGCCCGGGTCGTGCGCCAGGATCGGCCCGGCTACGGAATTGCCTGTCTGACGGCCCTGGCGTCCCTTCCGGCCGTGGACGTGGTTCTGTTCACCGATGGGGACCGGTCGTTCACCGCCGGCCAGGCCGAGCGCCTGTTCGCGGCGATCGCCGAGGGGGCGGACCTTGTTATTGGATCCCGGGTGCTGGGCCACGCCGAGCCGGGGTCGCTGTCGGCGCCGCAGGTGATGGGGAACCGGTTGGCCGCGCTCCTGATTCGCCTGCTCTGGCGGCGGCGCATCACCGATCTCGGCCCCTACCGGGCCATCCGGTCCGATTCGCTGCGCCTGATTTCGATGGAGGACCGGGCCTACGGGTGGACCGTCGAGATGCAGATCAAGGCGATCCAGCACGGCCTCAGGGTCGTCGAGACGCCCGTCGATACGCGGAAGAGACGCTACGGGCGGTCCAAGGTGGGAGGCACGATCCGCGGCGTCGTCGGGGCGAGCGCCGGCATCCTGACCATGATCGCTAGGCTATGGGTAGCACAGAAAACCCAGACGCTCCGGACAGGCCGGAGAAAGGAGGTAGATCGCTCATGAAGAGCGAAGAAATGACCCGAAGCGGGCTTCGGAGGCCGGTGTTGGCGGCTTTGACGGTCCTTGCGGCAGGAGGTTGGCTGGGAGCCAGCAATTGCGCATCGAACGGGCCGGAAGTGCTGGTTTCCTGGTCGGATCACGACAACACCAATGCCGACACGATCGACCACGGCGAATGGCAGGCGATTCTGGATGGTTACCTGCGCACCGACGATCCGTCGGGCGTCCACCTGTTCGACTACGGCGGGCTCCAGGCCGACCCGGGCGAGCGTGCCCGGCTCCAGAACTATCTCGCGCACCTCGAAGCCGTGGACCCGCGCCTCTACTCCCGCGACGAGCAGATGGCCTACTGGATCAACTTCTACAACGCGCTCACCATCGAGACGGTGGTGGAGGGATATCCGGTGGGCTCGATCAAGAACATCCACCGGGGCATCGTGCCCCTCTCCGGACCCTGGGGTGACGAACGCGCCACCGTCAACGGCCAGCGGCTGACGCTCGACAACATGGAGCACGACATCCTGCGCGCGATCTGGCGGGACCCCCGCATCCACTACGCGGTGAATTGCGCGAGCATCGGATGCCCCAACCTCGCGCCGGCGGTCTTTACCGCGGCGAACCTCGAGGAGATGATGGATGCAGCCGCGCGGGGTTACGTCAACCATCCGCGGGGGGTTGCCCTGAAGGATGGCTCCTCGGGCGTCGTCTCCAGCATCTACACCTGGTTCCGGGAGGACTTTGGGAGAAGCCAGGCCGGTGTCGTCGAACACCTGCTCCTTTACGCGGAGCCCGAGTTGGCGCAACAGCTCAGGAACTTCGAGGGTGACTTCGACTACGAGTACGACTGGGACCTCAACGACGCCCGCTGACCGGCCGGTCTCCCACTCCTGGGACGTTTCCCCGCGGGACGCTGCGGCCATCCAACGCCAACTCGCGAGGCGGGTCGAAGCCCGGGTCCCGGCCGGGTTCGAACCGAAGGTCGTAGCCGGTCTCGACGCCGCTTTCCCCAAGGGAGGCACGGAGTGCGTCGCGGCGGCGGTCGCCTGGTCGGTGCGGGAGCGCCGGGTCGTCGAGGAGCGGGTGGTCCGGCGCCCGCTGAAGTTCCCCTACGTGCCGGGGCTCCTGTCCTTCCGGGAGGCGCCGGCCGTCCTCGCCGCGCTCGCGGAACTCGAGACCCCGCCGGACGCGCTGCTCTGCGACGGCCACGGGCTGGCCCACCCGCGCCGGTTCGGCCTGGCATGCCACCTCGGCGTCCTCACCGGGATTCCGGCGATCGGTTGTGCGAAGAGCGTCCTGGTCGGCGAGCACCCGGAAGTTGCTGTGGCGCGAGGCTCGAAGGGCCCCCTCGAGCATCGCGGCGAGCGGATCGGGACGGTGCTCCGCACCCGGGACCGCGTCCGTCCGGTGTTCGTGAGCATCGGCCACCGGCTGGATCTCGAATGCGCCGAGCAACTGGTCCTTGCTTGCGCCATAGGATTTCGTCTCCCGGAACCCATCCGCCGCGCCGACCGGCTGGTGAGTCAGGCCCGGAAACTCTGACCGCGGAGGCAGGAGGAATGCGATGGTTCACGATGGCCCGAGACAGCGGTTCGCCGCTCTGGCGCTCGCCAGCGGGTTGGCGGCGGCCTGCGGAAGCGGCGATCCGGCGCCTGCCGGCGAAGCGGCTCCCGTGGACCTGACGCCCCCGGCGCTGGAGGAAGAGGGCGCGGCCGCCTTCGCGGCGCTCGCTCTCGACTGCGTGACGAAGGAGTATCCGTACGGCCTGCGCCTGCGCCTCGAGAGCGACGACGATCTCGGCCTGCCCCGGGACCTCACTCCGGTCTTCTACGGCTGTTACGACTGGCATTCCGCGGTGCACGGACACTGGCTGCTCGCCCGGCTGACCCGCCGGTTCCCCGGCGCCGACTTCGCTGCGAAGGCCCGGGAGGCGCTCGATCACAACCTCACCGGGGAGCGGGTTGCCGGCGAACTCGAGTTCGTTTCCAGGAAGGGCCGGCGCGGGTTCGAACGACCCTACGGGCTTGCCTGGCTGCTGCAGCTCGACGCCGAGCTGGCCGAATGGGCCGCTGACGCGGCGTCCTCCGAGGACGACCGTGGCCGGGCCGCCCGCTGGCGTGAAGCCCTCGCGCCCTTGACCACGAACGCGGTGGAGCGGCTGAAGGAGTTCCTGGAGAAACTGGAACACCCGGTCCGGGTGGGGGAGCACAAGCAGACCGCCTTTTCGGTGGGGTTGATCCACGACTGGGCGGTGTCCGTGGGCGACCAGGCGATGCAGGATCTGCTGGCCGCCCGAGCCCGGGCCTGGTACGGCGGCGATCGCGACTGCCCGGTGGACTACGAACCGTCGGGGCAGGATTTCCTGTCACCCTGCCTGGCCGAGGCCGACTTCATGCGCCGGGTGCTGCCGCCCGGAGAGTTCGCCGCCTGGCTCGGCGGTTTCCTGCCGGGCCCGCTACCCGAGACACTGGAACCGGTAGGCGTTCCCTTCGACGAAGAGGACGCTTTCGGGCACCTGCACGGCCTTCATCTGAGCCGCGCCTGGATGCTGCAGGGCATCGTGAGCGCGCTTCCGGAAGACGACAGCCGGAGGGCGCCGATGGCGGCGCTTGCGGCCCGGAACGCCGGGGCGGGCTTCGCCGGAGTGGACCCGAACAACTACATCGGGAGCCACTGGCTCGGCAGCTTCGCGACGTACCTCGCCACGAACCGCGGAGTCAGGCAGTAGCGATCCAGGAGGGACCTCGGAGACCGCCGAGAGGCGGTCGAAATACGCATTCCGCTACCCGTCGTCACCACGGAAGCGGCTTGGAACACCGACCTCCGGCCGGCACCGCCCGCCGAGAGCCGGGCGACGAGCGACTCGTTACGCGCCGCTGGGCTCACCGATACAACCGGAACGCCTCCCGCACCGGTGCGAAAGCGCCCCCCTCCGCGTCCCCCGCATCCACAATCTCCGCCGTGGTGCGTCCGCCCTCGATCCCCTCCCGGATGTCCGGGCTCCCGCCGAGGATGTCGATCGGCAGGCGCACCAGCTCGTATTCGTAGGGTGGCGGCCGCCAGGCGAAATCCGTTGGCCACAACTGACGGACCCGGTTCAGAATCGCGATTCCCGTGCGCCAGGGCAGGTAGAGGTCCCGGTTCGTGACGTGCTGCATCACGCCGCCGCATTCCTCGCCGGCGAATTTGTGGAACGTCGGCCGGAAACGCACCGGGCGGAAGTGGACGCCGGAAAGGTCTTCCCCCGCCAGCGCGTCGGCGAGCCGGGTTCCATCCACCCACGGAGCGCCACACACCTCGAACGGCCGGGTCGTTCCCCGGCCCTCGGACAGATTCGTACCCTCGATCAGGCAGGCGCCGGAATAGACGGTGGCGGTGTCCAGAGTCGGCATGTTCGGGGACGGCGGGACGAAGGGCAGGCCGGCGTCGTCCAGCCATTGGTCCGGCGACCAGTCGGGGCAACCCACGACGACGAGGTCCGCCCCGATCCGGTGATGGCGGTTCAAAAGCCCCGCGATCTCGCCGGCGGTCATCCCGTGCCGGTTCGGGAGCGGATAGAGCCCCACGAAGGAGCGGTGGTCGTCGCGGATCAGGTTGCCCTCGACGGCGCCGCCGATGGGGTTGGGACGGTCGAGGACGACGATGCGCTTTTTGTGTTCGGCCGCGGCCTCCATCGCGTGCGCCATGGTCCAGACGTAGGTGTAGTAGCGCGAGCCGATGTCCTGGACGTCGAAGACCAACGCGTCGAGCCCGTCGAGCATCGCCGCCGTCGGGCGCCGGGTGGGCCCGTAGAGGCTGTGCACGGGAATCGGCCCGTCCCCGTCGGCAATCTCGATGAGATCCTGCTCGACGGCGTCGAAGCCGTGTTCGGGGGCGAAAAGTGCCGCCAGCGTCACCCCGGGTAGTCCGGAAACCACCTCTCGCGCATGGCGGAACGAGGAGTCCACCGAGGACGGGTTCGCGATCAGCCCGACCCGGAGACCCCTGAGCAGCTCCCCCATTTCCGGGAGCCGGTCGAGTCCGGTGCGGACTTTGGCCGCTTTCATGGCGGGGAGACTACGCCTTTGGTTCCAGGGTCTCCCCGGGCTGTTGGTACACGGCTACCCTCCTGGGCCATGGACTTCGCCATCCGCGGCATCACCTACTGGATTACTCGGGACGACGTGCTGCGCGCGACCCAGGATTCTCCGCCCCTTCCTGTTGGTGGTCGCCACAACCATTTTGTGACCGTTCACGGGAAGGAATATCCGGTCAAGCAGGTAATTCGTCTGGTCATCGGCCGGCCGCGGACCGGTTTCCACACGCGGCACGCGCTCCGGATCCTGTCTCGGCTTCAATTCCCCATGTCTCGGCGGACAAGTAACTGAACGGCTCGATCCGAAACACAACACCGAGAATGGTGCGCGACAAGGTGTTCCTCAGCGAGGCTCGCCGGCATCTGGACCAGTTGGTCGAGCAAGTGCGGTCAGAAGGCCACCGGATCCTGTTGGAGAATGGCGGCAAACCCGTAGCGGCGCTCGTGCCGCCGTCGGACCTTCGGGCCATTGAGTGGCTGGAAGACTGGCTCGATGGTCAGGACGCTCTCGATGTGCTCGCGGATTATCGGGAAACCGGCGGAGTTCGTTGGGAGGACATCAAGCGCGACCTCGGTCAGTAACCGCTTGCCGCGTCCAGCGCCATCGCTCCGCGGTCTCCGCCCCTGGCCAGCCGTCACTCGCGGCGCGCCAACCCCCGGTGGGATACTTGGGAGTTCGCGGCTGCGGCGTTGCCCGGGCCGCCGGGGAGGCCCGCCATGTTCACTCGTTCCACCGTTTCCGTCGTTCTGCTGGCGCTGCTGGCTGCCGTCGCCGCACCGTCCCTCGCTCTCGCCGAGGACGACCGCTGGACGCCGGCGCTCTCCATGAAGTACCACCGGGTCGGCTCGGTCGCGATCTCCCCGGACGGGACCCTCGTCGCGTTCGCGGTCACGGAGCCGCTCATGGAGGGCGAGAAGTCCGAGTACCGGACCCAGATCCACGTGGTCCCGGCGGCGGGAGGCGACGCGATCGCCTACACCATCGGTGAGAACTCGGCGACCTCGCCTTCTTTCTCCCCGGACGGGCGTTACCTCGGGTTCCTCCGGAAGGGAGAGGAGAACCAGCAGGTGTGGCTGCTCCCGCTCGCCGGCGGCGAGGCCTACCAGGTCACCCACGCGGAGAACGGGGCGCGGTCGTTTCGCTTTTCGCCCGACGGCCGGAGTGTCGGCTACCTGATGACCGACCCCGAGACCGAGGAGGAGAAGACCCGGAAGAAGGAGAAACGCGACGTCGAACTGGTGGATCAGGACTTCAAGTACGGCCACCTCTACGCCGCTCTGGTGAGCGACGGTTACGACCCGGACGGCGAGGACCGGCGCCTCACCTGGGGGGCCTTCCACGTCTCCGGCTGGGACTGGTCGAGCAGCGACCGCATTGTTTTCAGCCACCAGGATGATCCGCGCATCAACACGAACCGCCGCTCGGGCGATCTGTCGGTCGTCCACCTGGGGGACGGGAACGTGAGCCTGCTCCACGGCGGCGACGGGATCGAGAGTTCGCCGCGAGTCTCCCCCGACGGCCAGACGGTCGCGTTCCGCTCGACCGGCGACCGGCCCGAGCCGCTTGGGCTGGGGGGCGTCGCCCCGCGGGCCCCCCCCGGGGCCGAGCGGGTCGCGTCCCGCTCGCCCGGCGCCCGGCCGGAGCCGATTGGGCTGGGGGACGTGTACGTCATGCCGGTCATGGGCGGCGAGCGGGTGCGGCTCGCGGAGACGAAGGACCGCAGCCCGGGGATCCTCGGCTGGTCCCGGGACGGTTCGCTCGTCTACGTCACCGAGGCCGAACGCACCTCCCGGCGTCTCTTCGGGCTGCCCGCTGACGGCGGCGGTCTCGTGCACCTGACTCCTGGTGAAGGCGTCTACCGCTCCACCGCGGTCGCAACCGCTGCCGACGTGATGGCGTTCACGCACGAGACGCCGGATACGCCCTGGGACGTCTTCGCCGCCGACCTCGGGAAGGGAGGCGGCGCCAAGGCGGCCTTCGAGCCGCGCCGGCTCACCGATCTCCACCAGGACGTGGCGCGTCCCGCGATGGGGAAGACCAGCGTGCTCACCTGGACCTCTCCGGACGGCACCCCGGTGGAAGGGCTCCTGACCCTCCCCGTGGACTACGAGGAAGGCCGGCGCTATCCGCTGGTCCTGAACGTCCACGGCGGCCCGGCGGGGGTGTATTCCGAGACCTTCACCGGCGCTCCGTCCATCTACATGCTCCAGTACTTCGCCCAGGAAGGGTTCGCCATCCTGCGTCCCAACCCGCGCGGCTCCAGCGGCTACGGAAAGGAATTCCGCTACGCCAACTTCAAGGACTGGGGCTTCGGCGACATGGACGACCTGATGGCGGGGGTGGACCTCGTCATCGAGCAGGGGGTGGCCGAACCCAGCCGGCTCTACATCATGGGCTGGAGCTACGGTGGCTACATGACCTCGTTCGCGGTCACCCGTACCGACCGTTTCGTCGCCGCCAGCATGGGCGCGGGGCTTCCGAACCTGATCAGCATGGTCACCACCACGGACATCCAGGACTACCTCGCGGGCCACATGGGAGGCGACTTCTGGGAGGACTACGAGGTGTACGAGGCCCACTCGGCCATCTACCGGATCGCGGAAGTGACCACCCCGACGCAGGTGATCCACGGGGCCCAGGATCTCCGGGTGCCGTTCACCCAGGGGCAGGAGTTCTACCGGGCACTCGACCGCCGGGGGATTCCCACCGAGTTCGTCGTCTACCCGCGTACCCCGCACGGGCCGCGGGAGCCGAAGTTCCTGATGGACGTCTCGGAACGCATCCTGACCTGGTTCCGGGCGCACACGCCGGAGGAAGAAACCGACGACGCGCTGAGCAGCCGCTGAGTGTTGTTGCCCGCTACGGCTGGCGTCGGGGCCGGTGCCGAGCAGCTTCTGCGCACCGTCGAAGATCTCTTGCGCTCCGAGCAGGAAACCCTCTGTCGGTCAGCCGAAATGCTGCTTGGCTTGGTTGACGAGCGGCTTGCACGGGAGCGTGAGATCGTCCGATTGCGCGGCGAGAATTTCAACGTCTTTCGGCTGCTTCGCGTGGAGGCGGACGAAGACAGGCTGCACTCGGCCTTCATCGGGGAACTCCTCGATCCCTGCGGCTCCCACGATCAGGGGTACGCGTTCCTGGAGCTTTTTCTCGCCACCGTGGGGAAGAAGGACTACTGGCCGGAACCGGCCAAGACCCGGGTGAAGCGCGAATACGACATCGGGACCGTTGTGATCGACGGCGAGGACTCCAAGGGCGGTCGGATTGACATCTTCATCACCGACGGCACCCGCCACCTTTCCATAGAGAACAAGATCTGGTCGAACGAAGGCGAGAAGCAGATCACCCGCTACTGCAACAGCGATTCGGACAACCATCACGTCCTCTTCCTTACCCTCGACGGCCACGGAGCCGACACGAGGAAGACGAACTACAGCCCGATCTCTTATCGCGTCGAATTACGTAGATGGCTGGAGTCCTGTCAACGGCACGCCGCGGATCAGCCCATCCTCCGGGAAACGATCAAGCAATACCTTCTCACTACCAAGGCCTTGGGCGGAGAGTTAACAATGCAGGAAACTGAAGAGCGCCTCATGGAGCTGATGCGTCAGCATCCCAGCGCCGCACGCATGATCCGGGACAACTACGACCGACTGATCCAGCGCGAAGTCGGACAATTCCGGGCCGAGGTGGTCGAGCGGTTGAAGGGCATGAGCCCAATCCAGGAAGCCCCTGAGACTTGGCAAGTCACTACGGACTTGGACGATGTCGGTGCGAAGTGGGCGGGCGTAAAGATCTGCCGAACGTTCTGGGACGACACCGCTGTTGGCTGGTACGGAGACTCTTCCTTCGTGGAAAGCCCCATCTACGGCGTCAGTCATCACAAGGACAAACCTGGGCGCGTAGAGCGTGACTCCTGGCGGACGGAGCTCGCCAAGATCATGGGTGGCAAGACTTGGTCGAGTGACAATTGGCCCTGCTACGCCGCGTTCGATCCCGCTCGGTTCCGGGACGATGCGGCGGTCGCCGCGCTCTTGGATCGCGTGAAGCGGGCGGAGCGCATTGAGCAGGTCACTCAGAAACTCGTAGAACTCATCACGTTCTGCGACAAGGAGCTCCGACGCAGCGATTCCTGAGACAGCCCAAAACTACCCCTTCGGCGCACGGCCGGTGCGTCCTCCGCAGCCACCTCCGGCCCGCCCCGATTGCCTGTGGCCGGGCGCGAGCCCCGATCACTCGTCGGTGCGGACCGAACGGTCGCAGACCTACAGGTCCAGCACCAGCCGGAGACCGTTATCGATCTGAGCCATCAGCCGGCCCGACAGCACGCCGGCCTGTTGCTCCAGGAATCCCTCGTCCACGGTCGCGAGCTGTGTCAGGTTGGCTACCGAGTCGCGCGGCAGGCCGGTTGACTCCCGGGGCAGGAGGACGTTTCCGGGTTGTTCCGCGAGGCGCAAGCTGGCGGTCAGGGACACCACGAGAACCGTGGGCAGCCGGCTCCGGTTGAACGCATCGGACTGGACTACGAGGACGGGACGCCGAAAGCCGGGTCCGGAACCGCGCGGAGCCGACAGGTCGGCCCACCAGACCTCTCCCCGCGCAACTACCACTCGTCGGGGCCAATGCTGGCGGCCTGGATCCGCGCCAGGACGGGATCGAGCCGGTTGGGCTCTTCCGCG